>JAABRV010000009.1 GCA_011390735.1 Trueperaceae bacterium | reverse complement strand
TCGAGGTCGGACGGGATGAGGTCGCCGACGATCAGGAAGCCGTCGTCGTCCTCGAGGCGCTTGGCACTCGCGAGCGAGGTGACGTCGCGGGTGCCCTCGAGCCGGTCGATGGCGCTCGTGAGCGAGCGCAGCGCCGCCAGCCCCTCGGCGCTCCAGAGGTCGCCCTCGACGACGAGGAGCAGCCGATCGCCCTGGGCGAAGTCGACGGCGAGCTCGTCGGCGAGGATGGCGGCCGCCGACTCGGGCGGGTAGAGCGCGTCGGTGCTGCCGTCGGTGGTCGTTTGGACCGCGCGGGTCACGAAGAAGCCGGTGGCGAGCGCGAAGGCGATCACGACGAGGACGGAGTGTCGCAGGGCGAGGGCGGTCAGGAGGCGCACGGGGCGGCTCCTGGTGTGGCGGTACGCACGCGGGGCGTGGTCATGGGGTCTCCGATCGGTGCGGCTGGAGGAAGGTAGAGTTGAGTGGGTACTTACTCAGTTCTGGCGACGGCGGCGCCCGGCTCGGCCGGACGTGGCACGGGCTCACGGGGCGTCTTCGCGGGCGAGCGCGCCACGAAGCCAGACGTCGAGCAACGCGGTCGTGAAGCGCCGCGCCTCGACCTCCCAGGCGGCGTCGTCGAGCTCGGCGCGCGTGTAGAAGAACATCAGCAGCGTGGAGAGGAACGACGCGGCCGCCACCGCGGTCGGCAGGTCGGCGCGGAGCTCGCCGGCGGCCACGCGGCGGTCGAGGTAGCCCTGGAGCCCGCCGCGCACCTCGTCGAGCAGCGCTGCGAACGCCGCGCCGACCTCGGGGTGGGCGTGGGCCTCGCTGACGAGCATGATGACCAGGTCGCCCTGGTGGCGCACCAGCTCCACCCAGCCGCGCGCGATCCGCGGCATGGTGCGCGCGGCCGGGGCGTCGCCCTCGTCGCGCAGCAGCGATCGCACCTCCAGCAGGAGGGCGCTGCGCTGCTTCGCGAGCTCGACGAGCAGCTCGGCCTTGCCCCCGAAGTAGTGGTAGATCAGGCCCTCGGTGATGCCCGCTTCCCTGGCGATCGCCTTGGTGGTGGTCCCCGCGTAGCCGTGGTGCGCGAAGAGCGTCAGCGCGGCGTCCAGGATCTGGCGGCGTCGCTCGTCGGCGCCCAACCGGTGGGTCGTCGGGCCTTCCTGGGGGTGATCGGGCACGCGGGCTCCTCTCCGCTCGTTGTTGAGTGTTCACTCAACACAGCGAAGGTACCAGCGCGGGTGTTGCGTGTCAAGCGAAGCCGAGCGCGGCGTCCCGCGGATTCGTGTCCCAAGGTGTCCCGCGGTGTCCCGCGGGGTGTCCCCCCGCCCCCTACCGCCCCACCATCCGCGGATCGAGCAGGTCGCGCAGGCGGTCGCCGAGCAGGTTCAGCGTCAGCACCACCAGGAAGATCATGGTGCCGGGCACCAGCGACACCCACGGCGCGACGCGCAGGAACTGGCGTCCGTTGGAGAGCATCACGCCCCACTCGGCCTGCGGCGGCTGGGCGCCGAGACCGAGGAAGCTCATCCCGGCCGCGGCCATGATCATCCAGCCGACGTCGAGCGTCGCGGCCACCACGATCGGGCTGAGGGAGTTGCTGAGGACGTGGCGCAGGAGGATGCGAACGGGCCCGGCGCCGGCGGCCTCGGCCGCCTCGACGAACTCCCGCTTGCGCAGCGTGAGCGCGCTGCTGCGCGCGATGCGCACGTAGTAGGGCACGCCGGCGATGGAGATGGCCAGCATCGTGTTCATGAGACCCGGTCCCAGGATGGCGACGATCATCAGCGCCAGCAGGATGTACGGGAAGGCCATGAGCATGTCGACGACGCGCTGCGTCCAGAAGTCGAAGCGGCCGCCGAGGTAGCCGCTGACGAGCCCGAGCGTCACGCCGATGACCACGGCGATGCCGACCGCGGCGAAGCCGACGGCCAGCGAGACGCGTGCGCCCCACACCACGCGCGAGAGCAGGTCGCGGCCGAACTCGTCGGTGCCGAGGAGGTGACCGGGCGTCAGCGGCGGCTGGAGCCGGTCGATCAGCGACCCGCGTACCGGGTCCGGCAGGCCCAGCCAGGGCGCCAGCAGCGCGGCGAGCACGAAGACCGCCAGGATGACGAAGGAGACGGCGGCCACGGGCTCGCCGAGGATCGCCCGCCAGAACGCGCGACGGCCGCGCGGCGCGGGGGCGCCGTCGACGGGGGCCCCGGGCTCGCCGCCCGGGATGCCCGCGCCGCCGCCCGACGGCCCGACCGGGCCGGGCGCGCCCCGCAGTGCTCTCGGCCCGGCGCTCACTGGTAGCTGATCCTGGGGTCGACGAGGGTGTAGGCCACGTCGGTGAGGAGGTTGGTGAAGACGTAGGTGCCCGCCACCATCAGCGTCACGCCCTGCACCAGCGGGAAGTCGCGGGCGAGGATGGCGTTGATGGCGAGCGTGCCGATCCCCGGCCAGGAGAACACCTGCTCGACCAGCACCGCGCCGCCGAGCACGTAGCCCGTCTGCAGGCCGACGATCGTGAGAATCGGGATGAGCGCGTTGCGGAAGGCGTGCTGCAGCACGACCACCCGGCGCGTCAGGCCCTTGGCCTGGGCGGTGCGAACGTAGTCCTGGCGCAGCACCTCGAGCATCGTCGCGCGCGTCATGCGCGCCAGCAGCGCGCCGATGCCGGCCGCGAGCGTCACGGCGGGCAGCACCAGGTGCGTCAGCAGGTCGCCGAAGTCGCCGCCGCCGGCGGGGTACATGCCGGTCACCGGGAACCAGCCCATGCGCAGCCCCAGCACGACCTGCAGCACGATGCCGAGGAAGAAGGGCGGCAGCGAGTAGCCGATCAGGGTGGTGGTGATGGCCGTGCGGTCGAGCAGCGAGCCCGCCACGACGGCCGACGCCACCCCCAAGGCGATGCCGATGCCGACGGCGACGATCATCGCCACGACGGCGAGGATCAGCGTCGCCTGGAAGCGCTCCCACACCAACGGCAGGACGCCCGCGCGGAGCTGGATCGAGCGGCCCCAGTCGCCGGACACCACGCCACCGATCCAGCGCAGGTACTGCACGTGAAGCGGGCGGTCGAGGCCGAGCTCGGTGCGCAACGCCTCGAGCGAGGTGGCGGTCGCCTTCGGGCCCAGCATGACGAGCGCCGGGTCGCCCGGGGCGAGGTGCAGCGAGAGGAACACCAGCACGCTCACCCCGAGCAACGTCGGGAAGGTCACCAGCAGTCGGCGGAGGAGGTACGACGCCATCGCTGCTCTAGGGCGCGCTCACCTCGACCTTCTCGAAGCGGAAGACGCCCGTCGGGTGCGGCACGAATCCCTCGATACCGGTGCGATGGATGACGATCTGGGTCTCGTGGTCGACCGGCACGACGGGCATGTCGGCCATGATCAGCCGCTGCGCCTCCTCGTAGAGGGTCACGCGTGCGTCGTGGTCGCTGGTGGTGCGCGCCTCGCGCAGGATCGCGTCCACCTCGGGGTTGGCGTAGAAGCCCAGGTTGAAGCCGAACGGCGGGAACTGGTCGCCGGAGAGGAGGATGTAGAGGAAGTTGTCGGGGTCGCCGTTGTCGCCGATCCACGACATCTGGAACATCGCGGGGACGGTGTCGGCGCTGTCGAGCGGCACGATCACGCGGTCGAGGTAGGTGCCCCACTCGAACTGCTGGATCGTCGCCTCGATGCCGACGCGCGACAGGTAGTCCTGGATCACGGTGCCCATGGCCACCGGCTGCTGCATGCCGGAGCCCGAGGCGGGCACCCAGAACTCGACCTCGAAGCCGTCGGGGTAGCCGGCCTCGGCCAGCAGCTCGCGGGCGCGCTCGGGGTCGTAGGGGTACTCGGGGACGTCCTCGGTGTAGCCCCACACCACGGGCGGCAGGAAGTTCTTGGCGAGCACGCCGGTGCCGCCCAGCACCGCGTCGACGATCGCCTGGCGGTCGATCGCGTACGCGACGGCCTGGCGCACGCGGGCGTCGTCGAAGGGCTCCTTGGTGACGTTGAAGACGACGTACCACGTGTGCATGCCGGCCTGCTCGGCGAAGGTGAAGCGCGCGTCGCTGCGCAGGCGCGGCAGGTCGTCCGGCGGCAGGTTGACGGCCAGGTCGACCTCGCCCGCCTCGAGCGCGGCCAGGCGCGCCTGGTCCTCGACGATCGGCCGGTAGATGAGGCGCTCGACCTGCGGGGTGACGCGCCAGTAGTCGGGGTTGCGCTCGAGCACGACCTCGACGCCGCGACGCCAGGAGACGAAGCGGTAGGGGCCGGCCCCGACGGGGTTCTCGGAGAAGTCGGCGCCCGAGGCCATCACGGCGGTGGGACTCACCAGCGCCGCCGCGTGCATACCGAGGTTGGACAGGAACGGCGCGAAGTTCTCGCGCAGCGTCAGGCGGACGGTGAGGTCGTCGACGACCTCGATCGACGCGATGTTGCCGAGGGTGAACTCGGCGTAGGGGAAGGTGCCGGTGTCGTGGTACGGGTGCGCCGGGTCGGTCTGCCGCTCGAAGGAGAACTCGACGGCCTCGGCGTTCACCGGGGTGCCGTCGTGGAAGGTGACGCCCGGCCGCAGGTAGAAGGTGTAGACGAGACCGTCGTCCGAGACGTCCCAGCGCTCGGCCAGCGCCGGCTCGACGTCGGTGGAGCCGTCGGCGAAGCGCACCAGGCCCTCGAACATGGGCATGGCGGTGCGCGACGAGTTGTAGTCGGAGAGCTGCGCCACGTCGAGCGTGACGGGCTCGGCCTGGAGGCCGATGACGATCTGCGAGCCCGGCTGGGCGAACGCCCAGGCCCCGGCCGCCATCGCCGCGAGAAGGATGAGGAACCGTCTGCGTTGCTTCATGCCTGACCTCCGAAGATCCTCTGGAGATGTGCCCACGCGACCGGGTCCATGCGCGGCCCGGTCGTCCACCGCTCCTCGAGGTTCTCGACCCCGAAGAGCCCTTCCAGAGCGCGTTCCGTGTCCTCGTCCCAGGCGCCGGTGGGCGCGCGGTCGAGGTAGCCGCCCCGACGCAAGACGTCCTGCAGCCAGCGGACGTCGTTCTCGAGCAGCGGCCGGGGCGCCGCCGACGGCTTGTCGAGGAAGAGCCGGTGCAGCTCGAGCAGGCGACCGAGTTCGACGATCGGCGTCGGGTGGTCGTCGACCCGCAGGTCGATCCAGCGATCCGTGAGAGCGGCGTACCCCTTGCCCTCGCCCACCACCAGCAGCGCCGCCGATTCGCGTCCGCGGCGGTCGCCGCCGGCGGCGTCCGCCGCCCTCAGCGCCTCCACGAGCCGCTCGGGGAACGGCAGTTCGTCGCGCGCGAAGACCGCCACCAGCGCGTCGACCACGTCGGCCCCGGTGAGGATGTTGCCCTGCGCCGCGAAGTCTGGCCCGGCGATCCCGCCCGCCCAGGCGTGGCAGGCGCCGCCGGTGAAGGTGGCGCTGGCGCCGTCGGCGGCGACGATGCCGACCTGGCGCACGTCGATGTGGGGGTCGTCGGCGCGAAAGGCGGCCACGCAGTCGTCGGGCGACGCCCCACCGGCGAGCATCTCGAGGGCGCGGCCACCGTAGGTGGTGTTGACGTGGGCCTGGCTGGCCACGGCGCCCACGCCGGCCTTCGCCGTCGGCACGTACGCCCCGACGGCGAGGAACTTGCTGGCCACGGCGACCCCGAGGTCGCCGCTGGCCGGGTCGCGGGCGGCGATGGAGAAGGTGGCGACCGGGGGCTCCCCGGCCCACCGCCCCCGCGGCGCGGGCAACGGTCGAGATCCCCGGCGGGAAGCGAACGAATCTCGGTCCACGGGAAACACCTCCACTTGGCGGCCACGAGGTCTGCGGCGCGGGAAGCCCGCCTGACTGCTTCGTCGACGTCTGCGCCGGTGCCTATGCCCGATCTCGCGACCACGCACGGCGCGAGCTCGGTGCATGGAGTTGCACGGTGAGACGTCGCGCGGGCGACGCCATCGAAAGCGTAGCACGCCACGATTCCGCAACGGGCGGCGCGCGTCGAGGCATCGGTCGTCAGCCGGACGAGACCGCGGCCGAGCTAGCGCTCGCCGAGCCAACCCAGCTGACGAGCCCGGTCCACCGCCTCCAGTCGCGTGCCCACGCCGAGCTTGGCGTAGACGTTCTTGACGTGGAAGCGGACGGTGTTGACGCTCACGCCCAGCTCGTCCGCGACCCGCCGGTAGGTGCCGGCCGCAGCGAGGGCGCGCAGGATGTGGCGCTCGCGCTCGGTCAGACCCACCGCCGCCGCGGCGGCGTCCGGAACGCCGACATCCCAAGGCGTCTCGGATGCGCCGGCCCGCGCTCGGTCCTCGGGCGCGAAGGCCGCCAGCAGGCGGGCGGCGTACGGGTGCCCCACGCCCGCGAGGAGCGCCGCGCACGTCACGCCCGCCTCGACGAACGTCCGCACGAAGCCCTCGCGCTCGGCCCGGCGCACGGCCCGCGCGAGCGTCGCCTGGGCCGCGAGCGTCTCACCCTGGGCGGCCTGCGCCAGCGCCAGCAGCACCAGCGCGGCGAGGCGCACGCCCTCGCCGGGATCGGCGTCCCCCTCGGCGTCGACGAGCGCGCGAGCGGCGTCGAGCGCGGCGTCGAGGTCCTCCGGCGTGCCGCGCCTGAGGTGGAGCCGCCCGCGGGCCAGGACCAGCTCGGCCTCCACGGGTCCGCGGGCTCCGCCGTCCTCCGCGGCTCGCAGGTGCACGGCCGCCGTCTCGACGTCGCCATCGGCCAGGCTCGCCTCGGCCGCCCGGACCGCGACCAGCGCTCGGAGCCAGGCGGGCACGCCGCGTTCCACCTGCGCCAGCGCCGCCTCGAGCGCCTCGCGGGCGAGCACGGCGTCGCCGTCGGCCCGGTGCAGGCGGCTCCACACCAGGTGCGCGTTCGCCAGCACCGCCGGCTGGCCGGCGCGCTCGGCCAACGACGTCACCTCGGGGAGCGCCCGACGCACGGCCTCGCGCTCGTCCTGCTCGAGGAGCGCGGCGCAGCGGGAGGCCAGCGCGGCGGCGGCGGCCGGATGCCCGGTGGCGCCCCCGAGCGGCATCGTCACGCTCGTCGCCTTGCGCAGGTGACCCCGTTGGACGTAGAGCAGGCCGAGGTGCGCCCGGGCCAGGCCCTCGGGGACGGGGAGGCGCGCCGCGCGGCAGAGCGCCAGCGCGCGCTCGTAGGCGGCGATCGCGGCTCCGGCGTCGCCGAGCTCGCGGTGGGCGCCCGCCAGGGCCATCTGCGCCGCGGCGCGGGTCACGGTATCGCCCTCGGGCGCGGCGGCGAGCGCGTCCCGCGCGAGCGCCAGCGCGTCGTCGGCCTGGGCGCGGGTATCCGCCAGCACGGCGCGGAGCGCCGCGAGCTGGGCCCGGTCGGCGGGCGACAGGGCGTGGGCGTCGCCGTCCAGCCCGTCGAGGACGGTGGCGAGGTCGTCGTAGCGCCCGCGCAGCAGCAGCGCCCAGCCGTAGGCGAGCCGCGCCCGCGGTGCCCGCGCGCTCGCCGCGGCCGGCAGGCCCTCGAGCGCGCGCTCGACGAAGGACGCGCGGCCGTCCATCACCAGCCCGTAGGCGGCCGCGTCGAGCAGCCGAGCAACACGCTCGCCGTCATCCGCCGCCAGGGCGGCCTCCAGGGCCGCCTCGTGCGCGTCGTGGGCCTCGAACCAGTCGGCGGCGCGCCGCAGGAGGTCCTGCTCGCGCCCCGGCGCCGCGACGCGGCCGCGACCCTGCAGCAGCGCGCGGAAGAGCCGGTGGTAGCGCCACCAGGCGTGGCCGGCGGGGGCGCCGGGCGGCGCGGGTGCCGGCTGGAGGAAGAGGCCGCGCGCGCGGGCCTCGTCGATCGACGCCCGCGCATCGTCCGCCTCGCGCACGGCGTCGGCGAGCTCGGGCGCGAACGCGTCGAGCGCCGCGGTGTCGAGCAAGAAGGCCGCGAGAGGGGCGTCGAGGCGCGCGAGCACCTCCTCGGCGAGGTACTCCAGCGCGAAGCCCTCGCCGAGCTCGAGCCGCGCGACGAGCGCCCGTTCGTCGCGCTCCCCGGCGCCCTGCAGGGCCAGCGACGCCAGGCGCACGCCGGCCGCCCAGCCCTCGGTGGCGCGCTGCACAGCGGCGACGGTCGCCTCCCCCAGCGGCCGACCGAGCTCGGCCGCCAGCAGCGCGGCGACCTCGTCGGCGTGCAGGCGTAGGTCGTCGGCGCGCAGCTCGAGAAGCTGCCCGCGGGCGCGCCAGCGGTGGAGGGGCAGCGGCGGGTCGGCGCGCGTCACGATCAGCAGCCGCAGGCCGGGTGGCGCGTGCTCGACGAGGAACGCGAGGTCGTCGAAGACCCGCGGATCGCCGACCAGGTGCAGGTCGTCGAGGCACAGCAGCGCCCGCGCGTCCGCCTCGGCGAGCGCGTTCAGGAGCGGCGTGAGCAGCGCCCGCGGCGGGGGCGGCTGGGGCGCCGCGAGGGCGCGCTCGAGCTCGGCGCCGTGGCCGGTCGCGCGTTGCAGCGCGGCGCCGAGCAGGCGGAAGAAGCGCTGCGGGTCGTCGTCGCGATCGTCGAGCGCGACCCAGGCGATGGGGCCGTCGCGCGCCTCGAACGGCGGACGCTCGCCGCCCTCCCCTGCCGCGAGCGCGGCCACCACGGCGCTCGTCTTGCCGAACCCGGCGGCCGCGCTCACGAGGGTGACGGGGGAGCGCCAGACCCGCGAGAGCCGCGCCTCGAGGTCGGGGCGCGGGACGAGCCGCGGGTGAGGCGACGGCGGGCGCAGCTTCGCGAGCGGGATCGGCTCCGGGGCGCGTCCATGGCGGCGCATGCCCCGACGTTACTGTGCGGCGGGCGCGCCGTGGTCGCGGGCGTCCCGGTTCGGTCGGACGCCGCCGGCGCGTGGGCTCCGGCGTCGAGCCGGGGGCCGACCTCAGGCGCCCGCGACCACCCGCACCTCGGTCAGCACGAGTCCCAGGTCGCGCACGAGCGCCAGCACGCCGTGCAGCGCCGCCTGGTCGGGCAGGTCACCGGTGAGGACGCTGCTCCCGTCCGCCTCGTGGCGGACGTCGAATCCCGGGAAGAGCGCCCCGGCGGCCGGCCCGAGGTGGCGCTCGACCCGGATCTCGTAGGTGCGCGCCGCCGGCGGGTTCATCCGGGGCCTCAGCGTCTCCGGAGGATCAGCGCGAGGAGCGCGGCCTCCAGCGCCAGCTGCGCGCCCTTGGTCGCGAGGCCGCCGCCGGAGAGCAGGATGGAGGGGTCGCCGGCGTAGGCGCCGAAGAACATCGCCATGACCAGCGCGTTGACGACCGCGCCGACGATCCACAGCCACCGCCGCCGCGCGAGCACGAGCAGGCCCCCCAGGGCGTAGCCGGCGGCCGCGACGAGGACGATGCCCTCGCTGCCGGGCTCGGCCTGGTAGCCGCCCGTGCCGAGCATGCCCGCCGCGAGCAGCAGGTAGGCGCCGGCGGCGAGCCAGGCGAAGAGGACGGCGAGGCGCAGCGTCAGGGCGCCGGCGGCGGGGCGGGTGTCCGAGCGGACGGCGGCGATCATGCGCGGACCCGCTCGGCGGGCGCGGCGGGCGCGGTGGCGCCGGCGGCACCGGCGTCGAGCGCGTCCGCGATGCCGTGCGCCCAGGCGCGGATGGCCGCCCAGTCGCGGAAGTCGCCGTCGGGCGCCTTGACGGCGCGGGCGATCAGCCGGTCGGCCAGGCCGAGGCGGCCGCGGTCGAGCGCGCCGGTCAGCGTCACGTACGCGCGCGCGCCGACGCTGTCGACCAGCTTGCCCGCCTGCTCGGGCTCGCCCGCGGGCTGCGGGTTCTCGGCGCCGAGCGGGCCGACGCCGAACAGCCACACGGGCCGCTCGCTCAGGGCCGCGGCGTGGGCCTCGAGGTAGCGCGAGGCCGGCTTGAGCCACGACCCCACGTAGACACCACTCCCGACGACCGCGGCGTCGAAGCCACCGGGCGCGGGCGCCGAAGCGGCCTCGTGCGCCTCGGCGCCGTGCCCGCGCTCGCGGAGCGCCTCCCCGATGGCCTCGGCGACCCCGCCGGTGCTCCCGTACTTGCTGGCGTACACGATCAGGACCTTCATCTGGGTCCCCCTTCCTCGACCCGCAGGCTAGGGGGACCGGCAGCACCCGCGCGCCACACGATGATGTGGGGCGGGATGTGGTTCAGGCGACGGCGCCGGCCGACCGTTCTCCGGATCCGCGCCGACGGCGTGGGGCCTCGCTCAGCCGTCGCGCCAGGAGTGCCTCGGCCTCCAGCCGAGCCGCCGCTCGATCTTGCGACAGTCGAAGACCGAGTCGAACGGACCGTGGTCGGGCGCGAAGTTCGCGCCGGGGCCGTAGAGGCGCTCGACCGCGTCCCGGATGGGCGTGTCGAGACAGGTATCGGCGGCCGCGATGAGGAACACCTCGTGCCCCTCGATCTCGCCCTCGAGCGCCGCCCGGAAGGCACTGGCCACGTCGCGCGCGTCGATGTAGCTCCAGAAGTTGACGCCGCCCTCGGGGAAGTTCTCGCGCCGGTAGCGCAGGACGTCGTACCCGTCGGGCATGATCACGTTGTTGATCCGGAGGCTGGCGATCGACATCGACGGGAACTGCCGCACCATCGAATCCGCGATCACCTCGCCCATGAACTTGCTCAGCGCGTAGGCGTTCGGCGAGGGGACCCGGTCGGTCTCGTCGAAAGGGAACCTCGGCGGCAGCTCGTCGGTCGTCAGCCAGCCCGTCGCCATCTCGCTGCTCGCGTACACCAGCCGCCGCACGCCGAGGTCGCCCGCCGCCTGCATGACGGCGTTCGTGCTCAGCACGTTGTTCTCGAAGGTCTGGTTGCGCGGGAAGCCGAACGGCGAGGGGTTCGCCGCCAGGTGGCACACGCCCTCCGGCCGCACCTGGGCGATGACGTCGTAGACCTCGCCGCCGTTCGCGAGGTCGAGCTGCATGAAGTCGCCCGGCAGCCCCTCCGGCGGCCGCACCACGTCCAGGTTGACCACGTCGTGCCCTGCCGAGACCAGTTCCCGCACCGTGAAGCTGCCGGCGCGGCCGCTTCCGCCCGTGACGATGACGCGCATGTCCGTACCTCCCGTTTCTCCGGCGAGGGTACCGCGCGGGAGACGGTCGCTGCAGGCGGAGCGTGCTTGGATGCGGTCATGAGAGCCATCCAGAAGCTCATCGGACTGGGACTGCGCCCCTACGCGGAGCGACGCGGGCGCCAGCGCTCGCTCGACGACGCCGCCCGCGACCTCGAGGCCTCGGGCGCGCGCCTCGACGCGCACCTGGAGAGCAAGCCCGACACGCCCGCCAACCGGGAGGCCGTCGCACACTGCGTGGGCATCGAGCGCTGGGGGCAGAGCCGCCTGCGCGTCGCCCTCGGCGATCCCTTCGTGCTCGACGCCTACCACGGCTACCGGCCCGACGCCGCCGACGGGATCGAGGCGCTGCGGGTCGCCATGGCCGAGACGCGGGCGGCCACGGTGGCCCTGGCCCGAGAGCTCGCGGTCGCCGGCGTCGACCCGGCCACGACCGTCCGCCACAACGACCTGGGCGACCTGACCCTGAGCGGTTGGCTGGCCTACCTCGAGCAGCACGCCAGCCGCGAGATCCCGCTGCGCGTGCGCGGCTGAGGGCGGCAACGCGCCCGTCTCGGCGATGACCCCACCCCCGCCCGCGGGTCCCGGCCACGTGCTGCCCCTGGTCACCGGCGCCGTCCTCCGCCCGGACGCCGACGTCCGGCTCGACGGCTACGGCCACGCCTGGATTGCACCGACCTCGCTGGCGCCCGCGGCGCCCGCGCCCCTCAACGACGAGGAGCACCAGGCCGACGGACTCCGCGGCTTTGCCCGCGCCGCCGCCCCACGCCGCGCGGCGCTGCTCGACGCGCAACCCCAGGGCTGCGGTCGCGACGCCGCGGCCCTCGCCCGCCTGTCGGCGAAGAGCGGCGTGGCCATCGCGGCCGTGACCGGCTTCCACCCGGCGTCGCACTACCCGACCGGCCGGCGCCCCTGGATCACGGCCGACGCCGCGCTCGCCACGTTCCAGCGCGAGCTCGAGGGCGGCATGCGGGAGCAGCCGCTGGCGCGGCCCGCGGCCGTCGCGGCCTCCCTCGGCGCCAATGCCCCCGCCGACGACCCGTGCTGGGACGCCGCGGTCGAGGCGTGCCGCCTCTCGGGCGCGCTGCTGCTGGTGCGCCTGGAGCGGGGCGCCGACCTCGCGGGGCTGGTCGGGTACCTCGCGGAGCGCGGCGTGGCCGGCGAACGCACCTACGTCTGCCGCATGGACTCGCAGCCGGACGACGGTCTTCACCGCGAGCTCGCCAGCGCCGGCTCCCTCCTGGGCTACGGCGGGCGAGCGTTCCTCGACGAAAGCATGCACGGCGGGAACACGGGGCTCGAGCGACGGTTGGAGGACGGCCATGCGGGCACGGTGGCGATCGGCCTCGAACTCGCGGAGCCGGGCGCCTGGGGCTACGGCCGGGCGAACGAAGGTGAAGGCGCGGGTCCCGGCGCGGCGCTCGTCGGCGTCGAGCGGCGACTCCGCGAACTCGGCGCAGGTGACCACGTGGTCGACGCGGTGCTGGGCCAGAACCTGCTGGCGCGCGCCGCGCGGCCCGAGACGTTGGGGGCGGGCGGCTGACGTGGCTCGGGCCACGACGGCCCAAGGGACGTAGGGTGGGGGCAGGCGCGAACGGAACGGAGGCCGACACCATGGAACGACGACCCTTCGGCAGCACTGGCATGGAGCTCCCCGAGATCTGCTTCGGGACGATGCGCTTCGCGGCCAAGACGCCGGGCGAGGACGAGCAATCGCGCGCCGGCCAGCGCGCGCTGGAGGAGGCGCTCGACCTCGGCATCGACTTCGTGCACTCCAGCTACGAGTACGGCACCCGCTGGTCGACCGGGCAGGTGCTGGCGCGGCACCCGAACCGCGACCGGGTGCGGCACGCGATCAAGGTCAACGTGCCCGACTGGGGCGAGCCGCGCTTCGACCCGGCGGCCTTCCGGCGCCAGATCGAGGACGCGCTGCGCGAGCTGCGGGCCGAGCGCATCGACGTCGTGCAGCACCTGCAACGCGGCGACTTCGAGCGGCTGCTCGGCTACGACGACCGCGCGGAGCCGCAGCGCGTCGCCGACTTCGACGCCGTGCTCGAGCCGCTGCGCGAGGTCGCGCAGCAGCTGCGCGAGCAGGGGCTGATCGGGGCGCTGACGACCTTCCCCTACACCGTCGGCTACGCCCGCGCCGCCATCGCCTCGGGCGCGTTCGACGGCATCGTGGCGTACTTCAACTGGCTCGAGACCGAGATGGTCGAGGTCTTCGACGACATGCGCGAGCGGGGCATGGGCTTCATCGGCATCCGGCCGCTGATGGGCGGCCTGCTGACCGACGCCCGCATCGACCGGTCCGCCCTGCCCGCCGGCGACCGCATGCTCGACCCCGGCTGGGACCGCGCCTACGACCAGCTCGCGGAGGCGCGCAGCGTCGTCGAACCCGAGATCGGCGAGGGGCGCACGGCGCCCTCGTGGACGAGCTTCGGCCTGAAGTTCTCGCTCGTCTACCCGATCATCGCGTCGACCGTCGTGAGCATCAACACCCCGGAGCAGCTGCACGAGGTGCTCACCGCCCTCGAGGGGCCGCGGCCGGACCCGGCGCTGCTGCCCCGGTTGCACGAGATCACGTCGCGCTACCGCGCCGAGCACGGCGTGCGCGCCGATGGCGCGGGGGTGCCGCAGTACGAGCGCTAGCTCAGCGCACCCGCCCCCCGCGCCGCAACCGCAGGAAGGGCGCCACGGCGCCGAGGGCGAACGCGGGGGCCGCGGCCAGCAGCATGACGGGCGCGTAGGTCCCGGTCAGGTCGTGGCCGAAGGCGAACACCAGCGGCCCGATGGCCGACCCGACGACCATCCCGGTCGCCACCTGGCCCCGGATGGCGCCGATGTGCCGGCGCCCGAAGTAGTGCGCGAACACGTTGCCCTCCAGGGAGGTGCCCATCCCGTTGCGCAGGCCGATGACGGCGCCGTAGACCCACACGGCGGTCTCGCTGCCCAGGCGGCCGGCGAGCACCAGGCCGGCGCCGAGGAGGAGCAGTTGGCCGGCGAGCAGGAAGCGCGGCGGCACGCGCGTGATCAGCACGCCCGTGCCGAGGTTGCCCACGGCCCCCATCGCGCCGATCGGCACGAACGCCAGGGCGGCCAACTCGCGGCCGATGCCGCCCTGCGCGAGGATCGCGTAGTGGTGGAAGGTGAGCGCGGTGCCGAAGCACGACGTCAGGAAGATGCCGCTGGCGAACAGCCAGAAGGTGAGCGTGGCGCGCGCCTCGGCCGCCGTGTACGAGACCTCGGCCAGAACGGGCGCCGCCGCGGCGCCGGCGGTCTCCGTCGGTCCCGTCGCGGCGTCCGCGCCACGATCGCCGACGACCCCGGCCTCGCCGTCTCCGGCCTGCGCCATGGTGCCGGGCGGCGCCACGGCGCCGTCCGGCACCAGCCCGAAGCGCTCCGGCCGGTCGCGGAACACCAACGCGCCGAGCGGCAGGATCGTCAACGCCACCAGCGCGCCGAGCAGCATGTAGCTCGACCGCCAGCCGACGGCGCCGATGACCGGCTCCAACAGCGACGGGAAGACGGCGACCCACGCCGCCATGCCCACGCCCAGCAGGCCGACGGCCACGCCGCGCCGCCGGACGAACCAGATCGCCACCGCGTGCACGGAGATGAGCGACAGCGAGCCCTGGCCGAGCGCCCGGATCAGCGTGAAGCCGATGAGCAGCGTGACGGTGCCCTGCACGAAGCCCATCCAGACGCAGGCGAGCGCGAACGCGGCCGCGATGACGACGACGGCCAGCCGCGGCCCATGCCGATCGACGAAACGCCCCACGAACGGCAGGACGAGCGCGCCGATCACCGTGCCGATCAGGTAAAGGGTCGACACCTCGGAACGCGACATGCCGAGGTCAGCGATGATCCCGTCGATGAAGATCGACACCCCGACCGTCTGGCCGGGGATCGTCATCATCATGCCGACCGTGGCGACCGCCGCCACGAGCCAGCCGTAGTAGACCGGCGAGCGGTCGATCAGGCGGCTGTGGCGGAGGAGCGGTTCGGGTGGGGTCACGGGGTTCGGGCGCCGTCAGGATGCGCGCAAGACGGTACCACGGGCGTGTCGGCGGCCCGGAAACGCCATCACGCCGCCGCGTGCGGCGTCGGCGACGCCGCGAACGCGGCGCGGAACGGCCCCAGGTTGCGTCGCTCCGGCGACCAGTCGACGACGGCGAACACGACCTCCGCGAACGCGCCGGCGAACTCGCCCTCGAGCGCGGCGCGGAAGTCGTTCGCGGTGCGCACCGGGTCGTTGTGGAACGCCCCGCAGCCCCACGCGCCGAGCACCAGCGACGCGTGGCCGTAGGCGCGCGCGATCGCCAGGATCCGCCGGATGCGCCGCTCGAGCAGGTCGCCGCTCTCCGGTTGGCCGACGGCGGGCGCGTACGGCGCGGCGCAGGTGACGACGTCGAGCTGCCAGGGGCGCGGCAGCGTCGCGCCGTCGTCGGTGCGGAACACCGGCACGCCCGGCGAGTAGATCGCCCAGTCGCTGGAATCCGGCCGCGGGCGCCGCGCGTGCGCCGCGTACATGGGGTCGCCGACCAGCGTCTCGAACAGGGCGCTGGAGCGGCAGAGCACCTCCTCCTGCGCCCTGGCGCCGTCCAGGAAGCCGCCGCCGGGGTGGACGCCGTTGGCGAAGTTGAGCGCGAGCGGGCCCGCCCCCGCGTCGGCGAGGCGGCGCGCGGCGCCCAGGGTCGTCTCGTTCGTGACCTGGACGCGCGTCTCGACGAACGGCCGGGCGGGCGCCGCCGGCAGTTCGGCGTCGGGCGGGATGCTGACCTTGGCGGCGCGCGCCGCCTGCACCGCGTCACCCCACGGGACCACCCGACCGTCGTGGCGGTACGCCCCGGCGCGGGCCGCCTCGACCGCCGTCCGGCCCAACTCCGCGGCGTAGGCACGGGGCACGTCGAGCTCGCGGCGGCGCTGCTCGGCCATCGCGTGCGCGTCGAGGCAAGGCAGCACCTTCAGTGTGGGCATGGGAACTCCTCCTTGCCGAGTGAACCCGCCTACCCCCGCACCACCCCGAACCGGAACCGCTCGTCGACGAGCACCGTCTCGTAGCCGGCCGAGTCGTCGACCAGGCACAGCAGCTGGCCGGGCTCTTCTCGCGCCCAGGCCGCGACCACCTCGCCCACGAAGACCGAGTGGTCACCCGTCGTGAAGCGGTCGACGACCCGGCACTCGAGGTTCGCCACGCACTCGGCGATGACCGGTGCCGCCACCTGTCGACCGGCCAGCGCCGTCACGCGCGAGGCCGCGAACTTGTCGACGTCGCGGCCGCTGTGGCTGCCGCAATACTGCGTGGCCTGCACCAGCTCACGCCCCGGGTAGGCGAGCACGAACGCGCCCGCGCCCTCGATGAGCCCGTGGGTGAAGCGTGACGGTGCCACGCTGATCGCCACCATCGGCGGCGAGGCCGAGGTCCGCATCGTCCACCCGAGCGGGCAGATGCTGCGCTGCCCCTCGTGCTCGGCCACGGCCCACGCGACCACCTCGGGCTTGAGCAGGCGCCAGAACGCTCCGACGTCGAGTTCCTTCATCGCTCGCACCTCCGTTCGTCCCAACCACCGTAGACCCTTCGGCGGGACGGGGTCCAGTCGCGCACGGCCGCCACCGCTCGGTGGCCCCGGACGCCCCGGCGCGCCCGGATCCGCCGTACCCTTCGGCATGAGCAGTCCCCTGCCGCCTGCGGGCGTCGCCGCTGGCGCCCCGGACGCGGCACCCAGCGAAACCGTGGAGGGCCAAACCCGGCCCGGTCCCCTGCGCGTGCTGCTGACCGGCGCCAACGGGTACATCGGCATGCGCCTGCTGCCGCTGCTGCTCGCGGCGGGCCATCAGGTGCACTGCGTGGTGCGCGACCCCCAGCGCTTCGCCGTGGCCCACGACCCGGAGAAGGGCGTCTGGGTGCACCAGGCGGACCTGCTGGAGCCGCTCGCCGATGCCGACCTGCCCGACCGGCTCGATGCCGCCTACTACCTGGTCCACAGCCTCTCCACCTCGGGCGACTTCGCCGACCTCGAGGCACGGGCCGCCCGCAACTTCGCCGACTACCTCGCCACCACCGGCGCGCGCCAGATCGTCTACCTGGGCGGCCTCGGCGACGACGGCGCCCTCTCCCAGCACCTGGCCTCGCGTCGGCAGGTCGAGCGGATCCTGCGCGAGGGGACGGTGCCCGTGACTGTGCTGCGGGCGGGCATCATCGTCGGCTCGGGCAGCGCCAGCTTCGAGATCATCCGCGACCTCACCGAGAAGCTCCCGCTGATGGTCGCGCCCAAGTGGCTGCGCTCCCGCACGCAGCCGATCGCGGTGCGCGACGCGCTCGCCTATCTCGCCGGCGTGCTCGACGAGCCGCGCGCGATCGGCGAGACCTTCGACATCGGCGGCCCCGAGGTCCTCACCTACCAGGCGATGCTGCTGCGCTACGCGGCCGTGCGCGGCCTGCGCCGCTGGGTGCTCCCCGTGCCGATCCTCACCCCGCGGCTGTCGTCGTACTGGCTCTACTTCGTCACCTCCACCAGCTACCCGCTGGCGCGCAACCTGGTCGACTCCATGACGGTCGACGTGGTCGCGCGCGACGAGCGCATCCGCGACATCGTCCCCTTCGAGCCGCTCACCTACGAGGAGGCCGTGCGGCTCGCCTTCCAGAGGATCGAGCAGCAGACCGTGGTCTCGTCGTGGACGGACGCCGTCGTCTCCAGCCGCGGCGCCCTCGAGCTCGACCGGCTGGTGCAGGTGCCGGCCCAGGGCGCCTACCACGACACCCGCCGTGCCGCGCTGCACGACCCGCCCGAAGACGTGATCGCCCGCCTGTGGCGCATCGGCGGCGCCAACGGCTGGTACCACGCCCAGTGGCTCTGGTGGCTGCGTGGCGTCCTCGACCGGTTCGTGGGTGGCACCGGTCTCCGCCGCGGGCGCCGGCACCCCACCGAACTCCGCCCCGGCGACGCGCTCGACTTCTGGCGCGTGCTGGTCGCCAACCGCGAACGCGGGCGCCTGCTGCTCTACGCCGAGATGCGGCTGCCCGGCGAGGCCTGGCTCGAGTTCGAGCTCGAACGCGACGGCGACGAGCCGCCGGTCTTGCGCCAGACGGCGACCTTCCGGCCGCACGGCCTCGCCGGGCGCGCCTACTGGCTCCTGGTCACCCCGCTGCACGCCCTCGTCTTCGGGGGACTGCTGCGGGGGCTGGTCGACGGGCGGGGGCGGGGGCGGGCGGGGCGGGGCTGAGGCGCCGACGAGATCGCCGCGTCGAGGCGATCGGCGAACCCGCACCGATGTCTCCAGGCCAGCCGTCTTGAGCCACGTGTCGACCCCTTGCTCCCCGGGCACAGGTCACGCCCTTCAGGAACCCGTCACAGCGCCCCGGCGCCCGTCCGGGTACCTTCTCCCCCATGCGCCGACGCCACCTCCTTCCCACCGCCGCCCTTCTGGCGCTCGCCACCCTCGCCCACGCGTGGGAGCAGGACGCCCTCGAGACCCTCTCGCTGGCCGGCACCCTCGCGGGCCCGCAGCCCGCACGGGTCGTCCTCGACGTCACCTGCGCCGCGCCGGGCGCACCCGAACCGCTCGCCATCGGCCTGAGCGTGGCTGGAGCCGTGGGCGATCCCGCGGCCGCGGCGCTGCCGGTGTCCTGGTCCGTCGACGGCGGCTGGCCGCTGCGGGCCGCCTGGGATCACCGCGTCGATCGCGTCACCGACGCCACGCGGCTCGCGGCGCCGTCCGAGCTCGTCGACGCGCTCGTGCGCGACCTGCGCGGCGGCGAGCGGGTCGAGGTCGCCTTCGGCGACGGCGCCGACGCGCCGCGCGTGACGCTCGCCGTCGCCGGCTTCGCCGACGCCTCCCGTTCGTTGCGCTGCGGCGGCGCGGTCCCGGCGGACCCCGTCGTCGTGCCCAACGCGGCGCCCGCCGCGCTCGCCGGGTCGCTCGCCGACCTGGCGGTCGCCGGCGCCACCGTCACGCTCCCGGCGGGCGAGGTCGTGCTCGACCGCGGCGTGCTCGTGCAGGGCGACCTCACCGTGGTGGGCGCGGGCGCCCACGCCACCGTCGTCCGCTTCACGGGCGACGACGCGACGCAGATCAACGCCTTCGAGGCGCGCGGCGGCACGCTGACGCTGCGCGGCGTCACGCTCGACGTCGGGGGGCGCGCCGCCAACGGCGTCGTGGTCATCGAGGGCGCCCTGCAGCTCGAGGACGTGGCGATCGTCGGCGCCGCGCGGCGCGCGGCGGCGGGCGAGGCGCCGGCCTTCGGCGGCTCCGCGGTCGCGGTGTCGGACGCCCGCGTGCGCGCCACCCGCCTGCGCGTCGACGGCGTCGCCCACCACGGCGTGCTCGCGATCGGCGCCAGCGAGCTGGACCTGATCGACGCCGTCGTCGCGCGCTCGGGCGGCTCGGGCGTGTCCACCAGCGAGACGGTCGTGGCGCTGCGTCTCGACGGTGGCGCCTTCGAGGACAACGGCGGCTGGGGCGTCGCGAGCCGCGCGCTCGCCACGGAGGTCGTCGGCAGCGTCGTGCAGGGCAACGGCGGCGGCGGACTGAGCCTGCAGGCGGGGAGCGCGCGGGTGGAGCGCGCCGTCGTCGAGGGCAACGGCGGCTTCGGCCTCGAGGTGACGGGCGAGGCGGGCGGCCGGATCGTCGACAGCGTGGTCGCCTGGAACGCGTCGACGGGCGTGCGCGCGACCACGACGGGCACCCTGGAACTGCGCGGCGGCCGGCTCGTGGGCAACGGCGGCTTCGGGGTCAGCCGCAACGACGTGGGCGCGTCGCCGACCGTCGCCGACGACGTCGCGATGGCCGGCAACGTCCTCGGGCGCGTGAACTACGCGGCGCCGGGCTCGCTCTCGGAGCGCCTGCGGGCGGGCGGCACCGTCGTGCTGCCGGCCGGCGTGCACGTGATCGACGTCTGGATCGGCCTCGGCGACACCGCCCTCACGCTGGTGGGTGCCGGCTCCGGTGCCACCATCGTGCGCGTCGTCGCGCCCGAACAGAACGGCCTGGAGGTCGCGGGGGGCCGCCTCGAGCTCCGCGGCCTCACGCTCGACGGCGTGGGCCTGGCCGCCAACCTCGTCGTGGCGACCGACGCCGAGACGCTGCTCGACGACGTCGTGCTGCGCGGCACGCGCGTCGCCCACGACGGCGGCGAGGTCGTCCGCGGGGGCCACGGCCTCTACGTGGAGGGCGGTACGGCGACGCTGCGCCGCGTCGTGGCGGCGGCGAACGAGTTCGACGGCGTCGCCCTGCGCGGGGACGCCGCCGCGGACGTCGTCGACGTCGCCGCGGTCGACAACGGCCGCTGGGGCCTCTCCGTCGGTGAGGGCGTGATGCGCGTCGACGTGCGCGGCGGCCGCTTCGACGGCAACGGCAGGTTCGGCCTGGCGGCCTCCACCCTCGGCGAGGTGCGCGTGGACGGCGCCGCCTTCGTGGGCAACGGGCTCTCGGGCGCCGTGTTCGACCAGGCCGGCGCCCCGCGCCTGACCCGCGTGACCGCGCGCGCCAACGGCGAGTCGGGCCTGCTGTTCGACATCGGCTCGCGCGGCGAGGTGCTGGACTCGCAGCTCGTCGCCAACGGCCAGGACGGCGTCGCGGCGCAGGGCGGCGCCGTCGTGCGCGTCGAGCGCAGCGAGCTGCGCGACAACGCCCGGTACGGCGTCTACGTGCAGTCGGCCGCCGGAGTGGACGGGCTCGGCAACGTCCTTGAAGGCAACGGCGACGGCGACGCCAACGTCGAGCTGGCGATCACCTTCGGCGTCCCGTCGCCCTGGGGGAGCGGCGACGGCTACGCGGTGGTGACGACCGCGGACGTGGCGTCGTTCGGCCTGACCTGCTGGGACGGGGGCCTGACGATCGGCGTCCTGCAGGCGCGCGGCACGACGCTGTGGCCCGTCCTGGGGCGCGCCGTGGAGCTGCGCTTCCTCGACGGCAGCGGCGAGGCCGGCACCCTGCCCGTGAAGCCCTTCACGTACACCGACAGCTTCTACGTCGACGACACCCGCTTCGTGGCGTGGCTCGTCGAGCAGGTCGCCGCCGGCCGGCCGTTCGCGCTCGCCATCCTCTACGACGACGGCACGCGTCAGGACGTGCTGGCGCCCCAGGTGGGCGACCGCGCGGCCGTCGCGCTGCGGGCGGCCGTGACGGGGTGCGGCGGAGGATGACATGGCATGGGGCGCGGCCGGAAGCCGCGCCCCGCGAGGAGTCCCTCGATCGTCGTGCGGCCTCAGCGCCGCACGACCACCTCGAAGATCGACGTGCTGCCCGACACCTCGTTGGCCACGACGAGCAGCGGCGCGCCGGTGGGGCTGTGCTCGGCCGCGATGAAGGCCGCGCTCTCGGGGCCGAGGTCGAGCGCCTCGGCGGTCTCGGCGTCGGCCTCGAAGTCGCGGTGGTTGGCGTAGCCGGCGAAGGCGGGCGCGCTGGGGTCGGAGAGGTCGTAGACCATGATCCCGCCGACGCGCTCGAGGGCGATGAAGGCGTAGGGCACGCCGTCGATCGTGCCGATCGTGATGCCCTCGGGCTCGGGGCCCTTGTTGTCGGAGCGCGACTCGAAGGTGCCGGCGCCGTTCTCGTCGTTGTTGGCGTTGAAGTAGTCCGGGTAGCGGTCGGCCGTGATCCGCTCGAACTGGTCGCCGGAGTCGAAGAGCAGGTCGCCGCGGGCGGTCCACACGGAGAACGAGCGCGCGCCGAAGGCGTACAGCTCCTCGAACAGGCCGTCGCCGTCGGTGTCGCCGAGGGTGGTGGTGACGGTCAGGCGGCCGAGGCGCTCGTCGGCCTGCAGCGCCGTGGCGTCGGGGAACGCGATGGGATCGAGCGCGAGGTCCTTGACGCGCGCCTCCTCGGCGAAGGTGTCGTAGTCGCGCGCGTCGCCCTCGTTGGCCGAGAGCAGGTAGGTGACGCCCTGCCACTCGAAGGCCGCGATGGCGTCCGGCATGTACATGCCGAACACGGGCCAGGGGCGGATGGCGATGGCGCCATCGCGGTCGCTGGCGTCGAGGCCGGCGCCGGCGACGCGGTGGTCCTTGAAGCCGAGCGGGCGGATGGCGGTGACGCGCGCCGCGTCGAGGTCGACGATCGCGATGGCGTTGTTCTCCTGCAGGACCACCCAGGCGCTGCGCCCGTCGGCCGAGACCGCCACGTACTCGGGCTCGAGGTCCTGGGCCACGCTGGCATCGGGACCGAAGACGCGCACGGCGTCGGGCAGGAGCGCGTGGCGCGGGCCGTCCGCGTCGTAGTCGCGGAAGTCGGCGGTGCGGACGGTCAGGTCGAGGCCGGCGGCGCTGCGCGCGACGTCGATGATGCTGACGCTGCCCTCGGGGTCGACGCTGTAGTCGTCGTTGGGCTCGCCCTCGTTGGCGACGACCACGCGGCGGCCGTCCGGGGTGAAGGTGAGCATGTCGGGCAGGGCGCCCACCTGCACGCTCGCGAGCGGCGAGCCGTCGGCGTCGAAGAAGGCGACGCGACCCGGGTCGGTCTTCTCGGCCGCCTCGACCGCGACCGCGACGAGGCCGTCGTGGACGGCGACGCTGTTGGCGACCTCGCCCTCGGCGCCCACCTGCAGGGTGGCGACGAAGCGCGGCGCGCCGGGGTCGGCGATGTCGATGACGTCGAGCTGACCCGACATGGCGTTGACCACGAAGAGCCGCTGGCTGTCCGGGTCGTGGGCGACGATCTCGGCGGCGGACTCGTCGAAGGCGCCGGTGGCGGCGGTGCCGAGCCAGCGCAGCGTGACGCGGTCCTCCTGGGCGTGGGCGAGCGCGAGCGCGCCGGCCACGGCGAGGGCGAGGGCGAAACGGGCAGTGCGGTGCGGCATCGTTCCTCCTGGTGGAGGGCGGCCACCGGGTCGACGCATGGCTGGACGCTGCGGGCCGGATCCTCCGAGTTGGGTGTACGCGGCCGACATCATGGGAAGGTCAGGCGGCACCGTCGGCAGGCGCCAAGATGCGCGGTGTCGGGGCGACCCTGGGTCGCCACGTTGATCCCTGACCGACGTATCCTCAGCCATGCTCCCGAACGAGCTGGGCGAGGAGCACCGGGCGCCCCCGGCGGCCCGCGCGTACTTCGGCATCGCGTTCGCCTGGACCTGGACGCTGTGGTGGACGGCCGCGGCCGCCGGCCGCTCGGTCGCCGAGCCGGTCGGCGCCATGCTGTACATGGCGGGCGGCCTCGGCCCGCTCTTCGGGGCGGCGTGGCTCGTGCTGCGCAGCGACCGCGCGTACCGGCGCGACTTCCTGCGTCGCGTCTGGGACCCGCGCTGGATCGCCGCCGCGTGGTGGTGGGCCCTCGTCGCGGTGGCCGCGGGTCCCGCCGTCCTGGGCGCCGCCGTGGCCGCCGTCGCCGGCTCGGCCGCGGCCCTCCCCCCCTACGGCGTCGGGGCCGTTGGGGGCGCGATCGCGGTCGCGCTGCTGGCGGGCCTCGCGGAGGAGCCGGGTTGGCGCGGCGTCGCGGCGGACGCCTGGCAACGCCGGACGCTGCCCGCGTGGGCGGCCGTCGCCATCGGCGCGATCTGGGCGCTCTGGCACCTGCCCCTCGCGTTCATCGACGGCAGCTACTACCACGCGCTCGGCTTCGGTTCGCTGGGGTTCTGGCTGACGCTGCTGGCGCTCGTCCAGCTGGGCGTGCTCTACCTCTGGCTGGCCAACGGCAGCGGTGGCAGCATCCTCATCGCCATCCTGGCCCACGCGGGCTTCAACGTCGCGGCGTCCCTCGCGCCCCGCAGCACGATCGGCGACGTGACCGCCTTCGTCGCGATCACCGCCGCGACCCTGGTCGTGGTGGCCGCGACGCGGGGGCGGTTGGGCTACCCGACCGCCCACTGAGCCGGCACGCCATGCACCGTCCCACATCCGCGCCACAACGAAACCGGCGCCCCTCGGGGCGCCGCGCCTGCTCTTGCTTGATGCATTCGAACATACCCCGATATGCGGGATCCGTCAAGGGGTTGCGGCGGCCCGCGACCCCGCGCGTTCGAAACGGGCAGAATCCTGCCCCGAAGGCGACGAATCGGCGCCCGTACCCCCGGTTTCGTCACCCCATGTCGTGCGGGGTCGGCGTCCCTCGGGCCCGGGGCGGTGCCGACCCACCCCTGCAGCCCTCGCCCCGCTCTCATCGTGCGCGGCGAAACTAGCTCATGGACCCGATCACGCCACCGACGACGCTCTCCGAGCGCGACGCCGTCGCCGCCCTTTGCCTCATGGCCGCCCAAGCGGACGGCCTGCGGCCCGCGGAGCGCACGCGCCTGGCCGAGGTGTTCGAGGCCCTCGGCGGCGTCGACACCGCGCGGCTGTTCAAGGACGTGCTGCTCGGGCGCGTCCGCATGGAGGACGCCGTCGCCGCCGTCACCGACCCCGGCATGCGCGCCTACGCCTTCGAGATGGCGGTCGCCGCCTGCGACGCCGACGGCCACACGTCGCCCGCGGAACGCGCCTTCCTCGACGCCCTCGAGCGCGCGCTCGGGCTCACCCACGACGACGCCATGGCGACGATCGCGCAGGCCGAGGCGCTGGCCGACGCGCCGCTGGGCGGGGGCACGGCGCCCGCTGCGGCGGGGACACCGGGAGGTGCGCTGGTGACGGCGCCGCCCGCCGCGCAGGAGGTCGCGACCGACGCCGCGACCGCACCGGCTGCCGCGGCGCCGGACCTCGACCGCCTCGTCCTGCAGCGCGCCATCCTGGCCGGCGGCCTGGAGTTGCTGCCGCAGTCGCTCGCGACGATGGCGATCGTGCCCGTCCAGCTCAAGACCGTGCACGACATCGGCCGCGCGCACGGCTACGCCCTCGACCAGGGGAGCATCCGCGAACTGCTCGCCATCGCCGGCGTCGGCCTGACGGGCCAGGTGCTGGAGGGCTTCGCCCGCAAGCTCTTCGGCGGCGCGATCCGCGGCCTCGCGGGCAAGACCGCGGGCAAGATCGGCAAGACGGCCACCAGCGCCGTCACCACCTTCGCCACCACCTACGCCATCGGCAAGGTGGCCGATGCCTACTACGGCGGCGGCCGCACGATCGACACGGCGCGTATCAAGGAAGTCTTCGCCGTCGAGCTCGAGCGCGGCCGCTCGCTCTTCGACCGCTACCAAGGTGACGTCCGCCAGCGCGCGGCGACCACCGACCTCGGAGAGCTCACGCGGCAGCTGCGGATGTGAGAACCGGCGGCGAGTTCGGATGTGCGCCGCCGGAGACCGGAGTCAGCCCGCGAGCCCGAGGTAGAGCCCCAACCCCTGGTCGATCGCGGCGAGCTCCGCCTCCGAGACGCGGCCCACCAGCCGCTGCACGCGCCGTTTGTCGACGGAGCGGACGTGATCCGTCAGGGCCCACGATGGCTGCAGCAGCCCGCTGCCGCCCGCGGCCAACGACGGGTACAGCGCGCCCTCGCCGACGCGCCCGGTGACGGGGACGACCGCGACCAGCGGGTAGCGCTGCGCGGTCACGACCTCCGGGTCGCTCACGACCACGCACGGCCGCAGGCCCCGCTGCTCGTGCCCGAAGGTCGGCTCGAGATCGACGACCACGACGCTGCCGCGCTCGATCACGGCTCGCCCACCCGCGACCAGCCCTCTCCGTCGCGCCACACCACCGGGACCCCTTCCGCCGGATCGACGAGGTCCGCCGATTCGGCCGGCAGAGCGTCGCGGTACGCCGCCAGGCCCTGCTCGGCGACCTCCACGCTCTCGGGGTGCGGGGCGTCGAGCGAGCGGCGCAGCTCCGCCCGCAGGCGGCGATGGAGCTCGCGCTCCACGGCGTCCGCGATGAAGCGGCTGCGGTTTCGCTCGAGCCGGTCGATCCGCTCGACCAAGTCCTCGGGGAGGGTGATCGTGATCCGTGAGGCAGGCATCGTACGACCTCCAGTGTCGTACGAAACATCATACCGACCCGACGCATCCAGAGGCGGCATGCCGTCACCTTAGTGCGTTCGAGGGCCGGGTCCGGCCGCGGCGTAGGCCGTCGTCCCGGGTCAGGCCACCCGCAGCGCGCCGCGTTCACACCCAGGTGTTGTAGACCCGCCGCAGCTCCTCGGCAACGAGCGGCAGGCGCACCTCCTCGACGATGCCCACCACGGTGTCGCAGTTCTCCGGTTCCCACCAGCCGCCCGTCGCTACGGCGACGAAGCAGCGCAGGGCGTAGCCGTCACGCAACCGGCCGCGGGTGCGGCCGTGGCGGAAGTCGAGGCGCGGCTCGACGATCGGGCAGAGCCGGTTGATGAAGGCCTGCATCCGCTCGGGGAGCGGGATGTACACCGGCGTGGCCAGCACCAGCGTGTCCGCGACCTTCAGCTTCGGGACGACCTCGTCCATCCCGTCGCGGATGCAGCACTCCCCGGCACGCACGTCGCCCGTAGCGCCATGATAGGTCCATCCCCACCGAACGCCGTGAGGAGGAAGCTGCCGCGATGCCGAACCGACCCGACCCGCAGGACCTCGACGACGAACGCGCCCACTGGACGGGCCTCGACCCGCTCGACCTGCGTGACCTCGAGCGCGCCCCCCTCGATCCGTACGTCGGTTTCGACGTGCCCGAGCGCATCGAGGGAACGGAGGAGGTGCCGGCCGTCGCGAGCGTCCTCGCCGTCCTCGCCGCCCTCGGGGACGACGGCGTGCGCGTGGCGTTCGACGGTGCCTTCGACGGGGAGACGGTGCGCGCGATCGGTGAGCTGGTGGGGAGCCGTGCGGCGGACGCGCGCGGCGAGGAGGACGCGCCCTTCGTCCGCAGCGCGCGGCGGCTCGCCGAGGCGGCTGGCCTGATCGAACGCCGCGTGGGACGCGTCCGGGTCACGGCCGCCGGGCGCCGGCTCGCGGCCGAGGACGCCGACGCCCTGCTGCCGCATCTCCTACGGGCATGGGCGAGACGCCCGCTCGACGGCTCCGGCCGCTTCGCCGAGGCGCTGCATGCCACCTGGCCACTGACGGTGCTGCTGCTGCGGCGCTTCGGCGACGACTGGCGCTCGCCGCGCTTCTACGCGGCCCTCGTCGCCGGCCTCACCCCCGCCGTGATCGCGACCGCGCCCGGCGCCGGCGAGGAGGAGGCCCACCAGGCCTTCTTCGACGCGTTCGTGGTCGACATCGTCCTGCGCTTCGCCGCCTTCCTCGGGCTGGTCGAGCTCGCCGCCGCCGAACACCCGGACGAGGAGCCCGAACTGCGCGCCACCTGGCTCCTCGACGCGCTCCTGCCGCTGAGCGTCGAGCAGGCGCCGGCGTCCGACGCGCTCGACGACGGGGAAGCGGCCGGCGAGGGCATCATGTCGGACCTGGCCGACGAGATCGGCGACGCCCTAGCCGAGCGCGAGTTCGACAGCGACGAGGAGCGCGACGCGTTCGTCGCGGGTCTCATCGCGGAGCGCAACGCCGCCCCGCTCGACGACTTCGACGGCCTCTCGGCGGACGACATGCGGCGGCTCCTGTACGAGCCGCTCGGCGCCGACGGACCCCTGGTGGTCGCCGACGTGCCGCGATCCGTACCGCGTTCGGCACTGCTCCACCTGGTGCTCGACCTCGCCGAGGCACTGGGCGACGCCGGTCTGAAGGCCACGGCCAAGGGCAACCTCCCGCGCGCCTACGTGCTTGCCGCCCTGGAGCGCTACCAGGAGGCCGGCTGGCGGGTCTCGCCCTACCTCTCGGTGCGGAGCGAGCTGGACTTCGCCCGTCTGCACGTGGCGCGGCTCGTCTCGCGCATGGCGGGCCTGGTGACGTTGCGAAGGGGTCGCTGGCACGCCACCCGGGCGCTCCGCCGCACCCTCGACCGGTCGGGGGCCGCCGGCGTGTACGCCGCCCTGTTCCACGCGTTCGTCACCAAGTACGCCTGGAACTCCGCCGATGGCTACCCCAACCTCGACATCGTCCAGGCGTCTTGGGCCTACTCATTGCTGCAGCTGCTGCGCCACGGCGCGACCTGGCGTGACGGCGCCTTCTACGCCGAGCGCTTCCTGCGCGCCTTCCCGCAGACGGTGGACGAGGCGGCCTTGGACCTGCGCTGGCGCAACTGGCCGCGCGAGCCGCACGACGTCGTCCGCAGCGCATACGAGCTGCGCGTGCTGAGGCGCTTCGCCGACTTCCTGGGGCTGGTGGAGATCGAGCGCGGCGCCTCGCCGGGAGACTACGGCCGCGTCGTGCGGGTGCGGGCGACGCCGGCGCTGGCCGAGTTGGTGGCGGAGCGAACCTGGCGCTAGCCGAAAGCACGGGACGGTGGCCTCCGCGAGGTGTGCGCTTGGCGTCAGCGTGCGCACCCGTCGCGGTTCAGTACGTCCGCACCCGCACGTCGCCCAGGCCCACGCCGAGCGACAGGTCGATCGTCGCGCCGGCACCGTCGCGCTCGTAACCGCCCGGCACGGCGACGAAACCGTCGGGCAGCGCGTCCAGCTCGCGACCGCCGTCCAGGTGGACCCGCACGATGGCGGCGCGGGGCACGTAGACGTCCAGATCGCCCAACCACGTCGTCAGGCGCGCCACGGTATCGCCCTCGGGCAGGTAGACCTCGTGGTCACCGATGCCGGCGTCGAGCTCCACGCGCCGCACCGCCGTGCCGCGCAGGTCGAGCATCGTCTCGCCCACGCGGGAGCGCACGACGACGGTGGCCGGCAGGTCGTCGGCGAGGTTGAGGTCCCAGTAGGGGCCCGCCCGCACGACGCGCGGGCGGAGCGGGGTGCGCCCCCGCAGGCTGACGTTCAGATGCGCGCCCGGATCCACCGTGCGCGCCAGCGTCTGCGCGTTCCCGAGATCGACGACGCCGACGAGTGCGCGCCCGTCGCCGCTGGGCTGGCCACGAACCTCGAGGCGCCCCATGTCCACGTCGAGCATCACGTCCGCGGACGTCGCCTCGCCGCGGGCGACCTCGACCAACTCGAACGGGTGATCGGGCTCGGCGGTCGCCGCCGCCGGGGCGGCCGCGACGAGGACGAGAGCGAGGATCAATAGGGACGTTCCGAGGATCGTTCGGGTCGTGGTGTTCATGCAGCACAGGGTGGGACGGGAGCTACCTGACACGTAAGGTGCCGGTTCCGGTAGGTCGACGTCCCGCTGCCCGCATGGTCGGACCGCGTACCCGCGCTCGACGCGACCCGCTCATCCCCGGGGCTCCGCCGCCACCCCCAGCTCCGCGGCCACCGCGGCTAGCCGCCGGTCGAGCGTCCAGATCGGGACGCCGGCCAGCAAGGCCGAGGCGAGCAGCTGCGCGTCGACCCACCCCATGCCGCGGCCCATCAGGGAGCGGCGCTCGATGAGCGCCAGCGCCTCGTCGACGCTGGCGACGGGCGTCGTCGGCAGCGCGCGCAGGAGCTCGAGCACGGTGGCGCGATCCGAGAGCCGGCCGCACGCCAACTCCCCGATCACCCACGGATGCGCCCACACCTCGGCACGCTCCAGGGCAGCCGCCAGGTCGGCGTCGCCCTCGCGCAGGTGACGGACCCAGACGGACGTGTCGACCAGGATCACGGGGCGTCGCCGCGCCTGCGCGGCACGGGTTCGAGGTCGGGTTGGGATCCGCCGAGGCACGCGAGGCGACGGGC
>JAABRV010000099.1 GCA_011390735.1 Trueperaceae bacterium | reverse complement strand
TCGACCGGCACGGGCGTGAGGGTCCAGCCGGCGGCGCGGAAGGTGCCGAGCGCCCGCGGCATGTGCCACGCGCTGGTGACGAGGAGCCACGTCTCGCCCTGCCGCGGCTCGGCCTCGGCGAGCGTCAGCAGGGCGTCCTCGAAGGTGCTGCGCGACGCGCCGAGGTAGGTCACCGCGCGTCCGGCGAAGTGCGGTCCGAAGAACAGGGAGGCGTCGCTCGGTTCGGCGCGCAGGTCGTCGGCGAAGGCGTCGCCGAAGCTGCCGGTGACGATCAGGCGGGCCTCGGGGTAGCGCTGCGCCAGCGCGGGGAACTCGCTGGCCTCGACGCCCTCGGCGAGGACGTTCGGGTTCGCCAGCGCGAGCCGGTACGCCGACAGGACCGCCCGCGGGCAGTAGGGGCACGTCGGGGTGACGAACGCCTGCAGGTGCACCGGCTCGGTGACCGCCGCGATCTGGGCGGCGCTCTCCTCGCCGAGCCCGGTCTCGCCGCTGCCGATCATGCGCAGCGCCTCGACCAGCGTCTGGAACTCGTAGCCGGCGGGCAGACCGATGAAGCGCACGTTGTCGCGCTCGCTGCCCTTCTCGCGCAGCACGATCGTCGGCGCGCGCGTGATGCCGCGGGCGCGGGCGCCCTCGTCGGCGCCGAGCGAGCGCTCGACCACGGACAGCCGCTCGGAGGTGTCCGCCACCTCGCGTACCAGCTGCAGGGTCGCCTGCTCCTCGCCGGCGGGCTCCTGCCCGGGCACCACCACGCGGCTCGAGGTGTACACGAGCATCTCGACGTCGCGTTCGATGGGCTGGAAGGCTTCGTTCAACTGCGCGCGCAGGTTGTCGTCGATGAACCGGTCCATGGCCGTCACTATACCCCCATGGGGTACCGGGTGGGAAGTCGCGCGGACGACCCCGCGACCCCACCGCGGCCACCGGCACGCACGGGGCCCGCGATCGTCAGTACGTCGCCCCGACCATCCCGCCGTCGACCAGCAGCGTCTGACCCGTGACGTACGCGGCCTGCGCCGAGCACAGGTAGGTCGCGGCCGACGCGACCTCCTCCGGCGCAGCGAAGCGCCGGGCGGGGATCGTGGAGACGAGCCGGGCGCGCGCGTAGTCGTCGGCGAAGAGCTCGTCGAGTCGCTCGGTGAGCGTGTAGCCCGGCGCGACCGAGTTCACCGTGACGCCGTGCTCGGCGACCTCGTTCGCGAGCGTGCGGGCGAAGGCCGTGACGCCCGACCGGAAGGCGTTCGACAGCGTCAAGTTGGCGATCGGCTCCTTGACCGACAGGCTGGTGACGAACACGATGCGGCCCCAGCCCGCCGCCTTCATCGCGGGCACCACGCCACGCGCCAGCCGCACGGCCGACATCAGCGTCAGCTCGAAGCCGCGCGCCCAGGCGGTGTCGTCGAGCGTCTGCGCCGGGCCCGTCGGCGGTCCGCCGGCGTTCGACACCAGGATCGCCGGATCGCCCACGGCCTCCCTGGTCGCGGCGAGCAGCGACTTGACGTGCTTGAGCTCCGAGACGTCGCCCGCCACCGGGTGCACCTCGGCACCCAGGGCACGCAACCGCTCGGCGGCCTCGCCCAGAGATCCCGCGTCGCGCGCGTTGACGACGAGGCGGGCGCCCTCCGCCGCCAGGGCGGACGCCACGGCGAAACCGATGCCCTTCGAGGCGCCCGTGACGAGCGCGGTCTTGCCAGCGATCTGGAGGTCCATGGGCGTCAGCCTACACGAGTGCGCCACGGCACGGTGGCGAGCGCCGCGACGTCGCGCGCCCCGACGAGTTGCATCACGAGCCGAAGCTCCTCGATCACCGCCACCAGCGCCGCCTCCACCGCCTCCGCCGAGTCCAGGGCCGGCGCGAGCAGCGGGCGCGCGACCGCGGCCACGCGGGCGCCCAGCGCCAGCGACTTGGCGACGTCCAGGCCGCTGCGGACCCCTCCCGAGGCGACCAGCGGCGTGCCGGGGAGCGCCTCGCGCACCTCGAGCAGCGCCTCCACGGTCGCCAGGCCCCACTCGGCGAGGTCGGGCCGGCGCACCTCCCCGTCGCGGAGCAGGGCCTCCACCCGCGCCCACGAGGTGCCGCCGGCGCCCGCGACGTCGATCGCGGCGAAGCCCACCCGCGCGACCGAGCGGGCGACCGCGCCGCTGATGCCGTGGCCGACCTCCTTGAGCAGCACCGGCGCGCCCACCTCCGGCACGACCTCCGCGAGCCGCGCCGCCACGCCGCGCCAGCGCACGTCGCCGCCCGGCTGCAGCGCCTCCTGCAGGGGGTTGGCGTGGAACGCGAGGGCGTCCGCGCCCACCTCCTCGACCGCGCGCCGGGCCTCGGCCACGCCGTACCCACGCAGTAGCTGGGCCGCCCCCAGGTTGCCGACGAGGAGCACGTCGGGCGCCACGTCGCGGACCTGGAAGCTGCTCCCGGCCTCGGGCGCCTCGAGCATCACCCGCTGCGAGCCGAGCATCAGCCCCACGCCGAGCCGCTGCGCCGCCTCCGCCAGGTTCCGGTTGATCGCCCGGGCCTTCTCGGCCCCGCCCGTCATCGCCCCGATGAGCAGCGGCGCCCGCAGGCGCCGGCCGAGGAAGACCACCGAGGTGTCGATCTCGTCCAGGTCGAGCTCCGGCAGCGCGCGGTAGGGCAGGTCGATGCGCTCGAACCCCGGCGTGCGGGTCGTGTAGTCGACGGGTCCCTCGAGGCACGCCTGCAGGTGGCGGAGCTTGCGGCGCGCGAGGGGGGTGGCAGGCATGGCGAAGTGTAGCGAATGCGAGGCGCGGTCGGCGCCCGCGTGGCGCGCCCACGTGCGAACTTCACGACCCGGGGCGCGTCCAGGACAGGCTATGCTCCGAACATGAAACACGCAGGCCGGACGTGGGCGCGCCTCGCCCTCCTCATGGTCCTCGGGCTCTCGGCGACGGCCTGCCAGTTGATCTTCCCCGCGGAGCTCTCCGTCACGCCGAGCCTGCTCGAGTTCCCGTCCGGCCTGTCGACGACGACGCTCACCATCGAGAACGCCGGCGAGGAGCCGTCGATGCTGTCGTGGTCGATCGCGGGGTCGTCGCGGCTGGCCTTCTCGCCGGCGTCGGGCAGCCTCCAGGGCGGCGCCTCGACCACGGTCGTCGTCTCGGTCGATCGGACGGGGCTGACGACCACGGAGCTCGCCGTCGTGCGCGTCCAGGCCGGCCGCCAGAGCGTCGAGCTCGACGTCGTGATCGATCCCTTCACGACCCCGGGGCCGGCGCCGTGCCCGGCGGACCCCTCGGCGCGCTACGCGTCGATCGAGCCGGTCTCGCTCGAGCACAGCGCCGCCGCGTTCGCGGCGGCCGGGGTCGTCCCGACGGGCGTGATCGTCCGCTGGGTCGCGACCGCGCAACCGCTGGGCGGTGGCGTGGACGCCGCCCCCCTCGACCGCCTGCCCGCCGATCTCACGGCGTGGGTCAGCGCGGCCCACGACCTCGGCGGGGCCACGCTGTTCGCGACGCCCTCGCCGGTCGCCCTCGCGAGCCGCATGGCTCGGCAGCCCGGCGTCCTGTGGGTCGAGCTCGATGGCCCCGTCCTCCGCCCGCTCGCCACGCCCGCCGGCGACCCGGACGATCCCGCGTACGTCGGTGGGTCGCAGTGGTGGTTGGACGCCTTCGGCTTCGCCGAGGGCCGCCTCGGCCCCGCGGAGGTCCTCGCCGACGACGTGATCGTCGCCATCATCGACACCGGCGCGCGGACCTCGCACGAGGACCTGGTCTCCGGCCTCGTCCCCGGGATCAACCTGGTCGGCTTCTCGACCGGTGTTGCGCCCTCGGCGAGCGTCGTCGACGGGGACGGTCACGGCTCGCACGTCGCCGGGCTCGCCGTGGCCCAGGAGGGCAACGGCGTGGGCATCGTCGGCCTCGCGTCCCACGGACGCGTGCGGGCGCAGCCCATCAAGGTCTTCTCCGACGACGGCGGCGCCACCATCAGCGACCTCGTGGCGGCCCTGAGGTGGGCCTCGGGGCTGACGATCCGGGCGCCGAACGGCACGACGTACACGAACCCGACCCCCGTCGACGTCATCAACATGTCGCTCGGGGCCGAGGGCCAGTTCGGCTTCTCCTCGCCGGAACTCCGCAGCGCGGTCATCGACGCCCGGTGCGAGGACGTCGTCTTGTTCGCGGCGGCCGGCAACGGTTCGGGCGGGGTCGGCGTGGATGGCGGCGTCGACTTCCCGGCCGCCTACCCCGAGGTGCTGTCCATCGGCAGCGTCGACGAGAGCGGCCTGCGCTCGGGGTTCTCCGATTACGGCGAGGGGCGGATCGACTTCATGGCGCCCGGCGGAAGGTCGACGAGCGGCGCCGGCCTCCTCTCCACCCTGGGTTCCGCGGACGACGCGTACGGGTCCCTGCAGGGCACCTCGATGGCCACGCCCCTCGCCGCGGCCTCCGCGGCCCTGCTCATCGCGAGCGACCCCACGCGGTACCGCGACGACCCCGCCGCCGTCGAGGCGGCGATGCGGACCGCCGCGGCGAAGAACCCGGGAACGAGCAGCGCCGAATACGGCGCCGGCGTCCTGTGCCTCGACGCGCTGCTCACGACGACCAGCGTCTGCGGCGTGCCCGTGGCCCCCTGACCGCGATCGCCGAACGCCCCTAGAGCAGCAGCGACGCCACCCGCAGCGCCTGGCCGAGGGCCCAGGCGAGCGCCAACGCGCCCGCGGCCCCGGCCGCGACGTCGATCCGCCGGTCGGCCGGCAGCCCCTGCCGGGCGAAGCCCCACAGCAGGCCGCCGACCACGCCACCGACGTGCCCCCACAGCGAGACGTTGGGGATCGCCAGCGAGATGAAGCCGATGAGCAGCATCCACTGGAGCAGGCTGCCGAGCAGCTGGCGATCGCCCTGGTCGCGCCGGCGGCTGACGTCGGCGAGCAGCGCCCCGGCCACGCCGAGCACGCCGCCCGAGGCGCCGACGAGCAGGACCGTCGCGCCCGACTGCGCGATGCTCGTCAGGTAGGCGCCCATGGCGGTGCCGACGGCGAAGGCCGCCACCAGGTAACCGGCCCCGCGGCGGGCCTCGACCATGCGTCCCAGGTCGAACAGCACCCACAGGTTGAAGCCGACGTGCACCAGGTTGCCGTGGACGAACGCGTAGGCGAGGAAGCGCCAGGCGGCGTCCGCCGCGGGGAAGTCGGGGACGCCGAGGACGAAGGCGGCCGCGATCGAGCTCGCCGCGACCGAGAAGCCGTCGAGCTGGAAGCTCCCGGCGAGGCGGTCGAGGAGCACCTGGCCGGCGTACGCCAGGCCGATGACGACGACCAGCGCGAGGGTCGCGCCGCTGCGCCCCGCGGCGCGCACCGGCGTCGGCAGCGGACGACCGGCGGCCTGGAGCGCCCGCGCGTGGCGCCCGCGCCGCGCGGGCGCCGCCACCCGGTAGGCCTCGGCGTGCAGCTTGAGCGCGGCTTCGGCCTCGCCGGCCTGCTCCGCGGCGCGGGCGACGAGCCCGTACCACACCTCGGGCGGCACGCCCGCTGGCGGCGTGCGCAGGGCCTCCTGCACCCGCCGCAGGTTGCCGAGCTCGGCGTCGACCAAGACCTCGGCCACGACCATCGCGCGGTAGGCGACGGGATCGGGTGCGCCGGACTCGACCTCGCGCCGCAGCATCGCGGCCGTCTCGGCGGCCTCCGATCGCCGGCCCGTGGCCAGCAGCGCCTCCACCCGGGCGACCTGGCCGGCGACCCCGGCGCGGCCGGCGGGCAGGTCGGTCGCCAGCACGGCGTCCCAGTCCTCGCGCAGGGCGTGCGCCTGGGCGGCCATCGCACCCGCCTCGGTCGCGGGCAGGCGGGCCAGCGCCGCCTCGCCCTCGCCGCGCTGCAAGGCGACCTGAACCAGCAGGCGGCGGGCGCCGTCGCGGCCGGCCGGCGTCCAGTAGAGCGCCGCCACCAGGGCGTCCGCGGCGCGCCACAGGCCGGCCCTGGCGAGCGTGGGTAGCGACAGCGGGCCCGCGACCCACGCGATGCCGAGGGCGAGCACGAGCCAGCGCAGGGCGGGCGCGACGGTGGCGCCGGCGAGGGTGGCCACCACCACCGTGCCAGCGGCCGCGGCCGCCAGCAGCGTCTTGAGCGGGAGCTCGGAGGCGAGCGGCGCCAGCCGCCGCGTCCAGCCGACGGCCGCAGCGCCGACGAGCGCGAAAGCGAGGAGCAAGAGGACGTCCTGGGTCATCCTCGCGAGCCTACCGCCATGGGCGCCCGCGTGCCGTTACGATGGGGCCATGCGACCCGTCCCGGACCGGGCCCGAATCGCGCGGGGACCCCGATGATCGACGTCCTGCTGGGCCTGGCCGTCGTGCTGCTGGCGTACTTCATGGGCGCCATCCCGACGGGCCTGATCGTGGCGCGGCTGCGCGGCATCGACATCCAGTCGGCGGGCTCCGGCAACATCGGCGCCACCAACGTCCTGCGCTCGGTGGGGCCGTGGTCGGCGCTCGCCGTCATGCTGATCGACCCGCTGAAGGGCGTCGCGGCGGTGATGGTCCCCACCCTGCTCGGGCTCGACCCGTGGTGGGTGGTCGCCTCCGCACTGGCGGCCGTGCTGGGCAACGGCTTCAACGTCTTCCTCCGGTTCCGCGGCGGCAAGGGCGTGGCGACCACGCTCGGGGTGTTCGTCGTCCTCGACCCGTGGATCACGCTGACGGGCCTGCTGATCTTCGTGCTGGCGCTGGCGTTCGGGCGCATGGTCTCGCTGGCGTCGCTGGTCGCCGTGTGCAGCGCGCCCATCATGCTCGTCATCCTGGGCGACGCCAGCCTCTCGAAGACGCTGCTCGCCTTCGCGCTCGCGCTGCTCTCGGTGTGGCGGCACCGCGACAACCTCGCGCGCCTGGCCGCCGGCACGGAGCGGCGGCTCGGGCGTCCGCGGCCGGGCTGACGGCCCCGGACGCGCGAGCGGGCGCTGCGCGCCGCCGGCTCACCGGATGACCGGCGCCGGTCGCTGCCGCGCGGCCCGCCGCGAGCGCTGGACCAGCACCAGCCCGGTCACGGCCACGGCGCCGCCGATCAGCGTCAGGAGGCTGGGCACCTCGCCCAGCCACCACCAGGAGAGCAGCAGCGCGACCACCGGGATCAGGTAGAGGAACGACGTGACGATCGGCGCCGGCGCGCGCTGCAGGGCGACCGCGAACAGCGTGTAGGCGATCGCCGAGGGGACGACCCCCAGGTGCAGCGTCGCCAGCAGCGGGGCGCTCCCCGCGGACGCCAGCGCCTGCGGCAGTCCGGGCAGGAACACCAGCAGCGGCAGGGTGCCGCCCCAGGTGACGTAGGCCGTCACCTCGAGCGGCCGGTAGCGCGTCAGGAAGGGCCGCTGGAGCACCGCGAAGAACGCGGTCGCCGTGGCCGAGACGAGGATCAGGCCGGCGGCGGGGTGGATGACGCCGACGGCGCCGTCGCCGAGGACGATCAGGGCCACGCCCGCGAAGGCGATCGCCGTGCCCCACCAGCCGAGCGCCGGCAGCCGGTCGCCGGTCAGCCACCAGGCGATCAGCGCCGTGAGGGCCGGCGCCGTCGCGATGATGAGGCTGCTCGCGCCGGCCGAGACGTGCACCTCGCCGAAGTTGAGCGCCAGGTGGTAGGTGGCGATGCCGACCACCCCGAGCCCGAGGAACTTGGGGGCGTCGCGCCACGCGGGCCACCTGCGGGCCCGGAACGCGAGCAGGAACGGCACGAACGTCAGCGACGCCACAAGGTGGCGCGCCAGGGTCAGGTGCGCCGGGCCCAGGCCCTCGAGCCCGAGCTTGATCGCGGGGAACGCGGAGGCCCAGAAGACCACCAGCAGCGCCAGCGCGACGAGCGTCCTGGGTCCGAGGCGCACGGCCGATGCCGCCGTCAGGCGGTCAGCGCCACCTTCCGACCGCAGGCGCAACGCTCCTCGTCGCGCACCATGGTGGTCGCGCCCTCGCGGTACCACAGGGCGCCGCAGTCGGGGCAGCGCACCTCGTGCCCGCTGAGCGTGGCCATCGCCGCGCCGTCGACGAAGCGCGCCTCGCCGCACCAGTGGCAGACCACCTCGGCGCCGCCAGCCTCCGCCACCATCTCGGCGCGCTCGCTGGGCGTGAGGTAGGCCACGGCGGCCAGCGCCTTCTCGTCGCTGCAGCGGCAGCGGAACGCGAGGGGCAGCGCCTGCTGGGTGAGCAGTTCCAGCTCGAGGCCCCAGGTCAGCTCCTCCATCACCTGCAGCAGGTCCTGACGGGCGAGGGCGTCGGTCAGCTGGCCGAACGCGCGCACGTTGGCCTCCAGCAGCGTGAGCGCGGCCTCCTCGGCGCCGGGAAGCGCCTGCAGGATGACGCCGCCGGCGCGCCGGACGCGTCTCGCGGCCGGGGCACCGTTCGTCCCGCCCGTGGCGTCGTCGAAGCTCACCCCCAGCAGCACCGCCGAGGCGATCTGCTCGGACCGCGCCAGGAACGTCGCGACGTCCTCGGCGATCTCGCCCGACGCCAGCTCGACGCTCGAGGCGTAGGGGTCGCCGTAGGGCGCGTGCGAGCGGATGACCTCGATGTGGCCGTCGCGGCCGACGGCGCCGCCCACGTCAAGCTTGCCATCGGCCCGGGGTGGCAGCTCGACCTGCGGCGCCCTCGCGTAGCCGCGCACGGTCCCATCGAGGCCGGCGTCGGCGATGACGCCGCCGAGCGGGCCGCCACCGTCGATCTTGACCGTCACGCGGTCGCGGTGGTCCTTGAGCAGCACGTGGGAGAGCAGCAGCGACGCCGTCAGCGTCCGGCCGAGGGCGGCGCCCGCGGTCAGGGCCGCGTCGTGGCGCGCGAGCGCCTCCGCGACGAGGTCGGTGGTATCGGCGGCGATGACGCGCAGGGTTCCCCCCGCGGCCACGCCACGCAACAGGTGCGCCATGGTGGATCCTCTCGCTGCGCTGGGGCGGCGGGCCGTTGCCGGCCGGCCCCGCGCCAAGCGAGGAAGTCTACACCCTCGCCGGACCGAATCGTGCCTCCAGGCGA
>JAABRV010000098.1 GCA_011390735.1 Trueperaceae bacterium | reverse complement strand
ATCACGCCGAGGTTACCGGCCTTGAAGGCCTCCGCGATCGCCAGCGGCACCTGGGCCTCCGCCTCGACGACCTTGGCACGCATCGCCTCGACGTGGGCGCGGTTCTCCTGCTCGGCCGCGACGGCCATCGCCCGTCGCTCCTCGGCCTTGGCCTGCGCGACGCGCTTGTCGGCCTCGGCCTGGTCGGTCTGCAGCTCGGCGCCGATGTTGCGCCCCACGTTGACGTCGGCGATGTCGATCGACAGGATCTCGAAGGCCGTGCCGGCGTCGAGGCCCTTCGAGAGCACCGTCTTCGAGATCACGTCCGGGTTCTCCAGCACCTTCTTGTGGGTGTCGGTCGATCCGATCGACGACACGATGCCCTCGCCGACGCGCGCGATGATCGTCTCTTCACCCGCACCGCCGACGAGCCGTTCCAGGTTCGCGCGCACCGTGACGCGTGCCGTGCTGATCAGTTCGATGCCGTCCTTGGCCACGGCGGAGACGTTCGGCGTCTGGATGACGCGCGGGTTGACCGACACCTTCACCGCATCGAGCACGTCGCGGCCCGCGAGGTCGATCGCCGCCGCGCGGTCGAAGGGGAGGGCGATGCGCGCCTTGTCGGCGGCGATGAGGGCATCGACCACGCGGTCGACGTTGCCGCCGGCCAGGAAGTGCGCCTCGAGCTGGTCCTGGCTCACGTCGATGCCGGCCTTGTCGGCCTTGATCAGGGGGAGGATGATCCGGTGCGGCGGAACGCGCCGAAGCCGCATGGCGACGAGGCTCAGGAGGCTGACCTTGACGCCGGCCGCCACCGCGGAGACCCACAGGCCGACGGGGATCACCGTGAAGAGGATGAGGAAGAAGAGGATGATGGCGCCGGCGAGGACGAGGATTCCGATATCCATGGGTGAGCTCCTTCAGTTCGCGCTGGCGGCCGCGTCGGCGGGCGCCTCGGTCGATGGGGTGTGGGTGCGGACGGTCACGCGGTTGCCCTCGACCCGCACGACGCGGACCGGGCTCCCGGCGACGATGAAGTCGCCCAGGGTCACGACGTCGATGCGTTCGTCGCCGAAGCGCGCGAGCCCCGCCGGGCGGAGGTCGGTGAGCGCCGTGCCGACGGCACCCTCGAGATCGACGCGCTCACCGGCGCGTCCAGGGACCACGACGCCCTCATCGGGCGCACGGCCGATGCGGGTGGCCAGGCGCAGACGCCCCGCGATGCGCGAGTACGGCAGGAACCACAGCAGGCCGGCGAGCATGAGGCCCGCCAGCACGGTGCTCGTACCGAGCACGGTCAGCCAGCTCTCCTGGAAGACACGGAAGATCGCGTACGCCAGCACGCCGATCCCCAGGACGCCGGCCACGCCGAAGCCGGGGATGACCAGGGCCTCGACCGCGAGGAGCACCACCCCCACGAGGATCAGCGCCAGGTCGAAGGCGCCCGCCGGGGTCGCGACCACGGCCGTGAGCGCGAGGAGGGCGAGGGCCAGCAGGCCGATGCCCCCCGGGATGCCGAAACCGGGACTGAAGAACTCCAACAGCAGCCCGCCGATGCCGAGCACCAGCAGGACGGCGACGATGATCGGGTTGGCCAGCCAGGTGCCCACGCGTTCGGTGAGGTTGCGCTCGAGACGCTCCAGGCGGGCGCCGGCGTAGCCGAAGCGCTCCAGCGCCTCCTGCACCGTGCGCACCTCGAGGTCGGCGATTCCGTACTCGACCGCCTGACCGCCCGTCAGGGTCACCAACTCCTCGCTGCTCGCGATGCCGGGGACCTCGATGCGGGCATCGACCATGCCCTCGGCGATGCGGGGATCGCGACCGCGGGCCTCGGCGACGGCGCGGAACTCGCCGCGGATGGCGGAGTTGAACTTCTCCTCGACGGGGGCGATGCCGAGCGGCGTGGCGACGATGGGCGTCGCGGCCCCGATCGCGGACCCGGGCAGCATGGCGACCTGCTCGGCCGCCATCGCGATGAGGGCGCCCGCCGAGAAGGCGTTGCGGACGACGGCCAGCGTGGGCACCTGAGCGCGGTTGAGGATGTCCTCGACGATGCGCTGCATGGCCGTCACCGAGCCGCCCGGCGTGTCGACGTAGAAGAGCAGCGCGAGCGGCTGCTCGCGGTTCGCTCGATCGACGCGCGCGCGCACGAACTGAGCGGTGGCGGCGGTGATCTCGGTGTCGATGGGGATCAGCCACACGGCGTCGCTCGGCTGGGCGGCGGCACGAGGCTGCAGCGCGCCGAGCACGCCGCTGGCCAGGAGCAGCGCGATCAGGCCCCAGCGCAGTGTGGGTGCGGTTCGAAGCCAGGTACGGAAGGCGGCTCTCACGCGGGAAGGCTACCACGGTGGGCCGCCGCCCTCCGGGCGCCTCGCCACCAAACGAGGGCCCGCGGAACGCCGCCGCGCGAACCGCGCGCGGCGAGCGGACGCCTTGGCACGCGGTTGGCGGCGTGGTAGCATCCTCGCCGCGGTCGGCGCGGGGGCGTATAGCTCAGTCGGTAGAGCGGCGGTCTCCAAAACCGTAGGTCGAGGGTTCGAGTCCTTCTGCGCCCGCCAACCGATCGCGTGCGGCCCCCTGGCGGGGGCCGCCTTCTTGTGTCGGGCTCCGCCGCGACCGCCCCGTCGCGCGCGTGGGCGACGCGACGGCGCGCTCGTGCTATACCCAACCTAGTGAATCGCTAGGGATGACCGGAGGTGCCCGTGCCACAGACCCACCACGCGTCGAGCCCCGACGCGCGACCGCCAGCCGATCCACTCGAGCGGGTCACGTTCTCGGCCGCCGGCGCGGCCAAGGCGTCCGCGCTCCTGGCCGACCAGCCGGCCGGCGCGGCGATCCGCGTGTTCATCAAGTCCGGGGGCTGCTCCGGTTACAGCTACGGCATGTCGATCGACGAGCAGCGGCTCGAAGGCGACCGCGAGTTCGCCGATGGGGGCGCCCGCGTGGTCGTCGACCCCCGCAGCTGGCCGCTGCTGCGCGGCAGCGAGATCGACTACGTCGAGAACATGATGGGCGGCGGCTTCCACGTCACGAACCCCAACGCCACCAGCGCCTGCGGCTGCGGCAGCAGCTTCCGCACGGACGGACGGGCGGCCCCCGACGGCGAAGGCAGCGGCGGCTGCGGCTGAGACCCGCTCGACGCTCCAAGCAGGCGGCCCGCCCCGGATGACCGGGGCGGGCCGCTCGCTGGGGCGGCCGCGGGCAAGCGCGTGCCCTCAGAGGTCCCCGAAGCCGTGGCGCAGCACGGGCTTGCGGGCGGCGGTCGTCTCGTCGAGACGGCGCACCGGCGTGTGACGCGGCGCCTCGGCCAGGTAGGCCGGGTCGGCCTCGGCGCGCCGCAAGACCTCCGCCAGGGTGGCCGCGTAGGCGTCGAGCGTCTCGAGCGACTCCGTCTCGGTCGGCTCGACCATCATCGCCTCCTTGACGATCAACGGGAAGTAGACCGTCATCGGGTGGACGCCGTGATCGAGCAGCGCCTTGGCGATGTCGAGCGTGCGCATCCCGGCGGGGGGCTGCGCGACGAACTCGTGCATGTTGACGCGGTCGAAGGCGATCGTGAAGCCCGCCTCCTTCATCTTCACCCTCAGGTAGTTGGCGTTGAGGACGGCCATGCTGCTCACCCGCCGCAGGCCCTCGGCGCCGAGGGTGCGGATGTAAGCGTAGGCGCGGACGAGGTTGCCGACGTTGCCGTAGAAGCTGCGCATGCGCCCGATCGACCGCGGGCGCTCGGCATCCAGGACGTAACGGTCGCCCTCACGCGCCACCAGCGGCACGGGCAGGTACGGCGCCAGGTGCGCCTTGACGCCGACGGGACCGGTCCCCGGGCCACCCCCGCCGTGCGGGGTGGTGAAGGTCTTGTGCAGGTTGAGGTGCACGACGTCGAAGCCCATGTCGCCCGGGCGTGCCCGCCCGACCACCGCGTTGAGGTTGGCGCCGTCGTAGTACAGCTGGGCGCCGACCGCGTGGGCGGCCTCGGACATCCGCAGGATGCGCCGTTCGAAGATGCCGAGGGTGTTGGGGTTCGTCAACATGACCGCGGCCGTGTCCGGGCCGAGCGCCGCCTCGAAGGCCTCGATGTCGACCTCGCCGTCGGGTCCCGTGGGGACCTCGACGACGTCGTAGCCCGCCATCGACGCGGTCGCGGGGTTGGTGCCGTGGGCGCCGTCGGGGCAGATGACGACGCGCCGCTGCTCGCCCTCGCCGTTGGCCTCGTGGTACGCGCGGATCATGAGGATCCCGGTCAGCTCCCCGTGCGCGCCGGCCGCCGGCTGCAGGCTGATCGCGTCCATCCCGGTGATCGTCGCCAGGTCGCGCTGCAGATCGTGCAGGAGCGCCAGGATGCCCTGCGCATGGTCGGGGTCCTGGTAGGGGTGCAGGTCGAGGAAACGCTCGGCCGCGTCCTCGTGCAGCTTGGGGTTGTACTTCATGGTGCAGCTGCCGAGCGGGTAGAAGTTGCCGTCGATCGAGAACTGCCGGTGGGCCAACTGCGTGTAGTGGCGCACCAGGTCGAGCTCCGAGACCTCGGGCAGGCGAGGCGGGTCGGCGCGCAGCGCCTCCTCGCCCAGGAGTTCGGCCATGCTGGCGCCGTCGGTCACCGGCGGCCGGGCGGCCCGGCGCCCGGCGGCGCCCCGTTCGAACACGAGCGGGAAGTCGCTCATGCGACCACCTCCGTGCCGACCACGCCCAGCTCGCCGACGTCGTGGAGCGCGGCGAGCAGGGCCTCGACGTCGGCGTCCGTCGTCAGTTCGGTCGCCGCCAGCGTGACGCCGTTGCCGATGCCGTACTCCGCGGGCACGGGAACGCCGGCCCGGACGCCGCGCTTGGCCAGCCGGCGGCGCACCGTGGCGCCCTCCGCCCGCGTGCGCAGCACGAACTCCGCGAAGAAGCGCTCGTTCGCCGCCACGTCCGCGCCGGCGGCCCGCAGCGCCGCGGCCAGCTGATGCGCACGCCGAACGGTCCCCTCGGCCATCTCGCGCAGGCCGGTCGGGCCGAGCGCCGCCATGTTGACGGTGGCGAGGAGGGCCGCCAACTGGTGGTTCGAGCAGATGTTGGACTTCGCCTTGGAGCGGCGGATGTGCTGCTCGCGCGCCTGCAGCGTCAACACGAACGCCCGACGCCCGTCGACGTCGCTCGTCTGGCCCACGAGCCGTCCGGGCAGCTGCCGCAGCAGGCCGTCGGTCACGACCATGAAGCCGAAGGCGGGGCCGCCGAACTGCATCGGCACGCCGAGCACCTGCCCGTCGCCGACGGCGACGTCCGCGCCGTAGCTGCCGGGCTCGCGCAGCACGGCGAGCGCCAGGGGATCGACCACGGCGATCAGCAGCGCGCCCGCCGCGTGGGCCGCGGCCGCCATCGCCGGCATGTCCTCCAGGTACCCGAGGTGGTTCGGGTCCTGGACGATCAGGGCCGCCACGTGGTCGCCGACGGCGGGCACCGGCGTGGTGAGCGACGGCTCCAGGTCGACGACCTCGATGTCGATGTCCAGCGGCCACAGGTAGGTCTGGAGCACCTCGCGGGTCTCGGGGTGGACGGCCCGCGACACCATGACGGTCTCGCGGTGCGTCTGCCGGACGGCGAGCAGGGCGGCCTCGGCGACGGCCGAGGCGCCGTCGTACATCGACGCGTTGGCGATCGGCAGCCCGGTGAGCTCCGACATCATCGTCTGGAACTCGAACGTCGACTGCAGGACACCCTGCGCGACCTCGGCCTGGTAGGGCGTGTAGGCGGTGACGAACTCGCCCTGCATCGCCAGCCGCGGCGTGACGGCGGGGATGAAGTGGCGGCGGACGCCGCCGCCGAGGAACGTCGGGACCGCCTGCTGGTCGAGGGCGGCGAGTGCGTCGAGGTGGGCGAGCAGCGCGACCTCGTCCATCGGCTCCGGGAGGTCGAGTGGGGGATCGAGGATCTCCGCCGGCACGTCCGCGAACAGGTCGTCGACGTCGTCCACGCCGATCGCCGCCAGCGCCCGCCGGACGTCGTCGTCGGTGTGCGGGACGTAGGGCATGCTCAGCCTTCCTCGGCCACCGCCGCGTAGGCGTCGGCGTCCAGCATCCCGCCCCACGCGCCGGCGTCCGCCACCCGCAGCCGGAACAGCCAGCCCTCACCGTAGGCGTCGGTGTTGATCGCCTCGGGCGCATCGAGCAGCGCGCCGTTGACCTCGATGACCTCGCCGGCCAGCGGCGCGTAGATGTCGGACGCCGTCTTCACCGACTCGACGACCGCGGCCGCCTCGCCGGCCGCCAGTTGGCGCCCGACCTCGGGCAGCTCGACGAACACGACGTCGCCCAACTGGTCCTGGGCGAAATCGGTGATCCCGACGGTGACGACACCGTCGGCCGGCTCGGTGGCCCATTCGTGGGAGGCGGCGAAGCGAAGCTCTTGCGGGATCTTCATGGCTGTTCTCCTCGGCTGTTCAGCGTACAGGGACTCACGGACGGTAGAAGGGGGGCGGCGTGACGGTCGCGGCGACGGGTTGCCCGCGGATCTCGACGGCGATGCGGGTGCCCTCGTCGGCGTGCGCCGCGTCGACCCAGGCCAGCGCGATGCTCGTTCGGGTGAGCGGCGAGACCGTGCCCGAGGTGACCCGCCCGATCTCGCCGCCGGCCTCGTCGAGCACGCGGTAGCCGTCGCGCGCGATGCCGCGCCCCTCGAGGACGAGGCCGATCAGGCGCCGCGGGCAGCCACCGGCGCGCAGCGTCTCCAGGCCGAACGCCGGCTTGTCCTTGACCACCCACGCGAAGGGCGTGCACAGCGGGTTGCTGCGCTCGTCGAGCTCGTGCCCGAAGAGGGGGAAGCCGGCCTCCAGGCGCAGCGTGTCGCGCGCGCCCAGGCCGCACGGCGTCACGCCTGCCTCGAGCAGCAGCCGCCAGACGGCGGCGGCGTCGACGGGCCGGCAGAAGATCTCGAAGCCGTCCTCGCCGGTGTACCCCGTGCGCGCCAGCCGCACCGGCATCCCCGAGAGGGTCGTGTCGACCAGGCGGTTCTTGCGGACGGCGGTCAGGTCGGCGTCCACCAGACGATCGAGCTTGGTGGCCGCGCTCGGGCCCTGGACGGCCAACAGGGCCCATGCGTCCGACTCGTCGCGGACGACGACCCGGAAGGGGCCCGGCGTGGGCGCCACCGCGAGCGCCTGGAGGTGGCCGAAGACCGCGTCGACGTTGGCGGCGTTGGCGACCACCAGGAAGCTCTCGTCGACGTCGCGGTAGACGTAGAGGTCGTCGATCAGGCCGCCGCGGTCGTTCTGCAGCATGCTGTACTGCCCCCGGCCCGGCCGCAGCTTCGCCGGGTCGTTGAGCGTCGCCCACGAGAGGAAGGCCGTGGCGTCGGGTCCCAGCACGCGAAGTTGCCCCATGTGGCTGACGTCGAAGACGCCCGCGTCCTGGCGCACGGCGAGATGCTCCTGGGGGATGCCGGTCGGGTACTGGATCGGCATGCGCCAACCGGCGAAGTCGACCATGCGCCCGTCGAGGGCGACGTGCTCGTCGTGCAGCGGGGTCTGCCTCATGGGCCCAGGCTACCGCGCCTGGAGGGCGGCGTAGGCCCCGGGCGGGGCCGTTCGGACGCGCCGCTCACGCACGCGCCCCGACGGCGAGCCCACGGGTTCAGGCGCGCTGCGCCAGCTTCTCCAGCACCAGCTTCGACACGGCCTTGAGCGGCTCGATCACGCCGACGTGGCGCTGGGCGACCGCCTCGAAGAGCGGCGCGACGCCGTCCGGGTCGAGCACGGCCCGGATCATGTCGACCGGCAGGGCGTCGGCGAGGTCGCGCTTGTTCAGCTGGATGACGTAGGGGAGGTCCCCCAACGACAGGCCGTGCTCCGCCAGGTTCTCCCGCAGGTTGCGCAGCGACTCGGCGTTGGCGCGCAGCCGGTTGGGGGCGGAGTCGGCCACGAACACGACGCCGTCCACGCCACGCAGGATGAGCCGCCGGCTGGCGTTGTAGAAGACCTGACCGGGCACCGTGTAGAGGTGGAAGCGGGTCTTGAAGCCGTTGACCTTCCCCAGGTCGAGGGGCAGGAAGTCGAAGAAGAGGGTGCGCTCGTCCTCCGTCTGCAGGGAGACCATCTCGCCCTTCGACTCCACCGGCACGTGCGCATGGATCTGCTTGAGGTTCGTGGTCTTGCCCGAGAGCCCCGGCCCGTAGTAGACGAGCTTGAAGTTGATCTCGCGGGCGGCGAAGTTGATCGTGCTCATGGCGTCTTCCCGTCCCCGAACAGCTCGTCGAGCAGCGCGCCGGCGTGGACGCTGAAGCTACCGCCGATGTCGGCCACCGGGGCCGCCTCGCGGGTCTCCTCGAGCACCGCCTGGATGCGCTCCAGCGCGCGTTTGGTGAAGAGCTTGACCTTGCCGAGCGGCGCGGAGGCATCGAACACCGTCACCAGCAGCGCCTTGTCGCCGACGGACTCGACGTAGGTGCCGACCCCGTCGCTCTGCTGCACCGTCTCGCGGAAGCTCGCCTCGCCGAAGAGCTGGGCGATCGCCTCGTTCGCCGAGTGGTTCGACGCGATCAGCGTCGCCAGCGAATCGAGGGACGGTGGTTTCGGCGCCCAGGCGGCACGGCGGTGCAGGATGACGAAGCCCTGGCGGTCGATCAGCAGCGCGTAGCGGGCGCGGCTCTGCGTGAGGAGGTCGACGAGCAGGCCCTCGACCCGCTCGGCCGCCTCACCGTAGAGATCGAGCGAAGGCTCCAGCATGCGTCATGCTAACGCCCTGCCGTGGGCGCCGGCGTGAAGCTCCCCCCACCGGAGCGGCGAGCCGACGTGCGCGCGCGCCCCGTGGTAGACCATCACCGTGGAGATCCTCATCCGCCCGTCCGCGGCGCACGTGGCGCGCCTCGTGGCGCGCATCGTCGCCGACCGCGTGAGCGCGAAGCCGGACCTCGTCCTCGGCTGCGCCACCGGCCGAACCATGGAGGCCGTCTACGACGAGCTCGTCGCTGCCCACGAGGCGGGCCGGGTCGACCTCGGGCGCCTGCGCACCTTCAACC
>JAABRV010000097.1 GCA_011390735.1 Trueperaceae bacterium | reverse complement strand
CGTCCGAGGCCTGGAGTCAGCTTTCGCTGCCAACGGCCTCGGACGCGGGGCCGGACCCCGCTTCGTGAGCGGCGCTCGCTCGCGCCGAGTTGGGGTGGGTGGGGGTTCCGCTTCGCGCCTTCGGCGCTTGCGGCGTGCCTGGGCCGTGCGGGGGTGGCTCCGCTTCGCGCTGCGCGCTCGCTCGGTGTTCGGGCGCGCGGTCGGCGTCGGTTTCGTCGTGGATCAGTAGGGCTGCTGGAAGAGCAGCTTCGCGAACGAGGTGCCGGTGCCGTGCCAGGGGACGCCCAGCAACTCCGCGACCGTGGCGCCGACGTCGGCGAAGGTGTCGCGGGTGGGGATCGGCCTGGGGACCACGCCGGGTCCCGCCACCAGCAGGAGGCCGTGCTCGCGGGTGTGGTCGGTGCCGTGCCAGGTGGGGTCGTTGCCGTGGTCGCTCACCAGCATGAGCAGGTCGTCGGGGCCGAGGGCCGCGAGGAGCTCCGGCAGGCGCGCGTCGAAGGCGGCCAGCGCGCGGGCGTAGCCGGGTGCGTCGCGGCGGTGCCCGTAGATCGCGTCGAAGCCGACGAGGTTGGCGAACGCCAGGCCGTCGACACCGCCGCGCAGGACCTCGATCGTGCGGTCGACGCCGTCCATGTCGTCGCGGGTCGGCACCCTGCGGGTGATGCCGCGGTGCGCGTAGATGTCGGGGATCTTGCCGATGCCCACCACCTCCCGGCCGGCGTCCTTCAGCGCATCGAGCACGGTGGGGACGGGCGGCTCGACCGCGTAGTCGTGGCGGTGCTCGTGCAGCCGCCGCCAGGCGCCCGGGGCGCCATCGAACGGTCGCGCGATGACCCGGGCGACGAGGTGGTCGCCCGTGAGGATCTCGCGCGCCGCCTCGCACCAGGCGTAGAGCGTCGCCAGTGGAACGACGTCCGTGTGGGTCGCCACCTGGAAGACGCTGTCGGCGCTGGTGTAGACGATCGGGGCCCCACTCGCCAGGTGTTCCTCGCCGAGTTCGTCGAGGACGACGGTGCCCGATGCGGGCCGGTTGCCGAGGTGACCGCGGCCGGTGGCGGCGTCGAAGGCGTCCATCACCTCGTCCGGGAAGCGCTCGTAGGTGCGGAACGGGCGCTCGAGCTCGACGCCCACGAACTCCCAGTGGCCGGTCGTCGTGTCCTTCGCCTTCGAGCGCTCGCGCATGCGCCCGAAGGCGCCCGTGGGCGCGTCGTGGGTCGGCAGGCTCGTCACGCCGGGCACCATGCCGAGTCCCAGGCGCGTCAGGTTCGGCAGGTCGACGTCGGCGGCCGCCAGCGCGTGGTCGAGGGTGTGGGCGCCCGCGTCGCCATGGGGCGCCTCGGGCGTCACGCCGAACTCGGCGGCGTCCGGCAGGGCGCCGAGTCCCACGGAGTCGAGGACGACGAGCACGACGGTGCGGCGGCGCGGCATGGCGCGAGCGTACCAGGTGGTCGGGCGCCGTCGCTCCTGCCCGCGCGACCGGTGTTCGGGTCGCCGTCGGCTCGCGGGGCAGGCGCCCCGGCGTCGCGTGGGATGATGGCGACGTGCCCGAGCACGACCCCCACGCGCGGACCCCGGCGCCGGCCGACGGCCGCGAACTCGTCGACGTCGTCGGCGGGCGCCTGCGCGAGTTGGCGCCCGAGGCCCGGCGCTTCGCGCTCGGCGTCTCGGGTGGCGGCGACTCCGTCGCGCTGGCCTGGATGCTCGCCGAGCGCGGCGTCGACCTCGTCCTGCTGCACGTCGACCACGCCCTGCGCCCCGAGTCGGAGGAGGACGCCGCCTTCGCGCGCGACCTGGCGGCGGCCGTCGGGGCGACGTTCCGCGCCGAGCGCGTCGAGGTCCGCGCGGCGGCCGACCGCCGCGGCTGGAACCTGGAGGAGACGGCCCGCCGGCTGCGCCGGTCGTCGCTGCATCGGATGGCCCGCGCGGCGGGCGCCGACGTCGTGCTGCTCGCCCACACGGTCGACGACCAGGCCGAGACGGTCGTGCTGCAGGCGCTGCGCGGCTCCGCCTACCTGCGCGGCATGGCCGCGCGCCGCGGGCGGCTGGTGCGCCCGCTGCTGACGATCGGGCGCGGCGAGCTGCGTGCCTGGCTCGATCGGCACGGCCGAGCCTGGCGCGACGATCCGACCAACGCCGACCTGGAGCGCGCCCGCGCGTGGGTGCGGCACGCCGTCCTGCCGCGGCTCGAGTCGTACGCGCCGGGGGCGACGCACCGCCTGGCGCGCCTCGCGACCGTGCAGCGCGACGCGGCCGCCTTCGTGCGCGACGAGGCGCGCCGCCGCGTGCGCGGCGCCGCCGCCCTGCTGGGGCCCGAGCGGTCCTTCGGCGAGGACGAGGGTGTCGCCGCCATGACGCCCGGCGGCTCGTCGGCCGCCGTCGCCGGGGGCGCGGCGTCGGTCGACGCAGGCAGGGGCGCGGCGTCGGTCGACGCAGGCAGGGGCGCGGCGTCGGTCGCCGCCGCGGCCGCGGACGGGGTCGACGCCCACGCGCTCGCGCGGCAGCCGGTGGCCGTGCAGCGCGAGGTGCTGGCCGCGCTGCTCGCGGGCGCGGGCGTCGAGGTGGACCTGCACCGCATCGAGACGGCCCGCGCCCACCTCGACGACGGCGACCCGTGGCGCGCGTCGGTGGGCGCGGGGGCCTGGTGGCGGGTGGCCTACGGCCGGGTCGCGGTGGTGCGGGCATCGAAGCGCCCGGCCGAGCGGCGGATCGCGCGTCCCGAGGAGTTGCCCGGCGGCGTCGGTGCCGACGTGCTGGCGCGCGGGGCGCTCGAGCTGCGCGCCCGTCGGCCCGGCGACGTCGTGCGCCTGCCCGGCGGGCACCGGTCGCTGTCCGACGTGCTCATCGACGCCCGCGTCCCGCGCGAGGCGCGCGACGGGCTGCGCCTGCTCGCCCGCGGCGACGAGGTCGTGTGGGCCGAGGGGCTGTTGCGGCCGGAGGGCGGCGGAGCCGTGTTGGTCGAGGACGACGACGAGCGGGCGATGCGCGAGGCGCTCGCGTTGGCCCGGGCGGCGGGGGAGGCCGGCGAACTGCCGGTGGGGGCGCTCGTCCTGCGCGACGGTGAGGTCCTGGGCCGCGGGGCCAACCGCAGCCGCACGGAGCACGACCCGACCGCGCACGCCGAGGTGCTCGCGCTGCGCGCCGCGGCGGCCGCCGCCGGCGACTGGCGCCTGACGGGCGCGACGCTCGTGGTGACGCTCGAGCCCTGCCCGATGTGCTTCGGCGCGGTCCTCTCGGCGCACGTCGCGCGCGTCGTGTTCGGCGCGCCCAACCTGCGGGAGGGCGCGCTGGGGGGCGTCGCCGACCTCGGCGGCGAGCGCTGGAAGCGGCGCGTCGAGGTGCGCGGCGGCGTGCGCGCCCGCGAATCGGCGGCGCTGCTGGCGTCGTTCTTCGCCGAGCGGCGGGGGTAGCGGCGGGCGGGTTCGCGGCATCCCGCGGCCCAGCGCTCGGCGTGCGCCACGAGCGCCGTGTCCGACGGCGCCCCAAGCGTCCACCGCGGCCCCCGCCGCGACGGGGCCCCATGTACGATGGGCGCGATGAAGATCCGCAACTTCTCGATCATCGCCCACGTCGACCACGGCAAGTCGACCCTCGCCGACCGCATCCTGGACCTCACCCAGAGCGTGTCGGAGCGCGAGAAGCGGGATCAGATGCTCGACACGCTGGAGCTCGAGCGCGAGCGGGGCATCACGATCAAGGCCACGCCCATGCGCCTGTACTACAAGGCCGACGACGGCGAGACGTACCTCTTCAACCTCATCGACACCCCCGGGCACGTCGACTTCAACTACGAGGTGTCGCGCGCGCTACGGGCCTGCGAGGGCGTGCTGCTGGTCATCGACGCCGCCCAGGGGGTCGAGGCGCAGACGATCCAGAACGCCTACCTCGCCGTCGACAACGGCCTCGAGGTGCTGCCGGTCATCAACAAGATCGACCTGCCGTCGGCCGACGTCGCCGGCGCGATCGAGGAGCTCGAGGAGGTCATCGGCATCCCCGGTGACCACGCGGTGCCCACCTCGGCCAAGACCGGCGAGAACACCCGCGCCGTGCTCGAGGGCATCGTCCGGCACCTGCCGCCGCCCCAGGGCGACCCCGACGCCGGCCTGCGGGCGCTGATCTTCGACGCCGTCTACGACTCCTACCAGGGCGTCATCGCGTTCATCCGCGTCTTCGACGGTCGCATCGCCCACGGCGACCGCGTGAAGATCGCCTCGACCGGCAAGACGATCGAGGTCGACAAGGTCGGCTTCTTCCGGCCGGAGCCCACGGTCTGCGAGTCGCTCGGGGTGGGGGAGGTCGGCTGGTTCACGGCCGGCATCAAGGACATCGCCGACACCCAGATCGGCGACACCGTCACCTCCGCCGACCGCCCCGCCGGCGCCCCCATCCCCGGCTTCAAGCCGGCCATGCCCGTCGTCTTCTCCGGCCTCTACCCGACCGACAACGAGGAGTACCCCAAGCTGCGCGAGGCGCTCGAGAAGCTGCGGCTCAACGACGCCGCGTTCAGCTTCGAGCCCGAGACCAGCGAGGCGCTCGGCTTCGGCTTCCGCTGCGGCTTCCTCGGCCTGCTGCACGCCGACATCGTGCAGGCGCGGCTGGAGCGCGAGTTCGACCAGGCGCTCATCGCCACCGCGCCCGGCGTCGTGTACCACGTGCGCACCACCGATGGCGCCTTCATCGAGGTCCAGAACCCCAGCCAGCTCCCCAGCCCCGACCGCATCGAGGAGATCGCCGAGCCCTGGGTGCGGCTCAGCGTCTTCGTGCCCGAGACCTACGTCGGCAACGTCATGGGGCTCGTGCAGGAGAAGCGGGGGGCGTTCCAGGACATGGTCTACCACGGCCGCCGCGTCGAGCTGCACTACGAGGTCCCCTTCGGCGAGATCCTCTACGACTTCCACGACCGCCTCAAGTCGCTCACCCGCGGCTACGCCAGCATGGACTACCACCCGCTCGCCTACCGGCCCGGCGACCTCGTCAAGGTCGACGTGCTCGTCAACGAGGAGAAGGTCGACGCGCTGTCGATCATCTCCCACCGCGACAAGGCCTACGAGGTCGGCCGCCGCATCGTCGACCGCATGGCCGAGGTCATCCCCCGGCAGATGTTCACGATCCCCGTCCAGGCCGCCATCGGCGGCAAGATCCTCGCCCGCTCGACTGTGAAGGCCTTCCGCAAGGACGTTCTGTCCAAGTGCTACGGTGGCGACATCACCCGGAAGAAGAAGCTGCTCGAGAAGCAGAAGAAGGGCAAGGCGCGGATGAAGCAGTTGGGGACGGTGGAGGTGCCGCAGGAGGCGTTCCTGGCGGTGCTGAGTACGGGGGAGGGCTAGGCTCTGTCGCTGCGCTGGCGCTTGACCGTGGCGGTCGGCACGGCGCTCTGCGTGGCGATCCTGGCACCGGCCTTGGTCTGGATCTCGTTCCTCGCGCCTGCGGCGTGGTCTTCTGCGAGTTTCGTGGTCGGCTTCATCGCGGCTGGCGCCGTCCTCTTCTTCCTCTGCTTCGTCATCGCGCGACTGCTTGCGGAGGCGGTGACCGCACCGATCTTCGCGGCCGCGGCCCGCATCGAACACATCGCCGACACCGGCAATGATCTTCCCAACGCCCCGCTGCACACGGTGGACGAGCTGGACCGGCTGCTATCGGCGGTGCGGCATCTCGTCGAGACGGCGCGGGGCCGCGAGCGCCGGCTTGCCACGGCGATCGGTGCGCTCGCGCACGACGTGCGGACCGACCTGCGGGCGATCGCGACCGTGCTGACGCAGGGGCGAACGATCGCCGGCGGCGACGTCGTTCTCCCGGCAGATACGGCGGACCTGGTCGATCGTGAGATCGAACGAGCGCGGAGCATGACGAGTGACCTCGTGGTGCTCATGAGGAGCCCCGAGATGCTCCCGGCGCCCGGGCCCGCGCCCGTCGACGTCGCGGCCCTGGTGGAGGACGTCGTCGCCTCGGTGGCGGCGCGATCTCCGGTGTCGTTGGCCGTGGAGATCGAGAAACGCTTCGAACGGCGCGTGCCGCGCGCCGTTCTCGAACGGGCGCTGCGCAACGTCGTGGACAACGCCGTCCGCTACGCCCGAACGGCCGTGACGGTGCGGGTCTACGACGGCCTCGTCATCGTGGCGGACGACGGCCCCGGGATGCAGCGGACGTCGGATGATGCCGTCGCCTCCGGCCTGCACGGCTACGGGTTCCAGATCGCCTCGCGTCTGGCCGAGCTCGTTGGCGGCCGCGTCGCCATCGAACGATCCGATACGTCAGGCACCGTCGTTCTGGTGTACGTCTGATGGCCGGCCGCGAGCGCGACGTGTCGAACGCTCCAGCGCTCGTGGTGGACGACCACCCGCTGTTCCGACTCGGTTTCGTCGCCGCCTGGCGCCTCGCGCGACCCCGAGAGCCGATCGTCGAGGCGAGCGATCTCACGAGCGCCCGCCGGCTGCTGACGGCCCGGACACGCCTGCTGGTCGTCGACCTCCTGCTCCCGGACGGTTTCGGGCTGGAACTCGCTGCCGGCGCCTTGCGGTTCGGCGTTCCCTTCGTCGTCTTGTCGACGGCGGATGCACCTGCCATCGTCGAGGCGGTTCGTCGGAGCGGGGCATCGGCCTTCTTCTCGAAGGAGACCGACCCGCACCACATCCTGCTGGAGATCGATCGCATCCTTGGCGATCCGAGCGAACGCAGCTTCCCCACGACGGCGCCGCTGCCGGCGCTCACGCCTCGGGAGCAGGACGTTTTGGGCGGACTGTTGGCGGGCCTGGGGAACCGCGAGATCGCCGAGGCGCTTGGGCTGGGAACCGAGACGGTCAAGTCGCACACGGCGATGCTCTTCGTGCGGCTGGGCGCGTCGGACCGGTTCGAGGCGGTTCGCATCGCGCGTGACCTCGGTTACGATCTCGCGATGCCGTACCTGAGGGGCGGACACGGGGTCGAGTAGCCCGTGAACCGCTGCGGTCCGGCGCCCTCCGGCGGGGCGCAGCGCGACGCGTCTCGGCCGAGACCCGGCGTGGTTGGGCAGAAGTTGACGGCAAGCCCCGCGCCTCCGGTGCGGGCGTCAGCATGGACGCGTGATCCACCGCACCGGCCTCAGCCTCGTCGAACTGCTGATCGTCCTCGCGCTGCTCCTGCTGGTCGGCTCGTGGCTGGCACGGCGCCCGGAGGACGGTGTGGCGCGAGACGCCCGTTTGCTCGCCCGAGCCGTCGCCGTGGCACGTGCCCGTGCCGCCGTGAGCGGTCAGGCGGTAGCCGTGTTCGGGTCCACGTGCGGTCCAGCGCGGGGTGGGTCGGTGGGGTGGTTGGCCGAGAGGGCCGAGATCTCGGAGCCTCCCCGCGGCCTCCTCTTCACCCCCGACGGCCTCCCCCGGACCTGCGACGGCGGCGGCGTCGGCAACACGACGATCCTCCTCGCGTACCGCGGTCAGCAGGCGGCCGTGATCGTCTCGTCCCTCGGCCGCGTCCGCTGGGAGATGCGGTGAGGCGGCGCGGTTTCACCCTCGTCGAGGTCCTGGTGGCGCTGACGCTGGTCGCCATCCAGGTGCCCGCGGTCGTGGCCACGGTGAGCGCGGCCGCCGCCCTCACGCGCCGCGCCGAGGCCGTGCTCGCCAGTATCGACGCCCCCGACCTCGTCGACCGGTGCCGCCGCTCATGAGCGGTCGCGGTCTCACGCTGGTCGAGGTGCTCGTGGCCCTGGCGATCGGCTCGCTGGTCCTGTCGTTGGCCGCGGCCACCGGCCAGTCGAGCCGCCGCCTGAACGGCGTGATCGACGCCCGGGCGATCGCGGGGCAGCGGAAGACGGCGGTGCCCCAGCTCGTCGGCGGGGCGCTGGCGCTGGCCGGGCGCGGTCTCGACGGCTGCGGGCTCCACGTGGCGGACGGCGGCCAGCGGGCGCGGGTCCACGGCGTCGACCTGGGCGACACCGACCCGGAGACCGTGGAGGTCTTCGCCGGCCTCGACGGTGGCGGCAGGCCCGCGCTGTACCACCGCACGCTGCCGCACGCGCGCCAGCCGTGGCTCGAGGACGTCACCGGCTTCCGCGTGCTGGCAGGTCGCGACGAGGTCGGTGCCTGGCGCCCGCTCGAGCACGACGCCGTCACGCGCTGGACGGGCCTGCGCGTCGAGCTGTCGTGGACGGACGGCGACGTCAGGACGTATGCGGTGGGGCTGCCCCACGCCCCCTGCGCGGAGCCGCACCCATGACGGCCCGACGCGGCTTCGTGCTCGTCGGCGTCCTGTTCCTGACGCTGGCGACGTGGGCCCTGCTGGCGGCCATGCTCACGACGGCCTTCCTGCACTACCGCCTGGCGCTGGGCGCCGAGCGCGGCGCGGTCGCCGGGGCGGCGGCGGAGCGGGCGGTGGCCGAGGCCCTCGCCGCGGCCGGGGAGACCCGCGCGGCCGACGGCGCGTGGCCGGCGCCGACGGCGCCCGACGACGTCGCCGCCTGCGACCTCGAGCTCGCCGAGGTCGCGCAGGCCGACGACTGGTACCGCGTGCGGGTGCAGGCCGGCTTCGAGGGTGCGCTCGCGTGGCGCGAGGGGACGGTCCATGCCCCGCCGTGAAGACGCGGCCGCGCGGTGCGTGCGGGAGCCGGTCGAGGCGGACCGCAGCGCCTTGACGCGCCTCGCCCCGGGGTGCGAGCATCCTCGGGATGACGACGCTCCGCGCGCGCCTCTGTGCGGCCCTGCTGGCGGCGGGTCGGCCGGTGCCGGCCAAGGACCTGCTGCGGCTGCTGGAGGTGTCGCCGGAGGGCCTGGAGCGCTCCCTGAAGGACCTGCAGCAGACGCTGGAGGCCGCGTCGCTCGGGGTGGAGATCGAGGCGGTCGCCGGCGGCTACCAGCTGGTCGTGTCGCCCGCGATCGCGCCGCAGCTCGTGAGCCTGCTGGCGCCGCCGCCGCTGCCGAACCTCTCCGCGGCCGCGCTCGAGACGCTGGCGCTCGTCGCGTACCATCAGCCCGTCACGCGCGGCGAGCTCGAGGCGGCCCGCGGTGCGAACTGCGCGTCGACCGTGGAGACGCTGCTGGAGCGG
>JAABRV010000096.1 GCA_011390735.1 Trueperaceae bacterium | reverse complement strand
CACGCGATCGCCGGGCCGGATGCGGCGGACCGCCTTCTCCGGCGTCTCGATCTGCTCCGCGTAGGTCTCCTGCCAATCGGGGTCGACCCAGTTCAGACGCATCGCTGCCATGCCTCAAGCCTCGGGTTCCTGGAGCGTGATGCGGGCGTCGGCGGCGATCGACTCGCTGCCCACCGTGCCCACGATGAAGGGGTTGATGTCCATCTCGACGATCTGCGGGAAGTCCGTGACGAGCTGGCTGATGCGCTGCAGCGCCTCGGCGATGGCGTCGAGATCGACCGACGCCTGCCCGCGGACGCCCTTGAGCAGGGCGAACGACTTGGTCGAGCGCAGCATCTGCAGCGACTCCTCCTTGGTGATCGGCGCGATGTGGAAGGTCACGTCCTTCATCACCTCCACGAAGATGCCGCCGAGGCCGAACATCAGCATCGGGCCGAACTGCGGGTCGCGCGTCATGCCCAGGATGATCTCGCGGCCGCGGCCGACCATCGACTCCAGGTACACGCCCTCGATGCGCGCCGTCGGGACGCGCTGCGGGATGCGCATCATCATCAGGTCGAACGCGTCGCGCACGGCGTCGGGCGAACCGAGGTTCAGCTTGACGCCCCCGAGGTCCGACTTGTGGATGACGTCGGGGGAGGCGATCTTCATCGCCACCGGGTAGCCGATCCGCTCGGCGACGTCGACGGCCTCCTCGACGGTCATCGCCAGCTGGCCGGGCGGCACGTTGAAGTCGTAGGCGTCCAGGATCGCCTTCGCCTGCGCCTCGCCCACCTGCAGCTGGCCCACCTTGAGGTGGCGGCGGATGATGCGCTCCACGCGGCGCCGGTTGACGCCGAAGCGGGTGATGACCCGCGGCGGGCGATCGAGCCACTTGGCGTAGTCGACCATCGCCCGCAGGGCCGCGACCGCACGCTCGGGCGAGGGGTAGTCGGGCAGGTTGGCGGCGGTGAGCTCCGCGCGGCCGGGCATGACGTCGGCGCCACCCATGAAGGAGGCCAGGACCGGCTTCTCGCCGCGGCTGGCGGCCGCGATCGCGCGGGCCGTCTCGGCCGGGCGGGTCATCGCCTGGGGGGTCAGGATGACGACGATCGCGTCGATGTCGGGATCGTCCTGGGCTGCGTCGACGGCCATGACGTAGCGCTCCGGGTCGGCGTCGCCCAGCACGTCGATCGGGTTGCCGACGCTGGCCGCGGCCGGCAGCTTGGAGGCGAGCGCGGTGGCGGCCCCGCCGCCGAGCGGGCTGACCTTCATCCCGGCGTTCTCCACGGCGTCCGCCGCCATGATGCCGGGACCGCCGGCGTTGGTGATGATCGCCACGCGATCGCCCTTGGGCAGCGGCTGCATCGCGAACGCGGTCGCGTAGTCGAACATCGACTCGAAGGTGTCCGCGCGGATGACCCCGGAGCGCACGAAGGCCGCGCCGTAGGCGACGTCGGTGCCTGCCAGGCTGCCCGTGTGGGACGAGGCGGCCTTGACGCCGGCCGTGGTCGTGCCGGCCTTGAAGACGATGACCGGCTTGTGCGTCGTCGCCTGCTGGGCGGCGCGGATGAAGTCGTCGCCCGAGGCGATGCTCTCCAGGTAGCCGACGATGACCTTGGTCTGCTCGTCCGAGGCGAGCGCCGTCAGGAAGTCGGTCTCGTCCAACTGCGCCTTGTTGCCCATGCTGACGAGCTTGCCGAGGCCGAGGTCGCGGGCGGCGGCGAGGTCGAGGATGGCGGTGAGCAGCGCGCCCGACTGCGAGATCACGGAGATGTTGCCGGCGCGCGGCATGTGACTGGCGAAGGACGCGTTCATCGCGTGGTCGGTGTTGATGACGCCGAGGCAGTTGGGACCGACGAGCTTGACGCCGCGCGAGGTGCACAGGCGCTCGATCTCGTGCTCCATCTCGGCGCCCTCCTCGTTGACCTCCTTGAAGCCGGCCGTGATGACGACGATCGCCTTGGCGCCACCGTGAATGGCGTCGTCGACGGCCGAGCGCACCATCTTGGTGGGCACCGCGATCACGCCGAGTTCGATCGGCTTGCCGTACGCCTTCAGGTTGGGGAAGCAGGGAAGGCCGAGGATCTCGTCCGCGGTCGGGTTGACCGGCACGATCGCGCCTTCGAAGCCGGCGTCCTTGAGGTTGGCGACGACCTCGTAGCCCACTTTGCCCGGGGTGCGGGACGCGCCGAAGACGGCGACGGATGCGGGGTAGAGCAGGGAGCTGAGCATGGGGTGGAGCCTCCATGCCGCCCGGGCGGGGGCGGCGCGGTCATCGTACCCGACGGCGGCCGGGTCACGGGTGCGCCGGCCGTCCACGGTATCCTGACGGGGTCGCGCCGGGCCGAGGCGCGGTCGCCGAGGTGGCGAGCCGCGGGCTGCGGCGCAGCGGATGACACTCGTGGCCGCGCCTCGCGCGGCGAGCAGGGAAGGAAGGCGGCGGCGCGCATGAAGGCGTTCATCTTCACCGATCGACTCGACGAGGGCGGTTACCCGCCCGCCTGTCCGTTCGACACGCGGCGCGCGGGCCTGACGTACCGCACGGTCGACACCATGGGCATGATGCACGGCGGCGACCGCACGGTGGTGCCGCCACGCAAGCTCTCCCGCGCCGAGCTCGAGCGCTTCCACGACCCCGGCTACCTGGACGCGCTGCACCGCGGCGGGATGGGCGAGCACGACCTGCAGGCGCTGTCGATGGGCCTGGGGACGCCCGACTGCCCCATCTTCCCGGGGATGCTCGACTACGTCAGCCTGGCCGCCGGTGGCTCGGTCACGGCCGCGGAGCTCATCCTGGCGGGCGAGGCCGACCTGGCCTTCAACCCGTCCGGCGGCTTCCACCACGCGCACCCGGCGCGGGCGTCCGGCTTCTGCTACGTCAACGACGTCGTCCTCGCCTGCGAGACGCTGACGCGGGCCGGCAAGCGGGTGCTGTTCCTCGACGTCGACGCCCACCACTGCGACGGCGTCCAGGACGCGTTCTACGACCGTCGGGACGTGATGACGGTGTCGCTGCACGAGAGCGGCAAGACGCTCTTCCCGGGCACCGGCTTCGAGGAGGAGATCGGCCACGGCGAAGGGCGCGGGTACGCCGTCAACTTCCCGCTGCCGGTCGGCACCTACGACGAGGCGTGGGTGAGGGTCTTCGAGGAGGGGGCGCTGCCGCTCATGCGCGCCTTCGATCCGGACGTCATCGTCGTCGAGATCGGCATGGACGCGCTGGCCGGCGATCCGCTCGCGCACCTGCACCTGAGCAACAACGCCTACGCCGACGTGCTCGAGCGCGTGCGCGGGCTGGGCAAGCCGATCCTGGCGACCGGTGGTGGCGGTTACCACGTCGAGAACACCGTGCGCGGCTGGGCCCTCGCCTGGAGCGTCCTGTGCGGCGACCAGGAGCACCACGACGCGATGAGCTTCGGCATGGGCGGCGTGCTGCTCGAGACCACCGAGTGGACGGGCGGCCTGCGCGACCGCACGCTGCTCTCGGACGCCGGCCGCCGCAGCGGGGTCGACATCGAGATCGACGGCATGCTGCAGCGGGTGCGGTCGCTGCTCTTCGCGTTCCACGGGATCGACGACGGGGAAGGCTGACGAACGGGGGTCGCGCGTGCGCGTGCCGTGGCCGAGCGATGCGGCCGCGCTCGAGGCGCTGCAGCGGCGGCTGGCGGGCATGGCGCCGCCGCCGTACTGGCCCGGGCCCGCGCCGCGCGTGGGCGCGGGCTTCGTGTGCTTCGCGGAGGACGCAGGGGCCCTCGCCGCCGGCGCCGAGCCGGCGTGGGCGGCGGCCGCGACCTTCGAGGGCGGCCGCCGGGTCGCCGCGGCGGTGATCGCCGGGACGACCGCCGCCGGCTACGCGCCGGGCCTGCTGGCGCTGCGCGCCGGACCCCTCCTCGCGCGGGCGGTCGCGGGTCTGGCGGTGCGGCCGGACGTGCTGCTGGTCGACGCGACCGGCCGCGACCATCCGCGCCGCGCCGGGCTCGCGCTCCACCTCGGTGCCGCGCTCGACCTGCCGACCGTGGGGGTCACCGACCGGCCGCTCGTCGCCGTGGACGCCGGACCCGGGGGCGACGACACGGCCCGTGGGCCCCGGCCGCTCGCGCTGGACGGTGAGGTCGTCGCCTACCTCGTACGGACGCGGGCCGGCGCCCGACCGCTGGTCGCGCATGCGGCGTGGCGGACGGACCCCGCGACCGCGCTGGCGGTCGTCCAGGCGATCGCGGGCGCGGCGCGGACGCCGGCCCCGCTGCGCGAGGCCCGCCGCCTGGCCCGGACGGCGCGCGCGGTCGCGGCCGATCGGGCGCCTCGGCCCGCGGGGGACCCCGCGCCGAGCGGCTGGATACCTTCGTAGCGTCACCTTCGCGGACGTGGTGCGCTCGCGTAAACCACGTCTGAGAGATCATGGAATCCGCCGAACACCCGTGCTACCATGGTTCGGACGCGCCGTGGCGCGCGCGCAGGCTTGCCGGGCGCCGCTGCGGGTGTCGGAGGGAGCCACGATGAAGGACGGCAGCGACACGAACGTGATGGGTGTCCGGTCCGCTCGCGAGCCGGACGAGGGCGGCGCGTTGCCGACGGCGGACGCGCTCCGCGGCGCCATCGTGCACGACCGCCAGGGCACCGAGATCGGCACCGTCAACGACGTGGTCACCGGCGACGACGGCCGGGTCGCGTCCGTCGTCATCGAGGTGGGCGGCTACGTGGGCATCGGATCGCACGCCGTGTCCATCGCCGCGCATCGCCTGTCGGTGCGCGACGAGGGCGAGGGGACGCGGATCGTCCTCGGCATGACGCGGGAGGAGTTGCGAGGGCTGCCGGAGCACGGCGAGCCCGTCACCCCACCCATCGTGCCGCCGCATCCGCGCTGACACCGGTCCGGGCCCGCGGGGGGCGCTAGAACCGCCGCGACCAGGCGCTCGGCCAGCGCTCGATGACGACCTTGGTCTCGGTGAAGAACTCGACCGCGTGGCGCCCCTGCCCGTGGAGGTCACCGAAGAAGGACTCGCCCCAGCCGCTGAAGGGGAAGTAGGCCATCGGCGCCGCGACGCCGAGGTTGATGCCGACGTTGCCGGCCCTCACCTCGTGGCGGAACGCGCGGGCGGCGGCGCCGGAGGTCGTGAACAGGCAGGCCTGGTTGCCGAAGGCGCGGGCGTTGGCGAGGGCGATGGCGTCGTCGAGCGTGTCGGCGTGGAGCATCGTGAGCACCGGCCCGAAGATCTCGGTGTGCGCGAAGTCCCCGTGCGGGTCGACGTCCGCCACGACGGTCGGGTGGAGGAAGTAGCCATCGGCGAAGCCGTCGACGGTGGCGCCGCGGCCGTCGGCCAGCAGGCGCCCCCCCTCGCGCACGCCCGCGTCCACCAGGCCGTGGATGCGCTCGCGGCTCGCCGCGCTGATCACCGGGCCCATCTGCACGCCGTCGTCCAGGCCGAAGCCGACGCGGCGGGTGTGGGCGTCGTCGACGATCCGCTCGCTGAACGCGTCGCGGGCCTCGCCGACCGTGATCACCACGGAGGTCGCCAGGCAGCGCTGGCCGGCGCAGCCGAAGGCGCTGTCGGCCAGGATGCGGGTGCTCATGTCCATGTCGGCGTCGGGGAGGACGACGGCCGGGTTCTTGGCGCCGCCCTGGCACTGGGCGCGCTTGCCGTTGGCGGTGGCGCGGGCGTAGATGTACTTCGCGACCGGCGTGCTGCCGACGAAGGAGACCGCGCGCACCTGCGGGTGGTCGAGTAGGGCGTCGACCGTCTCCTTGCCGCCGTTGACCAGGCTGACGACGCCGTCGGGGAAGCCGGCCTCCTGGCAGAGCCGCATGAGGTGTTGGGTCGTCATGGGCACGCGCTCGGAGGGCTTGAGGACGAAGCAGTTGCCGGCCGCCAGGGCGTAGGGCATGAACCACAGCGGGATCATGCCGGGGAAGTTGAACGGGGTGATGCCGGCGACGACGCCGAGCGGCTGGCGGAAGAGGTGCTCGTCGATGCCGCGCGCCACGTCCTCGTTGTTGTAGCCCTGCACGAGGCTGGGCATGCCGCTGGCGACCTCGACGTTCTCGATGCCGCGGCGCAGCTCGGCCTCGGATTCGGCGTAGGTCTTGCCGCATTCGAGGGTGATCGTGCGCGACAGTTCCACGATGTCGCGCTCCATGAGTGCCTTGAGGCGGTAGAGCGGCTGGACGCGGTCGCCGACCGGGGTGGCGCGCCAGGCGGGGAAGGCCTCGGCGGCGGCGCGCACCGTCAGGTCGACCTCGGCGGCGGGCGACAGCGGCACCCACGCGAGCGTCTCCGCGGTGGCGGGGTTGGTGACGGGCGCGCGATCGGCGCCCTCTGGACGGCGCCATTCGCCGCCGACGAGGTTGAGGAGTTCGGGCGTGGCCATGCGGCCAGGGTAGCGCGCTCCGTCAGAGGACGTAGCGGCTGAGGTCCTCGTCCTCCACCAGGTCGCCGATCTTGCGCTGCACGTAGACCTCGTCGATGCGCACCGCACCGAGACCGGTCCCGAACGCGACGTCTTCGAGCACCGTCTCGAGGACCGTGTGCAGCCGGCGGGCACCGATGTCCTCGATCTCGCGATTGACGCGCTCGGCGGCGCGCGCGAGCGCCTCGACGCCCCCCTCGGTGAACTCGATCCGCGTCCCGTCGACCGCCAGGAGCGCCTGGTACTGCTTCGTCAGCGCGTGTTCGGGCTGGGTCAGGATGCGCTGCAGGTCGACCGCCGTCAGGTCCTCGAGCTCGACGCGCACGGGGAAGCGGCCCTGCAGTTCGGGGATCAGGTCGGATGGCTTGGCGACCGAGAAGGCGCCGGCGGCGATGAACAGGACGTGGTCGGTCGACACCGGCCCCCAGCGGGTCTGGACGGTCGTGCCCTCGACGATCGGCAGCAGGTCGCGCTGCACGCCCTCACCCGACACGTCGGGTCCCTGCGCGTGGCCGCCGCCGGCGATCTTGTCGAGCTCGTCGAGGAAGACGATGCCCGCGTTCTCTGCGCGCCACACCGCCTCGCGCTGCACCTCGTCGTGGTCGATCAGCTTGTCGGCCTCCTCGGCGGCGAGGACACGCCGGGCCTCGCGCACGCTCAGCTTGCGTCGCGCGCGTCGCTTGGGCATGAACTGCGAGAAGGCGTCCTGCAGCTGCTGGCCCATCTGCTCCATGCCGGGCAGGCCCATCATCGGCGAGGACGGCGCCTCCGCGACCTCGATCTCCACGATCCGCTCCTCGAGCTTGCCCCCCTCGAGCAGCGTCCGCATCGAGGCGCGCCCCTCCTCGCTGCCGCCGGGCAGCAGCGCCTCGAGCAGCCGCACCTCGGCCGCGCGCTTGGCCTGCTCCGCGACGCCGGCCTTGCGCTCCTCCTCGACCATCGTGACGGCCGCGCCGACGAGGTCGCGCACGATCGAGTCGACGTCGCGGCCGACGTAGCCGACCTCGGTGAACTTCGTCGCCTCCACCTTGAGGAAGGGCGCGCGGGCGAGCCTCGCGAGGCGGCGCGCGATCTCGGTCTTGCCGACGCCGGTGGCGCCGATCATCAGGATGTTCTTGGGGCTGACCTCGGCCTGCAGCGCCTCGGGCAGTCGCCGCCGGCGCAGGTGGTTGCGCAGCGCGACGGCGACGGCGCGCTTGGCCTTGTGCTGGCCGATGATGTGGCGATCGAGAGCCTCGACCACCTCGAGCGGGGTCATGTCGAACGCGGCCAGGCCCTGGGCGTCGCTCATGGGTTCGCCTCCGCGCCGTCGCTCGAGGCGTCGTTCGCCGCGCCGTCGGTCTCGTCGCCGTCGGCCGTGTCATCGGGGCCGCCCAGCGTCAGGACGGTGGCCGTGCCGCTGGTGTAGAGGTCGATCTCGGCGGCGATCAGCAGCGCCGTGCGGGCGATCGTGGCGGCGTCGAGGTCGCTGTGGCGCAGCAGCGCCAGCGCCGCGGCCTGCGCGTAGGGGCCGCCGGAGCCGACGGCGGCGACCGGGTCGTCGGGGCGCACGACGTCGCCGGAGCCCGACAGCGTGAGGATCTGCTCCTCGTCGGCGACGATCAGCATCGCCTCCAGGTGGCGCAGCATGCGGTCGGTGCGCCACTCCTTGACGGTCTCGATGGCGGCGCGCAGCAGGTGGCCCTTGTGGGTCTCCAGGTACCCCTCGAACTTCTCGATCAGGGTGAAGGCGTCGGAGACGGCGCCGGCGAAGCCGGCGATGGCGACGCCGTCCGCCAGCGTGCGGACCTTGACGGCGCCGCGCTTGACGATGGTGTCGCCCAGGGTGACCTGGCCGTCGCCCGCCAGGGCGGTCACGCCGTCGCGGTGGACGGCGACGATGGTGGTGCCGTGCATTCGGTGGCTCACGCCGTCAGCCTATCAGCGGCCCCGTGGCGACCGGGTCGCGGGCGCGCGCACCCCGGCCGTGGTTGCCACGCGCCGCGTCGTGGGGCAGGGCGCCGGATCCGGGCCGCGGCGGCGCCCGTGCTGCCATGATGGGGTGATGAACGGCAGCCCTCTGGAGCGGCGGTCCGCACCGCCGGCCCTGGAACCGTGACGCAGGACCAGGTGGTCCTGCTCGCCGTCCTGGCCGCCACCGTCGCCCTGTTCCTGTGGGGGCGCTGGCGCCACGACGTGGTGGCCCTGCTCGCGCTGCTCGCCTGCGTGGCGGCCGGCTTGGTCCCCGCTGCGGACGCGTTCGCGGGGTTCGGCCACCCCGCCGTCGTGACCGTCGCCTGCGTACTGGTGATGAGCCATGGCCTGCGCGCGAGTGGCGCCGTGGACGCGCTCACGCGGCGGCTGATGCCGAGCACGACCGGCCCGCTGCTCGGCGCCGCCACGCTCACCGGCCTGGGCGCCGTGATGTCCGCCTTCATGAACAACGTCGGGGCGTTGGCGCTGCTCATGCCGGTGGCCGTCCACCTCGCCCGCAAGCACGGCTTGCCGCCGGGTCGGGTGCTCATGCCGCTCTCCTTCGGCACCATCCTCGGTGGCATGACCACGCTGATCGGCACGCCGCCGAACCTGATCGTCGCAGGCTTCCGCGCGGAGACCGGCGTCAGCGGTTTCGGCATGTTCGACTTCACGCCGGTGGGCGCGGTGGTGGCCCTCGCGGGCCT
>JAABRV010000095.1 GCA_011390735.1 Trueperaceae bacterium | reverse complement strand
CACGGCGCCGACCGGCGCCGCGGCGACGATGCCGCCGCCCGCGTCGAGCAGCGCGCGCGCCAGGTCGCGGTGCGCGACCGGGTGCACCCGGTCGACGCCGCCGGCCAGGACGGCCAGGGTCGAGGCCTTCGCGCCGTCGCGCGCGGCATCGATCGCCCCCTGATGCGCGGCCGCGTCCACGCCGTAGGCCAGGCCCGAGATCACCCAGGCGCCGGCGCGGCAGGTGGCGTGGGCCAGTTCCCGAGCGAAGCGCTGGGCGTCGGGCGAGGCGCGACGCGGCCCCACGATCGCGACGGCCAGCGGCGCATGGCCGGTCACGGCCGTCGGCCAGGCGCCTCGGACCCACAGCGCCAGCGGCCAGCCGTCCTCCGGGCGCCAGGGTGCCGGGTAGGCCGCGTCGGCGAGCGTCACCAGGCGGGCGCCCACCCGCTCGCCGCGGCGGAGCTCGCGCTCGGCGGCCGCGAGGTCGACGGCGCGCCCGGCGGCCCGTGCGCGGGCGAGCGGCCACCTCGGCAGGCCCGGCCAGCCGCCGCGAACGCCGGCAGCGACGGCCTCCGCGGCGGACCCGAAGGCCTGGAGGAGCGCGGCCGCTCGCAGCGGCCCGACCTCGGGTGCCCGCGCCAGCGCCAGCAGGGCGAGCGCCTCCTCAGGGCGGTCGGGGGCGTCCGTCGGCGCTCGCGTCACGTCCCCAGGATGGCGCCCGGCCGCGCCGCCCGCGCGGCCCCGCTAGGCGTTCGCGCAGCGAGGCTAGGCGTGCTGCCGCGTCAGCCCGAGCGCCGCCAGCGCGGCCCGTCCGGGGTGTCCTCCACGGCGAGGCCGAGCTCGGCGAGGCGGTCGCGGATGGCGTCCGCGCTCGCGAAGTCGCGGCGCTTGCGGGCCGCCTGGCGCTGCTCGAGCAGCAGTTCGGTGACACCGGCCATGAGCGAGCCGTCGTCGGCCGCCGAGGTCATCGGCACGCCGAGGACGCCGTCGAGCAGCTCGTCGAACAGGTCGGCGGCCGCGTGGACGGCACCGTGGTCACCGCGCTCGAGCGCCCGGTTGGCCTCGCGCGCGACGTCGAAGAGCACGGCGATCGCCTCGGGCGTGTGCAGGTCGTCGTTCATGGCCGCGGCGAAGCGCTCGCGCGCCTCGCGCCAGGCTTCCGAATTCGCCGGCGCCGCGGGCGCCGCCCGCCACGCCGCGTACCCCTGCCGCAGGCGCTGCAGGCCGTGGGCCGAGGCGGTCAAGGCGTCGTCCGCGAAGTCGCTGACGCTGCGGTAGTGCGACCGCAGCAGGTGGAAACGCACCGCCAGCGGGTCGTGCAGCTCGAAGAGCGGCGCCAGCTCGACGACGTGCCCCTTCGACTTGGACATCTTCTCGCCGTTCAGCGTCAGCATGTTCCAGTGCAGCCAGACGCGCGCGAAGGGCTTGCCCGCCGCCCGCGCCTGCGCCAGCTCGCACTCGTGGTGCGGGAACACCAGGTCGAGCCCGCCGCCATGGATATCGAACTCGTCCCCGAGGTACTTGGTGCTCATCACCGAGCACTCCAGGTGCCAGCCGGGGAAGCCCTCGCCCCAGGGGCTGGGCCAGCGCATGAGGTGGCCACCCTCCGCGGCCTTCCACAGCGCGAAGTCGCGGGGGTCGCGCTTGTCGCCCCGCACCTCCACGCGCGTCCCCTCGACCTGTTCGCCCGGGTCGCGCCCGGAGAGCTGGCCGTAGTCGCGCCAGGCGGAGACGTCGAAGTAGACGCTGCCGCCGGCCTCGTACGCCAGGCCGCGCGCCAGCAGCTCCTTGGTCAGTTCGATCTGCTCGACGATGTGACCGGTCGCCCGCGGGACCACCGACGGTCGCCGGACCCCGAGGCGGGCCATGGCGTCGAAGTACGCCCAGAAGTACTTCTCGGCGACCTCCATCGGCTCGAGGCGCTCGAGCGCGGCGCGCTTCTCGAGCTTGTCCTCGCCGTCGTCCGCGTCGTCGGTGAGGTGGCCGACGTCGGTCACGTTCATCACCAGGCGGACCGTCAGCCCCTCGTGCTCGAGCCAGCGGCGCAGGACGTCGAAGACCACGGGGCCGCGCGCGTGGCCGAGGTGCGGCTCCGAGTACACGGTCGGTCCACAGAAGTAGACCCCGGCGCGGCCGGGGACCACCGGCTCGAACGGGACCTTCCGACGGCTCAGCGTGTCGTACAGCACAAGCGGCATCTTCCACCTCGTCGTGGCCTGGGCTCGGCGCCCGCGCCGCGCGTGGCGCGCAGAGGCACGGGGGCGCGACCACCGCGGCCGCGCCGCGCGCACACGCGGCCTCCGCAAGGTAGCACGTGCCCGGGCCCGTCCCCGCGGGCGCCCGCGACGGTTAGCCTGGCGGCATGGCGCACCGGACGATCGCGGCCCCCAGCGAGCACCTCGAGCTCGTCAAGGGGTCGCGCTTCCGCGCCGTCGTCGCGCCCCTCGCGGACGTCGCGGACGCCGACGCGTGGATCGAGCGGCTGCGGGCGGCCGAGCCCGATGCGGGCCACGTCGCGTGGGCCTGGCGATGGGGCGACCTCCAGCGCTGGTCCGACGACGGCGAGCCGGGTGGCACCGCCGGGCGCCCGATGCTCGAGGTCCTCCTCAAGCGCGATCTCGATCGCGTGATCGTGGGCGTCGCCCGCGTGTTCGGGGGCGTCAAGCTCGGCGCCGGCGGCCTGGCGCGGGCCTACGGCGGTTCGGTGGCGCGGGCGCTCGACGCGGCGTCGGTCCGCGAGGTCCCGGACCGGCGCGCCTTCGCGCTGCGGGCCCCGTTCGCCGAGGTCGACGGCGTGCTGCGCGCGCTCGCGGACGCGGACGTCGAGCACGCGCCACCCGAGTTCGACGCCGGTGGCGTGCGCCTGCACGGCACGGTCCTCGCCTCGGCGGCCGAGCGCATCGAGGAACGCGTCACGACCGTCACGCGTGGCCGCGGCCAGTGGTCGTGGCCCGGCCAGGACGCGCCGTCGCACGACACCCGACAGGCCTAGCGGAAGTAGTTGCGGATGACCTCCTGGTACGCGACGGGCAGGTCGCCCTCGTTGAGCGCCTCCTCGACGCCGCGTCGGAAGGCCGTGCCGGCGGGACCCGACGGGAAGCCGCCGTCGGGCCCCACGCCGGGGAGCTGCACGCCGCCGATGGGCGATTCCTCGCCGGGGCCCAGCAGGGAGGGCAAGGGCTCGGGATCGCCTGCCGCCGGGTCGGCGGCGGGTCCCGACTCGCCTGGGGCGCTCACCCCGATGCCCGCGTCCCCGTCCTCGCCCCCCTCGTCCACCCCCAGCTCCTCACCGCCGCCGGCCCGCTCGTCCGATTCGCCCCCCGGCTCGCCCGGCGCCTCCGGTCCCTCACCCTCGGGGCCGCCCCCCTCGCCCGCGTCGCCCGCGGCTTCCTCGTCCGTGCCTCCCTCGCCCTCGCCCTCGCTCGTCTCGCCCGGCTGCTCGTCCTCGCCCTCACCGCCGGCCCGCGGGTCGCTCTCGGGATCCTGCCCGTCCGGCGGCTCGCCGCTACGCATCGTGTCGCCGTCCCGGGTGTCGGGCTCGTCGCCCTCCTCGCCCTCTTCCTCCGCGCCGCCGGCGGCGGCCTGGCGCGCCCGGGCGGCGGCCTCGTCCTCGGGCGGCCGCTCGCGCAGCCGATCCAGGAAGCGGTCCAGCACGTCCCGCTCCGCCGGCGCGCCGCCCTCGGTCGGCGACCCGCTCCCGGCGCGGGTGGCGTCGCCGGAACCATCGTCGCTGCGGGCCTGCGTCGCCTCCTCGGGTGCGTCCGGCGCCTCCGGCTCCTCGAACGCCGGGTCCTCGACCCGGGCGTCGTCGGTGGGGGCCGGCGAGCTCGACGTCGTGGGGGGTGGCCCCGGTGCGGGCGTCGCCGGCAGCGCCCCGCCGCCGCCACCCACCCAGGCCGCCCACAACCACAGGCCGAAGGCGATCGTCACGAGCGGGAGCCACCACGCGGCGGCCGCCGGCGGTCGCAGGTCACGCACCGATAGCCGACCCTGCACCTCGACCGCCGACCGCAGCGCGGTGGCGCGCTCATCCGGCGTCGGCCGGGCGCCCGAGAGTTCCCACGCCGTCTCGTAGGCCAGACCGACGCGCTCGCCCACCCACGCCAACGCGCGCCGCTCGTCGCTACGCAGCGGCCACGCGACCGCGAGCGCGGCGCCGAGTGCGATCGCGCCGAGGTGCCACGCGCTCGGGGCGCCCAGGGCGAACGCCGCCACGGACGCGAGCAGACCGCCCGCGCCCGCCCGCAGCCCCATCCCCTCGAAGCGCCAACGCCGCAGGACGTCGAGGTGCACCGGCCGGGTCATGCGTCGTCACCGCCTCGCCGCGCGGCCCACGCCAGCACCGCCGCCCCCAGGACCGCGGTCGCGGCGTGGAAGACGAGATGACCGGGCGCGACCTGGAGGGCCGCGGTCAGCGGGTTGAACAGCGTCACGCCGAGCCGGACGTCGATCGCGACGGCGCCGACGAGGAGGGCGGGCGCCAGCAGCGGCGCCAGCACCGTCAGGCGCAACCGCCGGACGACGATGCCCAGCAGGCCGCCCACGGCGAGATGCCCCGCGGTGGCGATCGGCGTGACCAGCCAGGGCCACCAGGCCGGTGTCGCCGGGGCGCTGCCCGCATGCGCGACCCATTCCAGGGGCACCGTCGTGATCGCGAGGAGGACGACCGCCAGCGCGGTCCCCGCCGCGCGGCGCGGCGAGACCAGCGGCAGCCCCATGCCGTAGCCGAGCGCGAGCAACGCCACCAGCACCGAGCGGGTCTGCGACACCGTGTACCACGACTCGTTCGGGAGGCCCGGCCGCGCGGGCCAGGTCACGACCACCGTCGCCACCAGGAGCGCGAGCACCAGCAGCCCGAACTGCGGCAGGTCGCCGCCGCGCAGGCGCTCCAGGCCCTCCTCGAGGACGCTCGGAAGCCGCACCGTCACCAGCGCACCTCCGGCGCGAGAGCGACGTGCCAGTCGTCGCCGTCCCGCGCCCACGCGCTGCCGGGGGGCAGCAGCGCCTCGAAGGCGGCCGCGTCGCCGCCCAGGTCGGGCGGATCGCGCGGCACCTCGAGCGCCCGTCCCGGCGCCACCTCGGGCCAGGCCGGGCCGCCGACCACGCGCACGTCGCTCAGGGCGCGGTCGCCGACGGCGATCGGCAGGCCGTCTGCATCGATCGCGAGCAGCGCCCGCGCGGCGCGCGGCGCCTCCAGGACCGTCGCCCCACGCCAGCGCGGCAGCGTCAGCAGGGTGCCCGGCGGCGTGCCCAGACGCTGTACGCCGGTCGTCGTCATCGCCGGCCGCGCGACCCGGGCCACCTCGACCTCGCCCGCCGGCAAGGTCAGCAGGTCGTGGACCTCGGTGCGCCACGCGAGCTCGCCCACGCCAACGTGCAGCGCCCGACTCTCGGTCAGCGTCGGCGAGGCCGGGCGCGGCGCGGCCCAGGCGAGCAGCGAGGCGCCGAGCAGCAGCACGGCCCACGTCAGCAGCCCGGGGGCGCCACCGACCCGCCAGGCGAGCAGCACGAGCAGGACGTAGGCCGACGTCGCGACGAACACGACGGCGACCGAGACCGGGCGCGGGGCCACCACCCCGCCCGCCGCGGCGAAGGCGGCCAGGTAGGCCCCGAGATCGACGCGGGCCGCCTCCAACTGGGCGCCGTCGGGGGGCGGCCCGGTCCACCAGCCGCCGGCGGCGATCGGGACCCAAGGCGACCCCGCCTCGGCGAGGTCGGCGACGACGGGGGCGAGCAGCGCGTCGTCGGCCAACACCACCACGACGCCGGCCGCCGCCGCGGCCGTCATCGCCGCAGCCGACGGCATGCCGGCGCTGCCGTCGAGCCACAGCGAGCGGACCCCGTCGTAGGCGGCCGCACGCGCCGGCAACAGGGAGGCCGGGACGTCGACGACGCGGCCGGCCAGGCGCTCGGCGACCGCCCCGGGCCGGGCGCTCACGACGAGGTCGAGCCGGCGCCGGTCGGCCGCCTCCCGGGGCAACGCGCCGCTGGCGACGATGCTGCCCCCCGCCTCGAGCGACCACACCAGCGACCGCCACGCCGGCAGGAAGACGTCGACCTCCAGGACGCGAACACCAGCGCCGCCGGCGACCGGCACGACCATCGTCCAGGGGATCTCGCCGTCACGCAGGTTGCCCTGATCGGCCACCAGCGTCAGGCGCCCGCTGCCGACGTCGCGCACGGTGACGCGCAGCGGGTTCCAGGCATCGGCCACCGGGGTGCCGCGGAACCCGACCTCGACGTCCGCCAGTCGGGCGCCGCCCTGCCCGTGGGCGACCTGCAGCGACGCCACCAGGAGCAGCGCGATCCACCCGCGCGGGCTCACGGCTGCGCCTCGGGAAGCCAGACGATGGCGTTGGCCACGGCGCGCTCCGTGAGCCGGTTCAGGACCCGCCCGTCGGCGACCAGGGTGGTGCTGCCCCCGGAGTCGAGGCGCATCGCATCGACGGCGCCGAGGCCGAGCAGCAGCGGGACGAGGTCGGCGGCGACCATGGCCTCCGCGGCGACCAGCAGCACGGTCCCGTCGGCGGTGACGCCGATCGCGGCCTGCTGCGTGACCTCGTCCAGGATGCGCACGCCGCGCACGAAGGCCTCGAGCTCCGGGGCGAAGGCGTCGCGCCCGCCCTGCACCAGCAGCGGTCCGGCCTCGACCGCGTGGGAAACGCGCTCCAACGTCGCCGGCCGCAACCGGAAGGCGGTCCGGACCCGGGTCCCCGGCTCGGCGAGGGCGGCGGTCCGCAGCTCCGGCGGGTAGACGATGACCTGGCCGTCTTCGGGGACGCGCACCGGTCCCACGCGGTTGGCGGTGACGACGCCGTCGGCGTCGACCGTCAGCGCGCCCATGCGCCCGGAGCCCGCCCACGCGCCCGCGGCCGCATGCACCGAGACCCGCTCGGCGAGCTCGTGATCGAGCGACAGTGCCAGCCGGTCGTCGAGCCACAGGCCCGTCCTCACCTGGGCGCGGTCGATGACCACGCCGTCGGGACCGAAGCCGATGACGGCTCTTCCGCGCGAGGGCGGCGAGAGCCACACGCCGTCGACCACCAGGAGCCCGATCGCCGCGCGGGTGGTCGGCTCGAAGTAGCCGCCGTTGATCGCGACGAACCCGCCGTCCGCCCAGCGCAGCGTCGGTTGGGCCTCGCCGGGCGCCCCGACCACGCGCCACTGGCCCACGCCGGGAGCGACCTCCAACACGTGGACGCGACTCGGACCCCCGCTCCCCGGGGCGCGGAACGTCCGGTAGACCACGCCGGGCGCGAGGGTCTCCACCCGTTCGCCCGACGCGGGGACGCCGTCGCGGTCGGGGCGCAGGTCGATGACGAGGCGGGTCGGCTCCGCCAACGCGAACACGTCGTACGCGAAGCCGCCGCCGCTCAGCGCCAGCGAGGGCGCCAGGCCGTCGTCGCGCCAGGCGAGGTCGATGACGCCGGCGGTCGCGGGGAGCGCCGCAGGGAGCGTGAGGCTCGGCAGCTCCAGGCGCAGCGCGCCGCCGGGGTCGATGCGTCCCACGGCGCCGGCGCTTCGCAGGGCATCGACGGGGATGCCCTCGAGGTCCAGCACGACGCGCACGTCGACCTCGCCCGAGATGCGCACCCCGGCGAGCCGTGCCTGCCCGCCGTCCCACAGCGGCGCGGCACCGGTGGCCGACGGCGGACGGCCGCCCTGCCCGGGCGCGAGACCGAGCGCCGCGGCGACCTCGGGGACGACCCACGCGACGCCGTCCTGGACGCGTGGCGGCGGCGCGACGAAGTCGGCGAGCCAGCCGAGGCCGTCGACGTAGACCAGCGTCGTCCCGCCATAGGTCACGGCCACGGCGCCCTCGGTGACCTCGACCCCGGCATCCCACAGCGGGACCTCTGCCACGGAAGGGGGCACGCCGACCTGGCCGTTCGACCACGCCGCGCCGCCGAGACTGGCGGCGAGGACGAACGGCAACAGGCGCAGGAGGACGGGAGGGACGCGGCAGCACACACGTACAGCCTGACCCCCACCGGCTTGAGAGGGATGAGTCAAGCGTCGTGCACGAGAGCCATCAGCGGCTCGAGCGCGACGCCCGGCCCGAGGATCGAGGTCAGCGCCAGCTGCAGCCGGTGCGCCTCGACGTCGAGGGCGCCGATCGTCAGCGCGCCGACCTCGAGGCCCCGCCGTCGCCACGCCGACAGCGCCCCGGGCACCAGGTCGACGAGCGCCAGGTGGGGGCCGAGGACGTGCGCCGGGAGGGTCGCCGCCTCGCTCGAGCGGACGACGAGGTCGGCGCGCTCGAGCATGGCCTGCGCCGCGGGCTCCGCCTCGGCCAGCGCGGCCGTCGACGTCGCGGCCGCCAGCAGGGCGGTCACGCGCTCCGCCTCCGGCCGGTCGCGGGCGATCACGCACAGGTGGGCCACGCCCAGGCTGGCGAGCTCGCGCGCCGCGGCCCGAGCGGGGAGATCGGATCCCTGGACGACGGCGCGCGCGCCGCGCGGGTCCCACAGTCGCTGCCGCAGCGCCGCCCCGATCGCGCGGCCGAGGTGGAGATCGGTCACGACGCCGGCGGGGGTGATCACCAAAGCGTCTGCGGCCTGCAGCTCGCGGACGTCGAGCGAGGCGCGCTCGGCGGCCGCGCCCGCGTCGCGTTGGCTGGGCCCGTCGAGGACGACGGCGCCGGCGAAGTCGAGGGTGCGGAGGGCGTCGGTCAGGGCCGGCAACGGCCGGGGCGCGATGGGGTGGAGGAGGAAGCGTTGCCCGGCATCCTGGAAGCCGCGCACGCGGTGGGCGAGGTCTGGGTCGCCGCCGACGACCGCCACGAGGTGCATGGCCGTCAGTATGTCACGTGCTAGCATGACCGGCGCTCGCGGGCGCGTCCGGCACGCACGTCGCCCGCGCCGAGGAGTCCCCATGCACGTCTTCCTGCCCGACGGTCAACGCTTGGACCTCGCGCCCGGCGCGACGGCCGCCGACGCCGCCGCGGCGATCGGTCCGGGCCTCGCCCGGGCGGCGGTCGGCGCGCGCGTCGACGGCGCCCTCGCCGACCTGCTCACGCCGCTCCCCGAGGGGGTCCGCCTGGCGATCGTCACCCAGCGCGACGCCGCCGACC
>JAABRV010000094.1 GCA_011390735.1 Trueperaceae bacterium | reverse complement strand
GGTCGTCAACGCCACCATGAGCAAGGCGGCCGCGCTCGACGCCGCCCTGTGGACCAACGGCACCTTCCTCTACGTGCCGCGCGACGTCGAGGTGGCGCTGCCGCTCGGCACCTTCACGACCGCCGACCGCGGCGGGCTGTCCGCCGGTCGCACGCTCATCGTCGTCGACGTCAACGCCAAGGTCACCTTCGTCGACGAGTACACCAGCGAGCCGATCGGCGAGCGGCTGGCGCACCACGCCGCCACCGAGATCGTCCTCAAGGACGGCGCCAAGCTGCGCTACGTCAGCCTCCAGAACTGGAGCCGCGAGGTGGTGCAGCAGAACAAGATCCGCGCCCGCCTCGCGCGCGACGCCCGCCTCGAGTCGCTCACCGTGTCGCTGGGCGGCGACGCCGCCCGCGCCGAGGTCGAGGTCGACCTGGAGGGCCCCGGCTCCGAGAGCGAGATGCTCGGCCTCTACTTCGCCGACGAGGGCCAGCACTACAACCAGTACACGCTGCAGCACCACGCGACCGACCACGCGCTCTCCGACCTGCTGTTCAAGGGCGCGCTGCGTGACGCCAGCACGGCGGTCTACTCCGGCGTCATCGTCGTCGACCCGGGCGCGCAGAAGACGGACGCCTACCAGACGAACCGCAACCTGCTGCTCGACGACGAGTCCGAGGCGGTGTCGATCCCGCAGCTCGAGATCCAGGCCAACGACGTCAAGTGCTCGCACGGCTCCACCACCGGACCCGTGCCCGAGGACCAGCGCTTCTACCTCATGTCGCGCGGCCTGCGTCCCGAGGTCGCCGAGCACGTGCTCGTCACCGGCTTCCTCTACGAGGTGATGAGCCGCGTCACGCTGCCCAAGGTGTCGGAGTACGTCGAACGCGTCGTGCAGGCGAAGCTCGGCGTCCCTGGCGTCAAGGAGAAGCTCTGATGGAGCGCGCGCGGGTGGGCGCCGTCGGCGACTTCGCCGACGGCGCCATGGTGCGGGTCGAGGCCGGCGGCAAGGCGTGGGTCGTCGCCCGAGACGGCGACGACTGGTTCGCCTTCCCCGACCGCTGCACCCACGCCAAGCGGCCGCTCTCCGACGGCGACTTCGAGGCCGGCGTCGTCACCTGCGTCTACCACGGCGCCACCTTCGACCTGCGGCAGGGGGGCAAGCCGACCATGCCGGCGATCCGCCCGCTCGCCTGCCACGCCGTGGCCGTCGAGGGCGAGGACGTCTTCGTGACGCTGGGCTGACCGGTCCCCCGGGTCACGCTGCGGGCGCGTCGTCTTGGCGCGCCCGCCGTCGTTGGGGGCTCCTGGAGGCCGCACGCCGGTCGCACCGGGCGGCGGACCGCCAGCGGTGCTCAACCCCAGAGGACGACCGCGCGCGCCTGCACGTGGTCGGGTGCCAGCCCCTCGCTGGTCTTGAAGGTGATGCCGACCCGGTCGCGCGGGAGATCGAGGAGCTCCGCCAGGCGCGCGGCGATCGCGTCCCGGTGGGGGCCCAGCTTGGGGCGATCGAGCGTGACGACGGCGGAGACCTGGCGGGGCCTGAGGCCCCCGGCGCGTCCCAGCGCGAGCGCCAACGCGTCGCGCAAGAGGCCGCTCGAGGGCGCGTCGCCGTAGGCGGGGTCGGTGTCGGGGAAGTGCTGCCCGATGTCGCCCAGCGCCCAGGCCGACAGCAGCGCGTCCGCGACGGCGTGCAGCAGGACGTCGCCGTCGGAGTGCGCCTCGGCGCCGCGCGCGGCGCCCTCGATGTGGATGCCGCCCAGCAACAGCGGCCGCCCCACGGCCAGCCGGTGGGCGTCCTCGCCGAAACCGATGCGGAGCTCGTCCATGCCGGCATCATCGCACGGGCGCCAGGCAGCCGCCGGCCACGCGCGAGCGGCGCCCGAGGTCGCGCGCCGACGGGCCGGTGGGCACCCCCGCGCATGGGATGATGGTCGACCGTGAGCCCCGCCCTGGGCGTCGTCACCCTGGTCCTCATCACCGTCGTGTGGGGCACGACCTTCGCCATCGTGAAGGACGCGCTCGCCACGATCCCCGTGCCGCTGCTGCTGGCGGTGCGCTTCTCGCTGGCCGCCGCCTGCTTCGCGTTCGTGCGCTTCGACCGGCGGGCGCTGTGGCCCTCACTGTGGCTCGGCATGCTCGCCTTCGCCGGCTTCGCCAGCCAGACGATCGGCCTCAGCCTCACCAGCGCCTCCAACGCCGCCTTCATCACGGGGCTCGCGGTGGTGCTCACGCCCATGGTGGCGGCCGTCGCCTGGCGCCGTTCGGTGGCCCCGCGCGCCTACCTCGCCGCGCTGGTCGCCACGGCCGGGCTCGGGCTCCTCACGCTCGGCGAGGGCGGACTGGCGGCGGTCAACGCGGGCGACGTGTGGGTGCTCGTCACCGCCCTGGCCTACGCCCTGTACATCGTGTACCTGGGCGAGGTGGCCGGGCGGGCGTCCGTGTTCTCGCTGGCGGGCATGCAGCACCTGCCGATGGCGCTGCTCGCCTGGGCGTGGGCCTGGCCCGAGCGCGGCGCGCTGGTCGACGTCCCGCTGGCCACCTTCGGGGCGATCGCCTACCTGGCGGTCGTCGCCACCGCGCTGGTGGCGGTCCTGCAGGTGGCGGCGCAGCGCGTCGTGGCGGCCCCGCTGGCGGCGCTGGTGTTCGTCCTCGAGCCGGTGTTCGCCACCGCCTTCGCCGCCTGGTGGCTCGGCGAGCGGCTGCCGCCCTCGGGCTGGCTCGGCGGCGGCCTGGTGCTGGTCGCGATGCTGGTCAGCGAGCTGCGGCGGTGGCCGGTGAGGCGGGGTCGGGGCCGTCGGCCGGTCGGATGACCGCCCGCCGTCACCTCACCCCCTGAACCCCCGGTCGTAGCGTGCCCGCCGCCACCAGGCGCGGGTGAGGAGCGCGAACACGGTCACCACCTCGAGGCGGCCGGCGTACATCGCGAAGATCAGCAGCCCCTTCGAGAGCGCGTGCAGTTCGGAGAAGTTCGCCATCGGCCCCACGCTCGCGAGGCCCGGGCCGATGTTGCCGAGGCAGGCGATGGTGGCCGAGAAGGCGGTGACGAAGTCTTCGCCCAGCACGACCAGCGCAACCGTCGTCAGCGCGAAGAGCGACAAATAGAGGGTGATGAAGGCGGCCACCGAGCGCTGGACGTCCTCGGGCACGACGCGGCTGCCCACGCGCACGGGCAGCACGGCGCGCGGGTGCATCGTGCGGCGGACCTCGCGGCTGGTGTGCTGCACGAGGATCACCCAGCGGACGACCTTGACGCCGCCGGCGGCGGAGCCGGCCGAGCCGCCGATGAACGCGACCAGCAACAGCAGCGCCTGGCTGCGCTCCGACCACGCGCCGAAGTCGATCGACGCGTAGCCCGTCGACGTCAGGATCGACACCGTCTGGAAGGCGGCGTGGCGCCAGGCCTCGGCGAATGCGAAGCCGTCGGCGGCGAGCACCAGCGCGATCGCGACGCTCACTGCCGCGGCCACCCCGAGGTAGCTGCGCAGCTCGACGTCGCGCAGGATCGCCCAGCTGCGGCCCGCGAACCCGCGGTAGAGGAGGGCGAAGTTGCTGCCGGCGAGGAGCATGAACACCACGGCGACCCACATCAGGGCCGGGGCCAGGCCCTCGAAGCTGCGGGCGTGCGGCGAGAAGCCGCCGGCCGCCATCGTCGTGAAGGCGTGCGCGACGGCGTCGTAGGTGCGCATGCCCGCGATGTCGTAGGCGAGGACGCAGGCGGCCGTCAGGGCGCCGTACACGGCGAGCAGGGCGAAGGCCGTGTGCCGCAGCCGCGGCGTCAGCCGCTCCTCGGTCGGCCCGGGCGCCTCGGCGAAGAACAGCTGGCGGCCGGCGATGGCGAGCTGCGGGAAGAGCCCGACGAACAGCACGATGATGCCGATGCCGCCGACCCACTGGGTGAAGGCCCGCCACATGAAGAGCACCGGGCCCACCGCCGAGAAGTCGGTGATCATCGTCGCCCCGGTGGTGGTGAAGCCCGACATCGACTCGAAGTAGGCATCGAGTGGCCCCAGGACGCCGGCGCCCAAGAAGGGCAGGGCCCCGAGGGCGGGCACCAGCACCCAGGAGGCGAGGAGCGCCACGAGCGCCTCGCGCCGCGTCGGCTCGCCGCGCCGGATCTGGGGTGATCCCGGGCGCCCCCACGCGCGCAGCGCGAGCCCGCTGCCGATGCCGATCCCCGCGCCGAGCGCGTACCCCGCGGCCGGCTCGCCCAGCAGCCACGCGAAGACCCCGAAGGCGGTCAGCAGCAGGCCGACGGCGGCCAGCACCGATCCGATGACGAAGGGCGCCGTCCGCCCGCGGCCGCTCGGGCCCGATGGGCGGGACTCGAGCACCTCGCCGAAGGTCCCGGTCGCGTCAGCCACGGCGACGCCCCACGGGCGGCTGGGCGCGCCGGTCGCCCCGCCGCAATCCACGCGGCAGGCGCCACCAGCCGGGCGTCGCGAGGACGAAGACGGTGACGATCTCCAGGCGGCCGGCGTACATGTTGAAGATCAACAGGCCGCGGCTGACCGGATGGAGCTCGGCGTACGACGCCATGGGACCCACCAGACCCAGCCCAGGGCCCACGTTGCCGATCGTCGCGGCGGCGGCGGTGAAGGCCGTCGTCAGGTCCTCGCCCAGCCACGCGACCGTCAACGCACTGACGCCGAGCAGCACCGTGTAGAGCGCGATGAAGGCGGCGACCGCGCGCACGACCTCCTCGCCGACGCGCCGGTCGCCGACGCGCAACGGCAGGACGGCGCGTGGGTGGAGGGCCCGCCGCACCTCGCGCGCGGTGTGCTGCGCCATGATCAGCCAGCGGGCCACCTTGACCCCGCCGGCCGCCGAGCCGGCGCTGCCTCCGATGAACATGAGCGCCACCAGCAGCGCCCGGGCGGCGTCCGGCCAGGCGTCGTAGTCCACCGACGCGTAACCCGTGGTCGTCATGATCGACACCACCTGGAAGAAGCCGTGACGCACGGCGTCGGCCGGCACGTACAGCGGGGCGATCTGGACGGTGACCAGCGTCCCCACCACCACGACGATGACCAGGTAGGCCCGCAGCTCGCGGTCACGCAGCAGCTCGCGTGGCCGGCCGCCGAAGGCGCGCCACAGCAGCGCGAAGTTCACGGCGGCGAGCGTCATGAACACGATGGCCACCCAGTCGACCGCCGGGTGGTAGCTCTCGAAGCTGCGCGCCTGGGGACTGAAGCCGGCCGCCGCCACGGTGGTGAAGGCGTGCGCCACCGCGTCGAACAGGGGCATCCCGGCCATCACGTAGCCGATGCCACAGACCAGCGACAGCGCCAGGTACACCGACAGCACGATGCCGGCGGTGTGACGCAGGCGCGGCGTCAGTCGCTGCTCGGTGGGGCCGGGCATCTCGGTGTGGAAGATCTGCCGGCCGGCGATGGCCAGCTGGGGGAACACGGCGATGAACAGCACCAGGATGCCGATGCCGCCCACCCACTGACTGAACGCGCGGAAGAGGAACAGCGACGAGGGCACGGCGTCGAAGTCGGCGATGGCCGTCGCGCCCGTGGCGGTGAAGCCCGACATCGCCTCGAAGAGCGCGTTGAGCGGCGTCATGCCGGCCGACATCACGTAGGGCACGTGCCCCACCAGCGGGAACAGCAACCACAGGCTCAGGACCGCGACCAGCGCCTCGCGGCGGGTGGGTTCGCTGCCGGTGCGTCCCACCCAGCGGAGGGGCAGGCCGATGCCGAGGCCGATGGCGGCCGCCAGCGCGAAGCCCCAGGGGTCCTCGCGCGCGATGGCGGCCCCGACGGCGAACGCCGCGAGCACCGTCGCGAGCGCCAGCAGGGCGGTACCGAGGACGTACGGCGCGAAGCGGCCGCGTGCTCGGTGGGGCGACACGGCCGGCTTCAGTCCTCGTGGGCGCGCTCCTGGCGTTCGAGCCAGCGAGCGACGGTGTCGACGTTGTCGGGCGTCGTGATCAGGAACAGGTGGTCACCCGGCTGGATGACCGTGTCGCCCCGCGGCACGATCACCTTCTGCTTGCGCAGGATGGCGCCGATCAGGCTGTTCGGCGGCGACCCCAGCGTGCGCACCGCGCCCGGGGCGGCGTCGTACGGGAAGGTGACCTCCATGACCTCGGCGCGGTCCTCGATCGTGGCCAGGTGGTCGACCTCGTCGATCTTCAGCCAGTTGAGCACCTCCTGCACCGCCGCCGTGCGCGGCGTGAGGGGTGCGTCGATGCCGACGCGCTCGAACAGGCGCCGGTTGCGGGTGCGGCCCACGCGGGTGATCACCTTGGGGATGCCGAGCTGCTTGGCGAGCAGCGAGACGAGCAGGTTGGTGGCGTCGTCGCTGGTGACGGCCACCATGACGTCGGCGTCCTCCAGCCGCTCCTGCTCGAGCAGCTCGAGGTCGGTGCCGTCGCCGCGCAGGACCAGCGCCTTGGGCAGCAGCGACGCGAGCTTCTCGGCGCGCGCGTCGTCGTTCTCGACGATCGTGACGTCGACGCCCAGGTCCTGCAGCTGCTCGGCCACCATGAAGCCGACGTTGCCGCCGCCGACCAGCGCCACGCGCAGGCGTCGGCGGCTCGGCGTGAAGCGCGCCTCCAGCCGGCGCATGGCCTCGGTGGTGCCCATGAACACGACCTTGTCGCCTTCGTGCAGCCGCGTGGCCCCGGAGGGGACGGAGAACGCGTCCTCGCGGATCGCGCCGACCACCAGCACGTCGTCGGGCAGGCGTGCCTCGGTCAGCGACTGGTCGAGGAAGGGGTCGCCGGACTCGAGGCGGTACTCGACCATGGTGATGCGACCGCCGGCGAAGTGACCGGTGTCGAGCGCGCGCGGCACCCGCACGATGTCGACGATCTGCTGTGCCAGCGTCCGCTGCGGCCACAGGACGCGGTCGACCGAGAGGCCGATCGACTGCATGGCGCCGCGCTGGCGGAAGGCGTCCACGTAGCGTTGGCGGGTGACGAAGGCCATCGTCTCCTTGGCGCCGAGACCCTTGGCGGCCAGGCAGGAGAGCACGTTGATGTCGTCGTTGAGGGTGCAGGCGATGAACGCGTCGGCCTTGTCGGCGCCCGCCGCGCGCAGGTCGTCCGGGTCGGCGCCGTTGCCGCGCACGAAGCGGACGTCCATCGCGTGGAAGGCGTCCTCGCGTTCCCGGTCGACGTCGAGCACGGTGACGTTGTGGCTGCGGTGGAGGGCCTCGGCGATCTGCGCGCCGATCTCGCCGCCGCCGACGAGGACGAGGTTCATCGGGTGGGCATGATAGCCCCGCTGGCCGCGGGCGTCCAGGTGCGGGCCGCCCCCGCGCGCTGGATCGGCCTTCCGAACGGGGCTGCCATCACCGGCGCGGCCGCCGCGCGAACCCCAGCCCCAGCAGCGAGAGGCCGGCCAGGGCCCAGGGGAGCCGCTCCGCGTGGCGGGCGTAGAAGGTGACCGTGTCGTCGGTGCCGAAGCGCGCCGCCAGGGTGGCCGCGACCCTGCGGTCGAGCTCGGCGACCACCCGGCCGTAGGGGTCGACGACCGCCGTGATGCCGTCGTTGCCGGCGCGCAGCAGCCAGCGGCGGGTCTCGATCGCGCGCATGCGCCCCATGTCCAGGTGCTGGCGGGCGCCGTCCCCGCGGGCGAACCAGGCGTCGTTGGTGATGATGACGAGCACCTCCGCGCCGTCGCGCGCCATCGCCGCCGTGATGGTGGGGAACACGGATTCGTAGCAGATGCCGACGCCGAGCGTGCCGGCGCCGCTCTCGAGCGGCGCCGGCCCGGCGCCGGGGACGGTGTTGGCCAGCAGCGGCAGCCCCAGCAGCCCGAAGACCCAGCGGTAGGCGCCCTCCGCCACCCCGATGAGCGGCCAGCGCTCGCCGAAGGGCACGAGGACGTGCTTGTCGTAGCGCCCCAGCGGCTGGGCCTCGGCGATCGAGAAGGCGGCGTTGCTGCTCCCGCCCGGCAGCCGCGCGCGCCCGCCGACCAGGAACGCGCTCGCCGGCGCGCTCGCCTGGATCGCCTCGCGCGCCGGCGCGCCGCGCGCGCCCTCGAGCTCGAAGCCGATCACGGCACCCTCGGGCCACACCACGAGGTCCGGCGGCGACGCCATGCGGGCGACCCCGAGTCGCGTGAGCTCGAGGTGGACCTCGAGCTCCTGCGCCTGGCTGGTCGCGCGGCCGAAGGGGTCGACGTTGCCCTGCACGAGCAGGGCGGCGTGGTCGGTCGGCAGCTCGTGGCGGCCGTAGGAGGCGGCGCCCGCCAGCCACGCGGCGCCCACCAGGGCGACGGCCACCGCGGGCGCCACCACGACGCGCCGGGGTCGCCCGCTGCGTCGACGCGCCGGGCTGGGCACCCAGGGGGCCGCGAGCAGCGCCGCCACGACCGTGGTGAGCAGGCTCAACCCCTGGACGCCGACGACGTCGGCCAACTGGCCGACCGGCGCGTCCACCCAGGCGTAGCCCAGCGTGCCCCAGGGGAAGGCGAAGTAACCGCTGGCGCGCATCACCTCGACCCCCACCCACAGGGGCGCGAGCAGCCACAGGGTGCCGGGGCCGCGCCCGCCGAGCCAGCGGGCGGCGGCCGTCGTGAGCCCCCAGGTGGCCGCCAGGATGGCGAGCAGCAGCGGGTGCAGCGCCCAGAACCAGGGCCCCAGCAGGCCCGGCTCCGCGAAGCTCAGCGGCAGCCACGCCACGTAGATCGTGAAGAAGCCGAGCGCGAACGCCGCCCCCACCCAGAAGGCCTCGCGGACCGAGGCCGCCCGCGCCGCGAGGGCGAAGGGGACCGCCAGCGCGGCGAGCAAGGGCCACCAGCCGGCCGGCGGCAGGGCGGAGGCGAGCAGCAGGCCGGCCGTGGCCGCCAGGAGGGACGCGATCACGCCGGCGCCAGGCCGCCCAGCAGCGCCGCCAGCAGCGCCACGCGCGTCAGCGTGTCGCCGATGCGTACGTGCTCGCCCCTCGCGTGCGCGCCCGCGCCGCAGGCGCCGAGGCCGTCGAGCGTCGGGACGCCCAGGGCGGAGGTGAAGTTGCCGTCGGAGCCGCCGCCGACGACGGCGGAATCGAGCTCCAGGCCCCAGCTGGACGCGACGCGGCGGGCCTCGTCGAACAGGTCCAGGTTGGCGGGGGTCGGCTCCATCGGGGGCCGGTTGAGTCCGCCGCGCACGGTGACCGTCACCCGCGGTTCGCGCGGGCGCCAGCTGCGCAGGGCGCCGTCGATGCGCTCGGCCTCGTCCCGGCGCAGCACGCGCACGTCGACGTCGAGCCGGGCGTGTTC
>JAABRV010000093.1 GCA_011390735.1 Trueperaceae bacterium | reverse complement strand
TACCCGCAGCAGGACGAAAAGACCCCGTGGAGCTTTACTACAGCTTGATGTTGATGTCTGGACTTGTCTGTGTAGCATAGGTGGGAGACTGTGAAGCCGGAGCGCTAGCTTCGGTGGAGTCATCGGTGAAATACCACCCTGACAAGTTCGGCCGTCTAACCTGCGCCCGTGATCCGGGTGAGGGACAACGTTAGGTGGGTAGTTTGACTGGGGCGGTCGCCTCCCAAATCGTAACGGAGGCGCACAAAGGTTCCCTCAGTGCGGTCGGAAATCGCACATAGAGCGTAAGGGTACAAGGGAGCTTGACTGCGAGACGTACATGTCGAGCAGGGACGAAAGTCGGTCCTAGTGAACCGGTGGTACCTTGTGGAAGGGCCATCGATCAACGGATAAAAGTTACCCCGGGGATAACAGGCTGATTCCGCCCGAGAGTTCACATCGGCGGCGGAGTTTGGCACCTCGATGTCGGCTCGTCATATCCTGGGGCTGGAGAAGGTCCCAAGGGTCCGGCTGTTCGCCGGTTAAAATGGCACGCGAGCTGGGTTCAGAACGTCGTGAGACAGTTCGGTCTCTATCCGCTGTGGGCGCAGGAGAATTGAGGAGAGCTGTTCCTAGTACGAGAGGACCGGAATGGACGCACCGCTAGTTTCTCGGCTGTTCCACCAGGGGCATATGTCGAGTAGCTATGTGCGGAACGGATAAGCGCTGAAAGCATCTAAGCGCGAAGCCGACTCCAAGATGAGTTCTCCCATCCCTTAATGGGAGTAAGTCCCCCGGAAGACCACCGGGTTGATAGGCTGGGAGTGTACGCACCGCGAGGTGTTTAGCTGACCAGTACTAATCGGACGAGGACGTAACCTTTGATGGACTCATACCGAGTGATCGGTCAGTGAGGTCTCTGCTTCCTATCCGCCTGTCATTATCTTCACGCTTCGTGCCCTCAGCGCGGTGGACCCACCCGATCCCATTCCGAACTCGGAAGTTAAGCACCGCAGCGCCGATGATAGTTGGGGGGTAGCTCCCTGCGAAAGTAGGTCGGTGCGAGGCGTTATTTAGCCAGAGGTCGAAGGTCTGGGGTGTCGCTCCGGGCCTTCTTCCGCACGCGGGAGTAGCTCAGCTGGTAGAGCACTACCTTGCCAAGGTAGATGTCGCCGGTTCGAATCCGGTCTCCCGCTCCAGATCACGCCGGCCGCCGTTCACGGGCGGCCGGCGTCGTTCGCGTGGGGCGGGTGCTCGGGGCCGCATGCGCCGTGGGGCCGCGAGCGCGGCGGCGTCTCAGGCGCGGCCGGGGTCGGCGGGGGCGCCGAGCGCGTCGGCGGCGCGGGCCAGGCGCTGGGCGAGCTCGGTCACCTCGCTCCAGGCGGCCGCGATCCGCCGCTCCTCGGCGGCCGTGGGCGTGCGCTCGTCCGCGGCCAGCGCCTGGGCGACGGTGGCCAGTGCGGGCGCCGCGGCGTCGAGCGCCCGGGCGACGACCTCCGTGCGGCCCCGCAGGCCGCCGATCGCCGCCTGCAGGTCGGTCGCGGCGGACGCCAGGGGGGATCGCTCGTCGGCCCGGGCACCGCCGGACGCCGGCGAGGCGACCGCGGTCGGGTCGCCGCCCGCGTCGCGCCGCCGCTCGTCGATGCGGCGGGCGACGTCCATGAGGAGCGTCTCGAGCGGCGTGTGGATGCGGCGCAGGTGGTTGTGGAGGGAGCGCTCGAAGTCGATCGTCACCTCGTCCAGCGACAGGAGGTAACGGGCGGCGTCCTCGCCCTCCTCGTCCAGCTCGAACGCGTAGGCGTTGACGAGCTCGCCCGAGCGGAAGTGCAGCCGACCGCGGCGCTCGCCCGAGCGGACGTGCAGCGAGCAGGTCTTGCGCTCCAGTTGCAGCAGTCGCAGCAGCGTCGCGAGCGGGAATCCGCTCATCCGCCCGCGTGCCGTCTCCGAGCGCGCCTCGAGGAGCTGACGCGCGACCTGGGCGGCCGACGCCGGCTTCTGGAGCACGCGCAGGAGGCCCAGGCGCGGCGCTTCCCGCTGGATGCCCTCGACCTCGGCGGCCGTGAGAACGACGATGGGCAGGTTGGGGTGATGGTTGCGCACGTGCGCGAGGACCGCGAAGCCGTCCTTCACGGGCATCGCGATGTCCGTCACGACCACGTCGACGGGGTGCGAGCTCAGGTAGTCGATCGCCTCCTGGCCGTCGGCCACGACGGCCACCTCGAAGCCGGGCAGGTGGTGGGGAAGCGCCTCCTGCATGAGGCGGCGGATCGCGTGCTCGTCATCCGCCACCAGCACCGTCTTGGGGCTGCTGATCACGTCGTCGGCCGTTCCTCCCCGAGGTCTCCCGCCGCGGGATCACTGGCCATCGCGTCGAAAAGGCCGTCGACGCGGCCGAGGATCTCGCGGGCGAGCTCCGCGACCTCGTTGCGGAACCGCTCGAGGTCGCGGCGCCGCTGCTCGCGCTGCGCGTTCGCCGCGTCGAAGCGACGCTGCGCCTCGCGAAAGGCGTCGATCTCCACGGCGACCGCCGCCAGCGCGTCGTCCGCCGTCTTGGCCCGGTGAGCGAGGCGCTCGATCGCGGCGAGCATGTCGCTGACGTGCGCGTCGGGCCCCCCTCCGGTCGACGCGGACACCGCCGGCGGCCGCACCGATGCGGCCGGCGGCACCGGTGCCGCCGGCGGCGGCGGCACCGCGGGCGTCGCCGTGTCGCCGTCGGCCCCGCCGGGCTCGGCCGGCGACTCGGTGTCGGTCGATCCGTTCACGAGCTCGGGCGGCGCCTCGAACGCGTCGCTGGGCACGGGTTCATCGAGGAGGATGGAGCCGTCCAGCCCCTCCTCCGGTTCGTCGATCGCGGCGGCGGGCGTGGCGTCCGCCTCGTCGCGGACCGCGGCGGCGCCCGGCGCGTCCGGCGTCTCGCCCCCCGTGGCGGCGTCCGGTGCGTCCGCCTCCTCGCCGACCGTGTCGTCGGGCGGCTCGGGATTCGCCACCTCGGCGTCGGCCATCGCGTCCTGCTGGGCGGTCGACGGACCGCCGGCGTCCGCTTCGTGCCCCCGATCCTGGGCCGCGGCCACCTCCACCAGCAGGAGCTGCATGGGGGTGTGGACCAGCCGACGCACGTTGGCGGCGAGCGGCGCCAACTCGATCGCGGTGTCGGTCCAGCCGAGGATGTCGTAGGCGGCGGCCTCGCCCTCCGCGCCGAAGTCGTCGGAGAAGGCGTTGACGAGACGTCCCGATTCGAAGTCGAGCTCGCCACGCCGTCGGCCGGAGGTCACCACGACCTTGCAGGAGCGGCGCTCGGCCTCGATGAGCTGCAGGACGCCGGACAGCGGGATGCCCTCGATCAGGCCGCGGTCGACGCGCTCGATCTCCTCGAGCACGCAGGCGGCCACCTCCTGGTAGCTGGCGGGCTTGCGCAGGACGCGCAGGCCGCCGTAGCCGGCCAGGCGTTGGTCGAGCATCGGCCCCACCATGCCCGACAGCACCACCACCGGCAGCGTCGAGCGCTGGTTGGTCACGTAGGCGATCAGCGCGAAACCGTCCATGACGGGCATCGCCAGGTCGGTGACGAGCACGTCGACCGATCGGCGCTCCAGCTCCTGGACGGCCTCGAGGCCGTTGCTGGCGGTCACGACGTCGAACAGGTCGAGGGCGTTCGACAGCCCGTCGCTCATCACCCGCAGGATGCCGGGGTCGTCGTCGACGATCAGGACGGTCTTGCGTCCACTCACGGCAGTCGCCTCCACATGTCACGCATGTCCCCTTACTGTCGAACGCCGGAGCAGCGTGCATGATGAACAATCTCATCCGCGCCCGCGATCAGCGCTCGGCGTCGGCCAGCCTCGTCGCTTCGCTGCCGTACAGCGCCCGGTAGGTCTCGAGGTGGAGGGTCACCCGTTGCAGGTACTCGCGCGTCTCGAGCGCGTCGATGTGACGGTACAGCTCGTCCTTGTCGCCGGCCACGAGGTCGCCCGCGAACAGGCGCCCGATGTACCCCTGGCCGCGGTTGTACGACGCGATCGCCAGCTCGAGATCGCCGTCGAAGTGGTCGATCAGCCAGCGCAGGTAGTAGGCCCCGTAGCGCACGTTGTCGTCGGGGACGAACGGGTCGCCGGCGGGCTCCCGTTGCAGCTCGGCCAGCCAGGACCAGGTCGACGGGATCACCTGCATGAGGCCCTGGGCGTTGGAGGTCGACACGGCCACCGGGGAGAAGGCCGACTCCTGCCGCATCACCGCCCACACGAGTTCGGGTTCCACCCCGAACGCCGCGGCGTGGGCCTCGACCGACTCGGGGTAGGCCCGCGGGTAGGCCAGTCGCCACACCCGCGGGTCGCGGTCGCCGGCGTCGAGCAGGGCCTGGGCGGCACGCTGGCTCTGACGGTACTCCCCATGGTGGACCTGCAGGGCCTCGGCCAGGGCGATGACGTCCTCGCGTGCCTCGGCGTGGCCGCGGGTGGAGGCCTCGCGCAGCGCGAACAGCAGCTCGCCGCGGGCGGCCTCGGGGTCCTGCACCGTCATGAGCGCGCGGGCGAGCTCCAGGGCGTTGCGCACGGACGCGGAGGCCTCGTTCGGGTCGCTCGCTGCCGGCGCCCCCAGGGGTACGTCCAGGGTGCCGCCCAGCCGCAGGGCGAAGAAGGAGCGGTCCGGGAGCAGTGCCCGGGCTCGGGCGGCGCTGGTCGCGTCGCCGACGCGGGACGCGAGGACCCACGCGCGGTAGGCGCCGTCGTCCGCCAGCGAGCGATCGCCGGTCTCGGCGATCCGCAGGTAGACGCCGATGGCGTCCGCGACGCGATCGCGCGCCTCGAGCCAACCGCTGGCGATCCACATCCGCGATGCCTGGCCGGTCGCCAGCAGGTGAGCGACGCCGTCGTCGATGCGGCCCTCGCGGGCGGCGATCAGGCCCCGGCCGTAGGCGCCCGTCGTGCCGCCGAGGGCCGCGAAGGCCGCGTCGGCCTCGGCCCAGCGCTCGAGTGAGAACAGCGACCAGGCCTCGCCCTCGAGCGCCGAACGGTCGCCGGGTGCCTCCGCGAGCCAGCGCCTGAAGGCGTCGAGGGCCTCCGCGTGCCGGCCGCGCGCGCGCAGCGCCGGGGCCTCGATCGAGGGCGCCGCGCGCCCGTCGAGCGCCTCCAGCGCGCGGGTGGCCATGTTCGCCTGCAGGTAGGCGTTGGCCCGCCGGTAGGGGTCGGGCTCGAGGCGTTCGATGCCGTCGATCGCCGCCTGGTCGGGAAGCGCCAGCCGGTAGGCGCTGAGCGCGCGCTCGGCGGCCCCCACGGCGCCGGCCGCGGCCGCGGCCTCCGCGACGGCGCCGATCTCGGCGTGCAGGGCGCGGCGGGCGGCCCGCTCCAGCGGGTCGTCGATGCGCAGCGCGAGCACGCGCTCGTACCAGGCCAGGCGCTCCGCCGCGGGCAGCGCCTCGCTGCGCGCCAGCAGCAGGGCCACGCGGAACGCCAGGTAGCCGTCGAGCGCGCCGGCGTCCGCGACCAGGCCCGCGACGTCGCTGGCGCGCAGCAGCGCCTGGACCCGCCCGTAGGCCTCCAGCGGCGGTTGCCCGTAGGGGTCGACGAGGGCGACGCGGATGGGGGGAAGGGGCACGCGCGGCGCGGCTGGCCAGGCGAGCCACGCGATCGCCGCCGCCACCAGGAGCGTGGCGAGCGTGAGGAGGCCGCGGCGGCGCGAGAGCTGCATGCCGACAGGCTACCCGCGGGGGCTGAAGGGGCGCTGAGAGGTGGTTCACCGGCCGGCCCGCGAGGCTCGAGGCGCGGCCGAACGTGGGATGTTCGTTCTGGACGGGACGCGATGACATGGCGCCTGTGTTAGGGTCGGGTCCGTAGGGCAAAGGCCCTCCCAATCCCCCACGGCCCTCCGAGGCCACCGTGCTGCGCCTGACGCGCGCCAACGGCTGCGGAGACCGGCTTGGGTTCGCCGATCGCGACGCTCGCGCGTCCCGTCGGCCCAGGCGCTTGCGGCCCAGCCGCCCGCGCGTTCGTCGCCCGCTACGCCGATGTCGCCGAAGAGAGTCAGGTACCCAGTTGATCCGTGTCGAGTCACTTCACAAGGTGTTCGGGCCCAAGCCCGACGAGGCGCTGCGGCTCCTCGCCGAGGGTCGCACCAAGGACGAGATCCGCGAGGCCACCGGTGACGTCATCGGTGTCCAGGACGTGTCGTTCGAGCTGAAGCCGGGCGAGTTCTTCGTCATCATGGGGCTCTCCGGCTCCGGCAAGTCCACGCTCCTGCGGTGCATCAACCGGCTGATCGCGCCCACCTCCGGCCGGGTGTGGCTGCAGACCGACGACGGCGAGATCGACGTCGCCCAGGCGGGGCCGAGCGAGCTGCGCCGGCTGCGCCAGGAGCACCTGGCGATGGTCTTCCAGCGCTTCGGCCTGCTGCCGCACCGGACCGTCCGCGACAACGTCGCCTACGGCCTCGAGGTCCAGCGGGTCGGCCATGCGGAGCGCGTCCGGCGTGCCGACGAGACGCTGGAGATGGTCGGTCTCGGCGGTTGGGGCGACGCGCTGCCGTCGGCGCTGTCGGGCGGCATGCAGCAGCGCGTCGGCCTGGCCCGCGCGCTCGCGGCGGGCGGCAAGGTGCTGCTGATGGACGAACCCTTCAGCGCGCTCGACCCGCTCATCAAGATGCAGATGCAGGAGGAGATGATCCGCCTGCAGCGTCAGCTGGGGAGAACGATCATCTTCATCACCCACGATCTCGACGAGGCGCTGCGCCTCGGCGATCGCATCGCGATCATGGACGACGGTCGCTTCGTGCAGGTCGGCGTTCCTGAGACGATCGTCACCGAGCCGCGCACGCCCTACGTGGCCGACTTCGTCGCCCACGCCGACCCCACCGGCGTCATCACCGCCGGCACCGTCGCCGTGCCGCCGGAGCACCCGCGGGTCGACGAGCTGCGGCGGGAGCCCGGTTCCCGCGTGCTGTCGCACCGCACCCAGGCCGAGGTCGAGATCGAGGTCGCGGACGACGGCCGCGTGCTCGGCATGCGCGCCGACGGTGCGGGCGCCGAGCTCGTGCCGATCGACACGCTGCTGGCCGAGGAGGCCCCGACCTCCCGCTACCGCGACCGGGCCGCGGTCGTCCACGCCGACCGCACGCTGCGCACCCTGCTGGCGGCGCGCAACGTCTGCAACCTGCCGGTGCTGGTGGTCGACGACGAGGAGCGCCTGATCGGCCTCGTCACGGAGCGTGAGATCATCCACGCGATCATCGAGAAGCGCGGCCACAACGGCGACACGAACGGGGTGACCGCGTGAACGCGCTGCTGACCGACGCCGTCTTCGACCCGATCCGCATCCCGCTCGACGACTGGTTCAACGACTTCATCAACTGGCTCACCTTCAACTACCGGCCGACGTTCCAGGCGATGAAGGTCCCCGTGGAGGCCCTGCTCGACGGCGTCAGCGCCGTGCTGCTGTGGCTGCCGCCGATCGCGTTCATCGCCCTGGTGGCCATCATGGCGTGGCGCGTCGCGGGTTGGCGCATCGGCGCGCTGGCGGCCGTGTCGTTCACGCTCATCGGCATGGTGGGGCTGTGGGACCTGACGATGGTGACGCTGTCGATGGTCGCCGCGTCGGTGGTGGTGTGCCTGATCATCGGGCTGCCGCTCGGCATCCTGGCCGCCCGCAGCGACCGCTTCCAGGGCGGGCTGCGGCCCGTGCTCGACGTCATGCAGACGACCCCGGCCTTCGTGTACCTGGTGCCGGTGGTCATGCTGTTCTCGATCGGCACGGTGGCGGGGGTGATCGCCACGATCATCTTCGCGCTGCCGCCGCTCATCCGGCTGACCGATCTGGGCATCCGGCAGGTGCCGGAAGACGTGATCGAGGCCGCCGAGGCGTTCGGCTCCAGCGAACGCGAGGTGCTGTTCAAGGTGCGGCTCCCCCTGGCGCTGCCGACGATCATGGCCGGCGTCAACCAGACGATCATGCTCGCCCTGTCGATGGTCGTGATCGCGGCGCTGATCGGCGCCGGCGGCCTCGGCCGGCCGGTCGTCGAGGGTCTCAACGCCCTGCGCATCGGCCAGGCTGGCATCGGTGGCCTCGCCATCGTGCTGCTCGCCATCGTGCTCGACCGGCTGACGCAGGCGTTCGGCGAGGGCGGGGCCGCGAAGCGTGGCTGACGCGCGCTCCCGCACGTTCGTCGGTGGATGCACCACGCTCGGCACGCGAGCCTGTTATGGTGATCCAACGCGCAGGAAATCTGCGTGCTGAATGATCAAGCTGCCGTTGGGGCAGCAGCGACCGTCACGAAGTCGTCCGTTCTCGCGAAAGGAACCAAGATGCGTACACGCTTCATCTCCATCGCCCTGGCGGCGTCACTGGCCTTCGCCGGCCTCGCCAGCGCCCAAGTCGAACGCCCCGGCGAGGGCGTCACGCTCGAGCCCGCGATCGCCGGCTGGGACGACGCCCGCCCCGTCCAGGCGATCTTCGACCTCATGCTCGAGGAGCTCGGCTACACGGTCGAGCGCCCGATCATGCTGGACAACCCGTTCTTCTACACCGCCGTCGCCCTCGGTGACGTCGACTTCTGGACCTCCGGCTGGTTCCCGCTGCACAACGCCCAGCTGCCCCCGAACTTCTTCGACACCGCCAGTATTGCCGGCACGATCATCCCGGCCGGCGGCTCGCAGGGCTACCTGGTGACGAAGTCCGCGGCCGAGGAGTTCGGCATCACCTCGCTCGAGGACTTCAAGCGCCCCGAGGTCAAGGCCGCCTTCGACCGCAACGGTGACGGCAAGGCCGACCTCGTCGCCTGCCCGCCGGGCTGGGGCTGCGAGACCATCATCGAGCACCACCTCGACGTCTACGACCTGCGCGACCACGTCAACGACATCAAGGCCGCCTACAACCCGGCGTTCGCGGACGCGCTGGCGGACTACCGCAGCGGCCAGCCGGTGCTGTACTACACCTGGACCCCGAACTTCACCGTCTTCCAGATGGTGCCCGGCGTCGACTCGGTGTGGATCAACGTGCCGGAGATCGTTCCCAACGAGGCGCAGGAAGGCTTCGAGGAGTTCATGGTCATCTCCGGGCTCGAGGGCGGCGTGACCGATCCCGTCCTCATGGGCTTCGTGGCCGACGACATCCAGGCCGTGGCCAACAACGACTTCCTGGAGGCCAACCCGGCTGCCGCCAGCATCCTGGCGAACGTGCAGATCCCGGTGGGTGACGTCTCCGAGATGACCCTGCGCATCTCCGAGGGTGAGGACACCGACGAGGACGTCGACGCGATGGCCGCCGAGTGGATCGAGGCCAACCGGGCGCAGGTCGACGCCTGGCTCGCGGAGGCGCGCGCCGCCGCGAACTGAGCCGCCGGTACGCCGGCGCGCTGGCCTGCCGGTGCGCCGGCACGCCCGCACGCGTGATCGCGTGGCCC
>JAABRV010000092.1 GCA_011390735.1 Trueperaceae bacterium | reverse complement strand
TCATGTACTCGCGCAGGCCGCCGTCCTTGCGGACGCGCACGACCACGTGCTCCGGCCGCGGCTCGATGTGGATGTCGGACATGTCGTTGAGGATGGCCTCGCGGATGATGTTGTTGACCACCTTGACCAGCGCGTTGTCGTCGATCGCGCTGGTGTCGACCTCGACCTGCGCCCCGCTCCCGCCGACCTCCTCGAGCATGGCCTTGGCGAGCTCGTCCATGTCGGCGCCGTCGCGGTAGAAGCGGTTGATCATCCGCATGAGCGACTCTTCGGTCGCCACCGTCGGCTGGATCTCCTTGCCGGTGATCAGGCGGATGTCGTCGAGCGCGAACACGTGCCGCGGGTCCTTCATCGCGACGATCAGCGTGTTCCCCTCCAGCCGGATGGGCATGACCGGGTAGCGGCGCACGGTGTGCTCGGGGACCATCGTCACGACCATCGGGTCGATCTTGGCGGTCGAGTCGTCGAGGTACTCGAAGCCCAGCTGCATCGCGAGGCTCTTGGCGAGCATCTCCGGCGAGATCTTGCCCGACTGCACCAGCGTGTCCTCCAGGCGGCCGCCGCCGGAGCGCTGCTTGTTGAGCGCCTCGTCGACCTCCGCCTGCGACACGTACCCCAGGTCGATGAGCACCTCGCCGAGCGGCTTCACCTTGCCGAGCTTGGTCTGCTCCTCGAGCGCCTTGCGCAGCTGCTCGCGCTTGATCTTCTTGCCCATCAGCAGCGTCTCGCCGAGGCGGCCCTTGTCGCCGGCGTACATCTTCTCGATGCGGCGCTGGACCTGCGCCTCGGTGCTGCCGACGAACGTCGCCGATCGCTGGATGATCGCCTCGACGTCCCCGACGCGCCGCGGGTCGGCCAGGGCGATGACGACGTGCTCGCCGTCGAAGCGCAGCGGCACGGCGTTGAACTGCACGGCGTCGAGTCGCAGGAGCTGGCTCGAGAGACGCTCGTCGTACGGCAGGTTCTCGATGGCGGGCTCGAAGGGGAGCTCGTACTGCTCGGCGAGCAGTTCGGAGAGCTGGTCCGCCGTGAGGTGGCCGCGCTTGAGCAGGATGCGACCGAGTAGCCCGCCGGTGCGTTGCTGCTCCGTGACGGCGTCCTGCAGCTCCTCCTCGGTCAGCAGGCCGTGGCCGACGGCCAGCGTCCCGAGGCGTCGACCGGTGTCGAGGTGGACGTCGCTGGGCGGCGTGAGGCCCAGTTCCGGGTAGTAGGTGGCCAGGCCCCAACGGATCTCGTTCTGCAGCCCCTGGTAGGGCTCGACGACGCAGCCGGAGGCATCCTCGATCTCCTCGATCGCCAGGGCGTCGAGGGGGTCCTCGAACGCCACCCGCAGGCGGTGCCCGTCGACGGCGAACGCGAGGGCACCGATCTCGTAGGCCGTCGTCGCCGGAACCTTGGCGAGGGCCTCGGGCATGACGTCGACGCGCGGGAGCATGACCAGCGGGATGCCGATCGACTCCTCCACGGCGCGGGCGATGCGCTGCTCAGAGATGACGCCGATCTGCACGAGCACGTCGGCCAGCCGGCCGCCGACCTCGCCGTGACGGCTGATCGCCTGCTGCAGGGCCTCGTCGCTGACGTAGCCGCGTTCGAGCAGCACGGCACCCAGCCGCTTGTCACCGATCGAGAGGACGGGCACGGTCACCTCCAGCGAGCACCCAGCGCTCCAACCGGCGCGCCACCCGGGTATGGCGGTGGCGGCCTGGCGTGAGCGGTGCGACGAGCACCGACGTCAGCCCGGCCCAGCGCGCGCCGAGGACGTCGGTGAAGAGTTGGTCTCCGACCATGGCGGTCGTGTCCGGTGTGGTGCCGATCGCCTCGAGCGCCCGCCGGAAGGCGAACCCGAAGGGCTTGCCCGCCATCGCGAAGGCGGGCACGCCCAGGCGCTCGCCCAGGGCGGCGATGCGGCCCGAGGTCCCGTTGGACAGGATCGCGACGCGCACGCCCGCGGCGTGCAGTTCGTCGAGCCAGGCGAGGGCGTCGGGGGAGATCGGACCGTCGTCGCCGGGGACGAGCGTGTCGTCCGAGTCGATGAGGACGCCCCGCACGCCACGCTCCCGCAGCCACGCCGGGTCGATGTCCGCGACGGAGGCCACCTGGAGGTCGGGTGCGAGCATCCGACGACTGTAGCACCGCCGCCGATGCGCGTCCGAGATGACCTTCACGTTGCCGCCCCGGCGTGGGCGAGGGCGGCGCGGAGCGCGGCCAGGAAGGGCTCGGGGTCGTCGAGGTAGGGGTGATGGCCGCCGTCGAGGAAGGCCGTGACGGCGTGCGGCAGGCGGCCGAGGGCCAGCTCCGCCTGGTCGGGGTAGCAGCTGCCATCGCCGGTCGCCAGCAGCACCGCCACGGGCCCAGCGCAGCGCGCGATCTCCTCGCTGACGTCGACGTGCCATGGGTCGCTCAGGCCGACCGACTCGCTGGGCCCGAGGAGCACCGACGATTCCGCGTGCTCGAGCTGCAGCCGCGCCGCCGGGTTCGGGAAGAGGAGGGCGTCGAGGAGCGGCTTGGCGCCCGCCGCGGCGAAGGCCTCGTCGACCAGGGCGTCCGGATCGTGGGCGCCGCCCTCGCCGTCGTCCGAGCCGAGCGCGTGGCGGTGCAGCGTCGCCGCGAGCAGGGGCATCGACAGCCACGGGTTCAGCCACACGTGGCCGCGCACCAGGCGCGGATGGCGGCCCGCGAGGCGCACCGCGACGGCCGCGCCGAAGCCGTGCGCCAGCGTGGTCACCCCCGGGAGGCCGAGTGCCTCGACGACCGCGGCCGCGTCGTCGGCGAGCGTGTCGAGATCGAAGGCGGCGTCGGCGTAACTGCGGCCGCCGCCCCGCTGGTCGAGGTACACCATGCGGTAGGGCTCGAGGTCCTCGCCGAGGAGCTCGCGGAAGGCGTGCGCCGAGGCCCCGGGACCCCCGTGGAGGAACAGCACCGGCGGCGCGTCGGCCGGGCCGACCTGCTCGACGTACAGGTCGGCGCCCTCGCGGACGAGGTGCAGCGCGTCGTCGACGAAGTCCGCGCTCACGGCGCGACCGTCTCGAAGCGCCAGGTGCGGGTGGCCGCGTCCACCGCGACCTCCGGGCCCCCGCGGGCGGTGAGCAGCCAGAGGTCCGGTTGCTCGCTGCTGGCGAGGAGCTCGACCTCGGCGCCCCCGTCGCGCAGTCGCCGGGCGAGGACCTCGAGCGTCGGGCGGGCGTCGGCGCCGGCGCGCTCGAAGAAGCGGACGGGGCGACCGCCGGCGTGTTCGCGAGGTGTCATGACCGCATGCTAGCCCCCGGCCGCGGGCCGGCGGCGTCGCGCATGCAGCCGGCGTGCTCGCACGCGAAGCCGGCGTCTTCGCACGCGAAGCCGGCGTCTTCGCACGCGAAGCCGGCGTCGCCAGCGACCCAGAGGCTCGCGGGCGCCCGTGCTAGCGTCGCGCGGGGGGCCTCGAGATGCATCCACCGTCGAAACCGCGCCGACCCGCCGTGCGTAGCCTCGAGGAGCTGCGTCCCTTCGTCCGCGACGGCCGCTACCGCCTGGGACCGCACGCGACGCGCCACGCCATCGCCGAGGGTTTCACCGAGCGCGACGTCGTCATGACCCTGCTGCACGGACGCGAACTGGCGCGCTACCTCGACGACCGCCGGCTGCTGGTCCTCGGGTGGCTGCCCGCGGGTCGCCGCGTGCGCCTGCCGCTGCACGTCGTGGCCGAGTACGGGCGACCGCGTTGGGTGGACGTCGTCACCGCGTTCATCCCGCGCGATCCCCACCGCGTCGTGTCGCGCAGGCGCCTGGCGCTGATGCTGCGGCCGGAGCCGGAGGACGCCGCCGCGCGGGCCGCTGCGGGCGCGGCGGGCGATGCCGGCCAGGACGAGCGCCTCGGGTGAGGCTCAGGGCAGGCGGAACAGGGCGCGGGCGTTCGCGTCGAGTCGCCGCTCGAGTTCGCCGGCGTCGACGCCCCGCAAGCGCGCGAGCTCCGCGGCCGTGTAGCGCACGTTGAGCGGGACGTTCGGGCGGCCCCGCCGGGGCACCGGCGCGAGGTACGGCGCGTCGGTCTCCACCAACAGCCGGTCGTCGGGCACCCAGACGGCGGCGTCGCGCACGGCGGTCGCCTTCGGGTAGGTGAGGTTGCCGGCGAAGGAGACGTGCCAGCCGAGGCCGAGCGCCACCTCCAGCAGCCCCGGGTGGCCGTTGGTGCAGTGCAGGACGCCGCGCCGGTGGCCCAGTTCCGCCACGACCGCCGCCGCCTCGCGCGACGCGGGGTCCTCGTCCCCCTGGGGATCGCGCACGTGGAGCACGAGCGGCAGGTCGCGGCTGCGGGCGAGTTCGCCCTGCCAGCGGAAGCTGGCGAGCTGCTGCGCGAGCGGCACGCGGTCCCAGTAGAGGTCGACGCCCGTCTCGCCGACGCCCACCACCCGCGGGTGATCGAGCGCGGCCTCGATCGCCGCCACCACCTCGGGGTCGCTCGCCTCCGCCGCCTCGTTCGGGTGGATGCCGACGACGGCGAAGGTCCGCTCGTCCTCGTCCGCCAGCTGCAGCACGGGCGCCAGGCGCGCGTGATCGGTCGCCACCGTGATGACGGCCGCGAGGTCGTGGTCGAGGGCGAGCGCGAGGTCACCGCAGCGGTCCAGATGGCAGTGGGTATCGATCACCCGACCAGGCTAACCGGAGCACGGCGTAAGCGTGCCGTCATGGAACCGTGATATTCCCGTCAGTGGAGAGGCGCTACCTTGCGTCATCGGATCCCACGGGTCCACCCGAGCCACGCGGTGGCCGGCGGTGAGAGGAGTGCAAGCCATGATGCAGGAGTCGTTCACGCGGGCCGAGCCGCTTCATCAGCTCAGCGGCGAGGAACTGGTCAAGATCATCGATCGCTGCGAGCAGGCCATCGCCGACGGCAGCGCCGCGCTGCCCGACTACGAAGCCTTCGTGCTGGCCCAGCGCGAACTGGCGCGTCGCACCTGGACCTGAGCGCGCCGCTCGAACGGCGGCCACGACCCGCCGACGCCTCTCATCTGCAGCGACGCTACGGGTGACATCCTGAGCGGGTGCACCGCAGCCGGCGCCGCAGCGCGACCCATCCCGCCTGGTCGGTCGGGTGGGTCGTCCTCGTGTTGGCCGCCTGTGCCCCCGCCAACCTCGGCGTCGTCGCCCCCGGCGCGGCGCCGCCGTCCGAGCCCGTCCTGGGCGCCGTGCTGCCGCTCCTGGCGGCGTTCGAGGGCAACGCCTCGTGGTACGGACCCGGTTTCGCCGGCCGCCGGACCGCCAGCGGCGAGATCTTCGACCCTGGTCAACTGACCGCCGCGCACCGGACGCTGCCCTTCGGCACCGTGTTGCGGGTGACCAACCTCACGAACGGCCGCAGCGTGCAGGTCCGCATCAACGACCGCGGACCCTTCAAGCCCGATCGCGTCATCGACCTCTCCCGAGCCGCGGCCGAGGAGATCGACATGGTCGGCAGCGGCCTGGCGCGCGTGCGGGTCGAGCCGCTCCAGTTCGGCGCCGGCGCCGTTCGCCTCGCGGTCGCGTCCGACCTGCGCGGGTTCGAGGCCCGCTCCGAGCAGTTCCCCGCCGGGCAGTTGCTGCTCCTCCACTCCGAGCGCCAGGGCGACCCCGTCGTGGTGCGGGTGGTGGGCGGCGACGTCGGCTCGGGGGCCGACCTGTTCGTGGCGCCGGAGCTCTACCTCGCGCTCGGGCCGATCGTCACCCTGCGCGTCGACTGAGCCCGGGGTCCCCTGGGCGGAGCGCCGCGGCCAGGTCGCCGGCGAAGCCCTCCAACTCGGCCACGTCCTCCGGCGTGCGCATCCGTCCCACGCGCTCGACGAGCGCGGAGCCGACGACGACGCCATCGGCCACCCGGCCGACGCGGGCGGCGGTCGCCGGGCTCGCCACCCCGAAGCCGACGGCGACCGGCAGGCCGGCGGCCTCGCGGGCACGTCGGACGAGGTCGGCCACCTCGTCCGGCACGCCGTCGCGGGCGCCGGTCACGCCGGTGACGGAGACCGCGTACACGAAGCCGGTGCAGGCGGACGTGACCCGCCGGATGCGCTCGTCGGTCGAGGTCGGCGCCACCAGGAAGACCGTCGCGACGTCCGCCTCCCGGGCCGCCTCGATGAGCGACGCGCCCTCGTCGGGGGGGAGGTCGGGCAGGATGAGGGCGTCGACGCCCGCCGCCGCGGCGTCGCGGACGAAGGCACCCTCGCCGCTGCCCGCCGGCCCGCGGTAGGCGTACACCGGGTTGTAGTAGGTCATGACGGCGATCGGCACGGCGGTCTCGGCGCGCAGGCGCCGGACGAGTTCGAGGGTCGAGCGGGTGCTGGCCCCGGCGGCCAGCGCGGCCTCGGAGGCGCGCTGGATCGTCGGGCCGTCGCCGAGCGGGTCGCTGAACGGCAGGCCGACCTCGATGAGGTCGGCGTGACGCGCGAGGGCCCGGCCCGCGGCCAGCGAGCGGTCCGCGTCGGGGAAGCCGGCGGTGAGGTAGGCGACGAAGGCGGCGCGCCCCTCGGCGGCGGCGCGTTCGAAGGCGGCCCGCGCGCGGTCGCTGCTCATCGCTGCGCCTCGGTCGCGAGCCGGCCGGGCATGGCCAGCAGGCGGGCGACCTCGGCCACGTCCTTGTCGCCGCGCCCCGAGAGGTTGACGACCACGACCTCGTCGGTCGCCATCCGCGGCGCCTCCTGCATGACGTACGCGAACGCGTGGGCGGTCTCGAGGGCGGGGATGATGCCCTCCAGCTCGGCGACACGGCGGAAGGCGGCCAGGGCGGCGCCGTCGTCGACGGCGACGTACTCGGCGATCCCGGCGTCGGCGAAGTAGGCGTGCTCCGGTCCGACGCCCGGGTAGTCGAGGCCCGCGGAGACGCTGTGGGCCGGGGCGACCTGCCCGTCGTCGTCGTGCAGCAGGTACATCAGTGCGCCGTGCAGCACGCCGCGGCGGCCCGCGGTGATGCTCGCGGCGTGCGCGCCGCTGGCGATGCCGTGCCCGGCCGCCTCCACGCCGACCATGCGCGGACGCTCGTCCGGCGGCAGGTAGGCATAGGGGGCGAAGAGGCCGATCGCGTTGGAGCCCCCGCCGACGCAGGCGACCGCCAGGTCGGGCGCCGGTCGCCCCTCGAGCGCCCGCAGCTGGGCGATCGTCTCCTGGCCGATCACGCTCTGCAGGTCGCGAACCATCATCGGGTAGGGGTGGGGCCCGACGACCGAGCCGATGATGTAGAAGGTCGAACGCACGTTCGTGACCCAGTCACGGATCGCCTCGTTGGTCGCGTCCTTGAGGGTGCGGGTGCCGCTGGTGACCGGGCGCACCTCCGCGCCCAGGAGGCGCATCCGCACGACGTTGAGCTCCTGCCGGCGGACGTCCTCCTCGCCCATGTACACCACGCACTCCAGGCCGAAGAGGGCGGCGGCGGTCGCGGTGGCGACACCGTGCTGGCCGGCGCCCGTCTCGGCGATGACGCGGCGCTTGCCCATGCGCCGCGCGAGCAGCGCCTGGCCGATCGTGTTGTTGATCTTGTGGGCGCCCGTGTGGTTGAGGTCCTCGCGCTTGAGGTAGATCTTCGCGCCGCCGAGGTCGGCGGTCAGGCGCTCCGCGAGCGTCAGCATGCTCGGGCGGCCGACGACGGTGCGCAAGTAGTGGTCGAGCTCCGCCTGGAAGGCCGGGTCGAGGCGGGCCGCGCGGTAGGCGGCCTCGAGCTCGTCGAGCGCGGGGATCAGCGTCTCGGGGACGTAGCGGCCGCCGTAGGGGCCGAAGCGGCCTCGGGCGTCGGGCAACGGGTACATGGGCACCTCCGGTCGGGTGCGGGATCGTGTGGGCGGGGTCGGGCGACGGGCCGGGCTCAGGGGCGCGCGAGGGGCGCGGGGCGACGCCACCAGAACTGATGGCGCACCTTGAAGGCGCGTGGCGTGCGGGTGCGCGGCCGCGGTCGCATGCCGGGAATCTACCGCGTCGGTCGGGCGACGGCAAGCGACCTGCCGGCCATGGCAAGCGACCTGCCGGCCATGGCAAGCGACCCGTCGGCCATGGCAAGCGACCCGTCGGCCATGGCCGACGGGTCGCCGCTCACGGCCGACGGACCCAGGCGTCGAGCTCGGGCGTCCAGCGGGTCGGGCCGTCGGGCCAGGCGGCGGTGTCGCAGTCGCGCAGCGCCTCGGCGGGCGTCAGCGGCCGCGGCGCGGCGATCCAGCCGAGGGTCGCCGCGAGGGCGCCGACGACGCGCCGAGGATCGGCGCCGCCGACGCGCAGGTCGGCCAGCGTCGCGCCGCCGCGGCGCTTGGCCATGCGCGCGCCCTCCGCGTCCGTCAACAGCGGCGCGTGCGCGTAGACCGGCGGGGTCAGGCCGAGCGCGCGGGCCAACGCGACCTGGGCGCCGGTGGCGTCCAACAGGTCGTCGCCGCGCACCACCTCGGTGATCCCCATCGCCGCGTCGTCGACGACGACCGCCAACGCGTAGGCCCACAGCCCGTCGCTGCGGCGCACGACGACGTCGCCGACGTCGCGGGCGAGGTCGAAGCGGCGGACCCCGTGGCGGCGGTCGCGCGCCTCGACCTCGCCGTCCTCCGGTCCGAAGCGCGCGCGCTGGGCCGGCGAGCGCCCAGCGCGCCGGCGCGCCTCGGCCGCGGCCGCGCTGAGTCGCCGCTCCGCCTCCCCGTACACCGGTCCGGTCGGACCGTGCGGGGCGGAGGCGGCCTCGCGCAGATCGCGCCGCGACAGCCAGTCCTCGGCGAGGCGACCGTCGGTGTCCAGGCGCGCGAGCGCCGTCAGGTAGCGCTCGCCGCGTTCGCTCTGCCGGTAGGGCGCGTGCGGCCCGCCGACGTCGGGCCCCTCGTCCCAGTCGAGCCCGAGCCAGCGCAGCTCGGCGAGGTTGCCCGCGACGGCGGACGGCACCGTGCGGGGCCCGTCGAGGTCCTCGACGCGGACGACGAAAGCACCGCCCTGCGACCGGGCCGAGGCCCAGGCCAGCAGGGCGGTGCGGGCGTTGCCGAGGTGCAGCGAGCCCGTCGGCGAGGGCGCGAAGCGCCCGCGAACGCTGCTCAGAGGATGCCCGCCTGACGCATCGCCTGCTGCACGGCGGCGGCCATGTCGGTGGGGGTGGGGGCCACGACGACGCCGGCCGCCTCGAGCGCCGCGATCTTCTCGGCCGCGGTGCCCTGGCCGCCGCTGATGATGGCACCCGCGTGGCCCATCCGCTTGCCGGGGGGCGCCGTGGTGCCGGCGATGAAGCCGGCGACGGGCTTGGTCATGTGCTTCTCGATCCAGGCCGCCGCGTCCTCCTCGGCGCTGCCGCCGATCTCGCCGATCAGGATGACGGCCTCCGTCTCCGGGTCGGCCTGGAACTCGGCGAGCACGTCGACGAAGTTGGTGCCGTTCACGGGGTCGCCGCCGATGCCGACGGCGGTCGTCTGG
>JAABRV010000091.1 GCA_011390735.1 Trueperaceae bacterium | reverse complement strand
GCGTCGCGTGATCTTCGTGCCCGATGTCGGCGATGCCGTGCTGAACGACGGGACGTTGCTCCTGTCGTACCGCGCCTCGCGCGAGGTCGCCTTCGTCGCACATCACCGATCGCTGCGCGTCGAGAGCCGCGCGGAGGCCGGCGTCGTCGAGTTCCAGCTGCGGGCCATGGCGCTCGCGCCGTCGTCGACCCGAACCATCCCCGCATACGACATCGCGGCGCCGGTCGCTAGCCGCGGCTCCCGCTCTGAGCGAGCCGCATCCTGCGCGTAGGCAACCGGCGGCTCGGGGGCCCGCACACCTGATCGGGCGTCGGCGCAAGAAGCCGGTCGCTCACACGCGCCGGTTGCGCACCGCCCAGTCCGCGTCGGGGTCGTCGATCTCCAGGCGTTCGACGCCGCCTCGGAAGCGGTCCTGCACCGCCAGGTAACTCGCGTGGTACGAGGGATCGGGGTGCCGCCACTCGTGCAGGTACACGACGCGCTGGACGCCGGCCTGCAGGAGGCTGACGGAACACTGGAAGCACGGTCGCATGGTGGTGTAGAGCGTGCTCCCCTGGGTCCGGATGCCGACGCGGGCGGCCATCAGGAGGGCGTTGGCCTCGGCGTGGACGCAGATGCACAGGTCGTAGCCCTGGCCGCTGGGGAAGCGCTCCGGGTGGGCGCAGCGCTCGCAGCCGCCCTCACTGCAGTTCTTCGCGCCCGCGGGCGTGCCGTTGTACCCGGTGGCGACGATGAACCCGTCCTGCACCAGAATGGCGCCGACGCGGTTGCCGGTGCAGTCGGCGCGCGCGCGCACCGCCAGCGCGATCGTCATGAAGTAGGTGTCCCAGTCCGGCTTCTGCATGCGGCGATCCTACCGCCAGGGTGCGCCAGCGGCGGTGGCCGGGCCGCCGTCGCCGCGGGTGGCCGGGCCGCAGAGGAGGGCGTCTGCGCCGCAGCGGACGGCGGCGGAACCGGCGCGTGACACTCTGGTGACAACCCCCGCTGCGCGGGGTTGTACCGTCGTCGCTCGGTGGACGGGCTGACCCTGATCGGCGTCTCGCACCGGCGCGGCGGAGCCGACGCGCTGGAGGCCTACGATCGCGCCTACGCGACGACCCCCGTCGATGCGCGGCTGGCCGCGCTCGGCGTGGGGGCCTTCCTCACCCTACAGACCTGCAACCGCCTGGACGTCGTGTGCATCCGGCCGCCGGGCCTGCCGCTGACGCGGCTGCGCTCGGCGCTGACCGTCGACGACGCGCCGCGGCGTCCGTACGTGTACGCGGGCGAGGCGGCCTTCGAGCACCTGGCCCGCGTCGCGGCCTCCCTCGACTCGCTCAATCCGGGCGAGGATCAGGTCATGCGGCAGGTGCGCGATGCCCTGGCCGAGGCACGGTCCGCGGGGCGGGTCGATGGCACGCTGTCGTTCGCCGTCGATGCGGCCCTGCGGGTCGCCCGGTCCGTCCGCCGCGAGGTGGCGCTGGCGCCGCGCGACACGTCGCTGTTCAGCCTGGCCCGGCCGGAGATCGAGGCCATGCTGGCGGTCGCCGGCGAGCACCCGCGGGCCCTGGTCCTCGGCGCCGGTGAGATGGGCTCCCTGGCCGTGCGCTCGCTGGCAACCCACCGCGGGCTGCGACTCACGGTGGCCAACCGCGACGAGGCGCGCGCCCGGCAACTCGCCGGCGAGCACGGCGCCGACCACTGCGGCCTCGGCGACCTGGCACGGGCGCCGCTCGACGCGGAGCTCCTGGTGTCGGCCATCGGTGGCGGGCGCAGGGTGGGAGGGCGTTGGCTCGACCGCATGCCGTCGCTTCGGCTCGCCGTCGACCTCGGGATTCCGCGTACCATCGATGCGGAGGCGGCGCGCGCGCACGGCGTCAGGCTCCTCGACGTGGATGGCCTGCAGTCCGCCGGCGAGGCCCGCAGGCGCGAGCTCGAGGCGCGGCTGGGCGAGGCCGAGCGGGTGCTGCGGGCCGGCATCGAGACCGAGATGCGCGCGTGGGCCGAACGCAGTCTGGCCCCATCGATCCGCGCCCTGCAGGGCTGGCTGGAGTCGACGCTGGAAGGCGCGCTGCCCGCCGCCGAGGCCCGCCAGCTGGCCCGCCGGCTGGCCTTCGTCCCGGTCAAGGGGCTGCGGGCCGTGGCGCGCGAGCACGGGGTCGCCGCCGCCCGCACCTTCCTCGCCGAGACGGGCCTGGATCGCCCCTGGGAGGTCAGCGAGACGTGACGCGCAGCAGGATCAGGATCGCGACCCGCGCCAGCGCGCTGGCGCTGTGGCAGGCGCGCTGGATCGCGAGCCGGCTGGCCGCGGCCGGCCACGCCAGCGAGCTCGTCGAGGTCACCACCGCCGGCGACGTCTCGAGCGCCCCGCTGCGCGAGCTCGGCGTGGGCATCTTCGTCAAGGGCGTCCAGGAGGCCGTGCGCGAGGGCCGCGCCGACCTGGCCGTCCACTCGTTCAAGGACCTGCCGGCGGCCCCCGCCGACGGGCTGGAGATCGCCGCGGTCCCGGCGCGGGCCGCTGCCCACGACGTGCTGCTGCTGCGGCCGTCGTCCGTGGACCCCGCCCAGGGCGCCCTGCCCGTCGCGGCCGGCGCGCGGATCGGTACGGGCGCCGTGCGGCGCGTCGCGCAGCTCGCGACGCTCCGGCCCGACCTGAGGCCAGCGGAGGTCCGCGGCAACGTGCCGACGCGGGTGGCCAAGCTGCGCGCCGGCGACTTCGACGGACTCATGCTCGCGGCCGCGGGCCTCGACCGCCTCGAGCTCGACCTGAGCGGCCTCCACCGCGTCGACCTCGATCCCGCCGTGTTCCTGCCGGCGCCTGCGCAGGGGGCGCTGGCGCTCGAGATCCGCCGCGGCGACCCCCTGGGCGACGCGCTCACGGACCTGCACGACGTCGCCGGCTACCCGCCGGTCGCCGCGGAGCGCGGCCTCCTCGGCCTCCTCGATGCCGGCTGCCAGTTGGCGTTCGGGGCGCACGCCCGGCGTGATGGGCACGAGGTCGTGCTCGACGCCTGGTTCGAGGGGCGACGGGTGCAGGGCCGGCATGCGACCGGCGAGGGAGCGGCGATGTTCGCCTTCGAGGGCCTCGGTCGACCGCGCCGGGGCAACGCCGTGGGGGCGCCGTGAGGGTCGCCGTCACCGCGTCCGTGGGCCGCCTCGCGGGCCTGGAGGCCCGCCTGCGCGACGCGGGCCACGACGCCGTGCGCACGCCACTGGTGCGGACGGCGCCCACCGCCGACGCCAGCGAGGCGGAGCGGCTGCTGGGCCTTCCCTGGCGCCTCTACCCCAGCCGCAGCGCGGTCGACGCCTGGATCGCACTGGGACTCGGCTTCGCCGACGGCGCGCGCATCGGCGCGGTCGGCCCCGGCACGGCGACCGACCTCGGGCGCGCTGGCGCCGACGTCGCCCTGGTGGCCCGCCCAGCCACGGCCACGGGGCTGGCGCGCGGCCTGCTGCGGCACCCCGACGGGCCGCGCCCGGGCGACGCCGTCGGCGTCGTCCAGGGCGACCGTGCCCGCAGCACCCTGCGCGAGATCCTCGAGGACGCGGGCATCGAGGTCCGGACCGCCACCGTCTACACCAGCGAGGGCGTCACCTGGTCGCTCGACGGTCCGGTGGACGCCGTCGTCCTAGCCAGCCCCTCGGCCGTCGCGGCCCTCCCGCTCGACGTCGGAAGCGAGGCGCTCCTCGTGGCCATCGGGCCGACCACCGCGGCCGCCGCCGTCCGGCGCGGCTGGTCGGTGGTGCAGGCGGCCGAGCCGACGGTCGAGGGCGTGCTCGGCGCGATGGCCCGCTGCGGCTGCGGAGGCGGGCGATGAGCCGGCAGCCGCTGCGCCCCCGGCGCCTGCGGGCCACGGCGGCCCTGCGCGCCCTGGTCGCCGAGACCCACGTGGCACCGGAGCACCTCGTGTGGCCCGCGTTCGTCGTGCCGGGCCGCGATCGCCTGGAGCCGATCGCGTCGCTGCCCCGCGTCGCGCGCCGCTCGGTCGACCTCCTGCTGCCCGAGCTCGAGCGGGCGCTCGAGCTCGGGATCCGCTCCGTCATGCTCTTCGGGGTCGTCGGCGAGGACGCGAAGGACGCGGTCGGCTCGGCGGCCGCGGCGCCCGACGGCCCGGTGCCCGCGGCGCTGCGGGCCGCCCGGGCCGCGTTCGGCGACGATCTGGTGCTGATGACCGACGTCTGCCTGTGCGGCTACACCGACCACGGGCACTGCGGCGTCCTGGCGCCACCGCGCCCCGGGGGGACGGAGGCGCGCGTGCTCGACGGCCCCACGCTGCCGCGCCTCGCCGCGATGGCCGTGCGGCACGCGGAGGCGGGCGCCGACGTCGTCGCGCCGTCCGACATGATGGACGGCCGCGTCGCCGCCATCCGCGCGGGCCTCGACGACGCGGGCCACGACGGCGTGGCCATCCTCTCCTACGCGGTCAAGTACGCCTCGGCCTTCTACGGCCCGTTCCGCGACGCGGCCGGCTCCAGCCCCCACGGCGGTCTCGACGGCCACCCCGCGCCCAGCGACCGGCGCAGCTACCAGATGGACCCCCGCAACGCCCGCGAGGCGGCGATCGAAGTCGCCCTCGACGAGGCCGAGGGCGCCGACCTGCTCATGGTCAAGCCGGCGCTCCCCTACCTCGACGTCGTCGCCCGCGTGCGCGCGCTCTCCGACCGGCCCGTCGTCGCCTACCAGGTGTCGGGCGAGTACGCGATGCTCGAGGCCGCGGCCGTGGCCGGCGCACTCGACCGGGCGGCCGCGGTGCGCGAGTCGCTGACGGCCATCCGTCGCGCCGGCGCGGACCTCGTGCTCACCTACCACGCGCTCGAGGCCGTCGCGGAGGGGTGGCTCCGGTGACGCGCGCGCGTTCCGCCGGACGGAGGCGGCGGCCGTCCTCGCAGGGGAACGGCGAGCGCCTGGGCACGCGCATCGCGTTCACGGTCATCGTGCTCTTCGTGCTGGCGCAGGTCGGCTGGTGGCTGATCTTCCAGACCCAGCTCATCGATCGCGCGGCGGCCGAGCGCGAGGCGGCCTGGCAGCGCGACGTGGCGACGGTGACGGCACTCGTGGCCGACGACCCGGCAAGCCTGCAGGGGTGGCTCGAGCGCTACCCGCACCTGCGCCCGAGTGCGCCCCAGCCCGACGGCGCGCTCGCCGTCGAGGTCGACCCGGACGTGGCCGACCGCCTGGCCGCGCGCGACGCCTCGGCGCGCCGGATGATCGCCTTCGAGGGGCCCTTCTTCGCCGTCGTCATCCTCGCGATGCTCGCGCTGATCGCCAGCAGCCTGCGCGCCGAGCGCGAGCTCAAGCGCCGCCAGCAGAACTTCCTCAGCGCCGTCACGCACGAGTTCAACACCCCGATCGGGACTCTGCGGCTGCTGGTGCAGACGCTGCGGCTGCGGCGCGCGAGCCCGGAACGCACCGTCGACTACCTGCGGCGGATGGAGACCGAACTCGACCGGCTGGAACGCACCAGCGACCACGTGCTGGCGGCCGCGCGGCTCGAGCAGGCGGACTCGCCGCCGGTGCTGGAGGCGGCCGATCTCAACGTCGTGGTACAGGGTCTGGTGGGGCGCGCGCGCGAGGGCCTGGAGGCGCGCGGCGCGCGGCTGACGGTGCGCTACGGGCATGAGCCGCTCCCGGTGTCGCTGGACCCCGACGCCTTCGCGCTGGTGCTCAACAACCTGCTGGACAACGCGGTGAAGTATGGCCCGGGCGACGTGAAGCCCGTGACGGTCACCCTCCGCGCCGACGGCGACCTCGTGCGCCTGCACGTCGACGACGAGGGACCGGGCGTGCCCGCCGAGGAGCGCGAGCGCGTGTTCGAGCGCTTCTACCGCGCGGGCGACGAACTCACCCGGGTGTCGGTGGGGGTCGGCCTCGGGCTGCACCTCGTCAAGACCGTCACCGAGGCGATGAACGGCTGGGTGCAGGTCGAGGAGGGACCGGGGAGCCGCGGGAGCCGCTTCACGGTCGTGCTGCCGCGGCGGGTGGCCGCCGACGACGCCGCGCCGGCGGTCGGCGATGCCGGAGCGGTGGCGAGCGCGTGAGTGCCACCTCGCCCCACGTCCTGGTCATCGAGGACGAGCGCGCCATGGCGGCCGTCCTGCGCGACAACCTCGAGGCCGAGGGCCACCGCGTGTCGGTCGTCGCGGACGGCCCCAGCGGCGAGGTCGCCTGGGCGCGCGGCGACGCCGACCTGGTGGTGCTGGACGTCATGCTGCCGGGCATCGACGGCTTCGCCCTGTGCGAGCGGCGCCGCGACGCCGGTGACCGCACGCCGGTGCTGTTCCTGTCGGCGCGCGGCGAGCCCGAGGACCGCGTCCGCGGCCTCCGCGCGGGCGGCGACGACTACCTCGCCAAGCCGTTCCACCTCCCCGAGTTCATCCTGCGCGTCGAGGCGCTGCTGCGCCGCTGCGGCTGGAGCGCCGGCAGCGACCTGCTGCGCTTCGCCGGCCACACCGTCGACCTGCGCGCCTGGACCGCCACCCTCTCCGACGGCCGGCAGGAGAACCTCGGCGAGCGCGAGCTCGGCATCCTGCGGCTGCTCGCCAGCCGCGCCGGCGAGGTCGTGCGCCGCGACGACATCCTCGACGAGGTGTGGGGCGACGACGCGTTCCCCTCGTCGCGCACGATCGACAACGTGGTGCTGCGGCTGCGGCGCCTGTTCGAGCCCGATCCGTCGCGCCCGGTCCACCTGCACACGGTGTGGGGGGTCGGCTACCGCTTCACCCTGGAGCCCGAGGACGGCTCCGAAGAGGAGGAACGTTGAGCCTGCTGCTGCGCGCCCTGCGGGGCGAGGACACCGAGGTCGCCCCGGTCTGGATCATGCGCCAGGCGGGCCGCCACCTGCCCGAGTACCGCGCGCTCAAGGAGCGTCACGACTTCTGGACGCTCGCGCGGACCCCCGAGCTGACGGCCGAGGTCACGCTGCAGCCGGTGCGCCGCTACGGCATGGACGGCGCCATCCTGTTCAGCGACATCATGACGCCGCTGCCGCCGATGGGCCTCGAGCTCGACTTCCGGCCCGGCCCCGTGCTGGCGGCGCCGGTGCGCGACCGCGCCGCGGTCGACGCCCTGCGGGTGCCGACCCAGGACGAGGTCGCACCGTTCGTCGCCGACGCGATCCGGCTCCTGCGCGCCGAGCTCGGCGAGGTGCCGCTCATCGGCTTCGGCGGCGCGCCGCTCACGCTCGCGACCTACGCGGTCGAGGGCTCCGGCAGCAAGGAGTACGCGACCTTCCGCGCCTTCCTGCGCGCCGAGCCCGACGCCGCGCACGCGCTGCTCGACAAGCTCACCGAGACCTCGATCGCCTACCTGCGGATGCAGGTCGAGGCGGGCGCCCAGGCGGTCCAGCTCTTCGACTCGTGGGCCGGGCTGCACGACGCCCGCACCTACGCGACGTTCGGCGCGGCCTACGCGCGGCGCGTCCTCGACGGCCTCGCGGACCTCGGCGTGCCGCGCATCTACCTCGCGCTCGACGGCGCCCACCTCGAGCGCGAGGTCGCCGCGCTCCCGTGCGAGGCGCTGTCCGTCGACTGGCGCCGGCCCCTCACGACCTGGCGCAGCGTCGCCCCCGGCAGGGTGCTGCAGGGCAACCTCGACCCCGCCGCGCTGCTGGCCCCCGAGGCCGCGCTCGTGGCCGAGGTCGGGCGGGTCCTCGCCGAGGGGCGCGGCGGCCCCCACGTGTTCAACCTCGGGCACGGCATCTTCCCGAACACCTCGCCGGACGCGGTCGCGCGCCTGATCGACACCGTCCGGGGCTACGACCGCCACGCGGAGGCCGGGTGACCGTCGCGTTCGCGCCCGCGGGCATCACGCCACGGCAGGCGCGCGTGCTCGACACGATGCTCGCGGCCCAGGAGCGGCTGATCGCCGGCTTCGAGGGGGTCGAGGCCGACGCGGCCGCCGAAGCCGCCGCTTCGGCTGGCGCCCAAGAGGCCGGCGAGCCTCGACGCTTCGGCGACCACGGCTGGCTGCGCCCCGCCGGCGGCGGCGGCCGGGCGCGCGTCATCGAGGACGGCCGGGTGTTCGAGCGCGGCGGGGTCAACGTCTCGGCCGTCGTCGGCGAGCGGGTCCCCCCGACGCTGGCGGCCCAGCACCCGGGGACCGAGGGGCGGCCGTGGTTCGCGACGGGGGTGTCGCTGGTGCTGCACCCGCGCAACCCGCACGTGCCCGCCTTCCACGCCAACTTCCGCTACTTCGAGGTCGGGGCGACCTCGGCGGACGCGGCGGCCGAACCGCTGGCCTGGTGGTTCGGCGGCGGCGCCGACCTGACGCCCGCTTACCCCGTGACCGAGGACGTGCGCGCCTTCCACGGCGCGCTCTCTGACTGGTGCGCGCGCCACCCGCAGGCCGACTACCCCGCCTGGAAGGCCGCCTGCGACGCCTACTTCACCGTGCGCCACCGGGGCGAGATGCGCGGCGTCGGCGGGGTGTTCTTCGACGAGCTCACCGCGCCCGCCGACCCCCGGCACACGTTTCACGCCGACCTCGCCTGTGTCGAGGACGGCATCGCCACGCTGCTGCCCGCCTACCTGCCGCTGGTGGCGCGTCACCGGCGCGACGCCTACGGCGAGCGCGAGCGCCGCTGGCAGGCGCTGCGCCGCGGCCGCTACGTGGAGTTCAACCTGGTGTACGACCGCGGCACGCTCTTCGGCCTGCAGACCGGGGGCCACATCGAGGCGATCCTCATGTCGATGCCGCCGATCGCCGGCTGGGCGTTCGACCATCAGCCCGAACCCGGCGGGCCCGAGGCCGCCGCCCTCGCCTTCTACCAACCCCGCGACTGGGGAATCGCCGGCGGCGACGCCGTGGCCGACCCCGCCACCACCACGAGGAGGACCGCATGAGCCAAGACAGCAGCGGCCCGACCGGCATCGTCATGATGAACCTGGGCGGCCCCAAGACCACCGACGACGTCAACCCCTTCCTGCGGGCGCTGTTCGAGGACCGCGAGATCATCCAGCTGCCGCTGCAGGACTGGCTCGGGCCCTTCATCGCCGACCGCCGCACGAAGAAGATCCAGCAGTACTACCGGGAGATCGGCGGCGGCTCGCCGATCCTCGCGTGGACCGAAGAGCAGGGCCGCGGCATGGTCGAGCGCCTCGACCGGATCTCGCCGCAGACCGCCCCGCACAAGTTCTACGTGGCCTTCCGCTACATCGAGCCCAGCAGCGAGACGGCCCTGCAGGCGATGGCCGCCGACGGCGTCACGCGCGCCGTGGCCTTCACCCAGTACCCCCAGTTCAGCTGCAGCACGACCGGCTCGTCGCTCAACGAGCTGTGGCGCGCCGCTCGCCGCGTCGGCCTGCAGGACCGCTTCCAGTGGTCGGTCATCGACCGCTGGCCCGCGCACCCGGGCTTCATCGACGCGATGACCGACACCGTGCGCCAGGGCCTGGAACGGTTCGAGCCGGACGTGCG
>JAABRV010000090.1 GCA_011390735.1 Trueperaceae bacterium | reverse complement strand
GCGGGCGACGCGAGCGGGTCGGCGGCCGGCAGCCACAACCGCCACCCCTCGAGCGGTAGCGGCACCAGGCGCTCGCGCTGGCGATCGTCGGCCAATCGGGTGTCGAACCCGATCTCGGCCGCCCGCCGCTCGGCCGCGGCGAGGTCGCGTGCGGCCCGCTCGACGGCCGCCACGGCGCGCTCGGCCTCCAGCCGTGAGGCGAGCAGCGTGCGGGGTTCCGGCGCATGGGGATCGGCGGCGAGCGCGTCGAGGTTGGCGCGCTCCGCGGCCTCCAGCGTGGCGGCGCGGGTCGCTGCCCTGTCCTGGGCGATCGTCAGGGCGACGTGGGCCCGCTGCAGGTCGATGTGGGCCGACAGGGCCTGCCGCAGGTCGCGGTTGAGGCGCTCGACGTGGCCGACGGTCGCGCGATGCACGTCGAGCCGCGCGCGTACCCGAACCGAGGCGTCGGCGCGCCAACCGACGGAGGCGGTCAGGTCGCTACGCCAGACGCCCGTCTCCAGGTCGAACGGCTCGTCGCCGGTGCCTTCCCAGTCGAGGGTCGGGCGCCAGGACAGGCTGGACGTGAGCCCGGTCGCTGCGCGCGCGGCATCGTTCTCGGCGTCGCGCAGGCTTCGCTCCGCGATCTCGCTGGCCGCGCTGCGGTAGGCCAGCGCGGGGCCGAACACCGGGTGGGCGGCGACCGCGGCGGCGAGCGCGTCGGCGTCCTCGGCGACCGCGGAGGGCGTGCCTTGGGCGAGCGCGGCGCCGAGGCAGAGGAGCGCCGCCGCCGTCCGGATGAGGGCGCGCATCGGGTTCATGCGTCTCCGATCCCCAGGCGTTCGAGCAACAGCGCCCGCACCGCGTCGGGCCGCGCCTGGCCGTGGCTGGCCTGCATGACCTTGCCCATCAGGAAGTTGACGGCCTTGGGTTGCTCGCGCGCGCCGGCGGCGACCTCGGGGTGGGCCGCGAGCGCCGCGTCGACCCAGCCGGCCAGCTCGTCCGCGTCCGAGACCTGTCGCAGGCCGCGGGCCTCGACCAGCGCCCGCGGGTCGGCGCCCGCCAGCACCTCGGCGAGCAGCGCCTTGGCGGTCGGTCCGGTGATCTCGCCGCCGTCGACGAGGACGACGAGCGCGGAGAGCCGGCGCGCGGCGTCGGGTTCGGTCAGCTTCAGGGCGGTCACGGCGCTGCCCGCCGCGTGGGCCCAGCCGACGACCTCCACCAGGAGCCAGTTGGCCAGCGTCTGCGGCGCGGGCGCCGCCGCGCCCGCCGCGCGGTCGGCCGCGGCGATCAGCGCGTCGAAGGCGCGCGAGAGGTCGACGTCCGTCGCGAGCCGGTCCGCGTCCTCCGGCTTGAGGCCGACGGCCGCGTAGCGGCGGCGCAGCGCGGCCGGTGTCTCGGGGGTCGCGGCGCGGACGGCGTCGAGCCATGCGGCCGCCAGGCGGATGGGCGGGAGGTCCGGGTCGTCGAGGTAGCGGTAGTCGGCCGCCTCCTCCTTCGTGCGCATGACGTAGCTCTTCTGGCCGCCCTCGTTCCAGCCGCGCGTCTCCTGCGTCACCTGGCGGCCGGCCTGCAGCAGCCGCTCCTGCCGCGTGGCCTCGCTCTCGATGGCGGCCTGCACGCTCCTGAACGAGTTGAGGTTCTTCACCTCGACCTTGGTCCCGAGGGCCTCGTCGGGGCGCCGCAGCGAGACGTTGACGTCGGCGCGCATACGGCCCTCCTCGGGGGTGGCGTCGGAGACGTCGAGCGCGCGGGCGAGGGCGCGCACCTCCTCGAGGAAGGCGCGGGCGTCCTCCCCGGAGCGGAGGTCGGGCGCGGTGACCAGCTCGATCAGCGGCGCGCCGGCGCGGTCGAGGTCGACCAGGCTGTGGTCGGCGTAGGTCGGGTGGATCAGCCGCCCCGCGTCCTCCTCGAGGTGGCAGCGCACGAGGCCGACGCGCCGGCCGTTCGGCAGCTCGAGCGCGCCGCCGAGCCCGACGGGGCGCTCGTGCTGGCTGATCTGGTAGTTCTTGGGCGCGTCGGGGTAGCCGTAGTGCTTGCGGGCGAAGGTGGTGACCTCGGGCACGGCGCAGCCGAGGGCGGCCGCGAAGCGCACGGCCAGCTCGACCGCGCGGGCGTTCGGCACGGGCAGCGCGCCGGGGAGGCCGAGGCAGACGGGGCAGACGTGGCGGTTGGGTTCGAGCGCGTCTGCGCCGCCGTGGGCGGCGCCGCCCACGGCGGCGCAGCGGCAGAAGAGCTTGGTGCGAGTGCGCAGCGCCAGGTGCACCTCGAGGCCGACGACGACCTCGTAGCCCGAGCGGCGCGCGGCGGGGGCCGGAGGGGCCGCGGGTCGGCTCATGCGCGGGAGTCTACCGCGCGGGGGTTTACACTCGGACCATGGTCGAGGTCACGCTCGAGGACATCGCCGTCTCCGGCGAGGACGGCGCGCGCTTCCTGGTGCTCTTGAAGGCGCCCAAGGGCGAGTTGCTGCCCATCGTCATCGACGCGCTGCAGGCCGTGTCGATCGCCACCGGGCGCCAGGCGGAGCCGCCGGAGCGCCCGCTGACGCACGACCTGCTGCTGTCGATGCTGGGCATGCTCGACGCGACGGTCGCCAAGGTCGAGGTCACCGACCTGGTCGACGGCACCTACTACGCGATGGTCGTCCTCGAGCGGCACGGCGTGCGCTTCGACGTCGACGCCCGCCCGTCGGACGCGCTGGCGCTGGCGGTGCGCGCCAAGTGCCCGATCTTCGTCGCCGAGCACGTGCTCGAGGCCTCTGGGCTGAGCGACGACGTCGGCGGCTCGGGCGGCTTCGAGGCGTAGGCGCCGGCGCGCGCTTCATCGCGACGCGGGCGTAGCGCGGCGGTCCGGCGGCTCGTCGCTGCGCCCCGCCACGGCAGCGGCCGCCGCGATGGGCGGCGGCCGCTGCGATCGTTCCGTGTTCGGCTGGCTCAGCCGGGCAGGTGGGACTGCACGAAGTAGAGGTGCAGGTCGACCACGCGCTGGATCTCGGTGAAAAGGTCCTCGGTGGCGGCGTCGCCCAGGTCGCCGGCCGTGTCGATCGCGCGGCGGTTGTCGGCCGCGTAGGCGGCGAGGCGGTCACGCACGAGCGCCAGCTGGGCATCGCCGTCGACGATGTCGACCGGGTACTCGTCGAGCGAACTGGACGCGGCGGCCATGCGCACGCTGCCCCGGGCGGTGCCACCGAGTCCGGTGACGCGCTCCGCGAGCTCGTCGGCGAAGGGCTCGACGGCCGCGGCGACCTTGTCGAACAGCTCGTGCAGCGTCTGGAAGTGGATGCCCTTGACGTTCCAGTGGGCCATCTTCACCTGGCTGTAGAGGTCGGCCGTGTCGGCCAGGCGGGCGTTCAACAGCGCCACCAGGTCGGCGCGTTCGGCTTCCGGGATGTCGTGGACGATGGCATGCAGCTTCTCGGGCATGGTCGTACCTCCGCTCCGGAGCATAGCACACTAATCGGAATCATTCCGATATACGGCGATACCGATCGGTCCTCCGGGTCACCCCGCCAGCGTGTCGTGCGCCGCCGCCAGCGCGGCCGCGATCCCGTCGGTGGCGGGTCCAGCGCCCTGGGCGCGCTCCGGCCGCCCGCCGCCGCGGCCCGACAAGTGCACCAGCGCGGCCGCGAGGGCCGGCCGCACGTCGACGCCCGACCCGGAGGCCAGCACGATCTCCGCCTTGCCTCCCCGGGCGACGGCCAGCGCGGCCGTGGCGCCGCGGCCGGCCAGGGCGTCCGCCAGCGGCGTCAGCAGATCGGCCTCGCCCTCGTCGAGCTCGGCGACCAGCAGCGCGCCGGGCGCCGGGTCGTCGCCCAGCAGGTCATCGGCCAGCTGTTCGGCCAGCAGACCGCGCGTCTCGGCCAACGCCCGCCGGAGGCCGGCGGCCTCGTCGGCCAGCGCGGCCACCTTGGCCCCGAGCTCGGGAACGCCGGTCGAGAGCGAGGCGGCGGTGCGGCTCGCGACCGCGTGCTTGAGGCGGTGGTCCTCCCACGCCTCCCAGCCCGCGCGGAAGGTGATGCGCGTCAGGCCCCCGCGCACCCGCTCGCTGCGCAGCACGGTGATCGGCGCGACCTCGGCGGTGTTGCGGACGTGGGTGCCGCCGCAGGCGCTGAGCTCCCAGGCCGAGGCGGGGTCGTCGCGCACGCCGGGACCCATCGCGACCAGCCGCACGCGGCCCGTCACCTTCGGCGGCCGGCGCAGCGGGTAGCGCCCCAGCTCGGACTCGTCGATCTCGGTGGCGACCACCGGCCAGCCGGCGTAGGCGGCCTCGTTGGCGAGCCGCTCGGCGGCCGCGACCGCGGCCTCGTCCGGGTCGCCCGCGAGGTCGATCGTGCAGTCGGCCGAGGTGAGCGACACCGCCCGCGTCGCGAACGCGGGGTCGGTGCGCACGAAGGCCTGGGAGAGCAGGTGCTGGGCCGAGTGGCGCTGCCGGTGGCGCGCGCGCCGCGGCGCGTCGACCTCCCCGCGCGCGAGCTGCCCGACCGGCCAGGTGCCGACGGGCGCCGCGACCCGGTGCCACACGCCGGCGTCGTCGATGACCACGTCGACCACCGCGACGCCGTCGAGGCGGCCGAGGTCGTGCGGCTGCCCGCCGCTGGTGGGGTAGAAGGCGCTGGCGGCGAGCCGCACCCAGGCCTGCTGCGGGTCGTCTTCCACGACCCGGGTGGCGACCACGGGGGCGCCGAACGTCAACGCGTACGCGTCGAGCTGATCCAGGCGGGTCATGCGTCGAGCGTACTGGGCGGGCGGCGGGATGTGCGCGCCCCTGTTCGAGCGTGCGAATGCACGCTCGAACGGGGCGCGCAAAGGCGGGGCCGGATACGGTCCGCTGCCGCCGCCGTCCCCTATCGTGCGCGCATCCCGCAGGCGGGCCGCGCTCGAAGCGCGCCCGTCCTCGACGCGCCCGGGCTCAACCCGGTGTCCCGCGCCCTCCGGAAGGAGACCCCGATGTCGGACCACGTTCCCAGCACGATCCGCACGCCGCACCCCGCAGGCGTCACCGCCGGGGCACCGCGCGGGGCTACGATGCATCAGGAGGCCCCCGTGCGCGACCATGCCCATCTCATCCATCCGTTCGACCCCGAGTTCGACGAGGTCGGCCCAGTCGAGATGACCGACCTGATCGCGGATCTGATCAGCGGGCTGGGTGAGGACGTCACCCGCGAGGGCCTGCTCAAGACGCCGCATCGCGTCGAGCGCTCCCTCCGCTTCCTCACCTCGGGCTACCAGGCGGACGTGAGCTCGGTCCTCAACGGCGCCCTCTTCGAGGCCGAGGGCTCCGAGATGGTGGTGGTCAAGGGCATCGAGTTCTACTCGATGTGCGAGCACCACATGCTGCCGTTCTTCGGCAAGGCGCACATCGCCTACATCCCCCGCAAGAAGATCCTCGGCCTGTCGAAGTTCGCCCGTGTGGTCGACGTCTTCGCGCGCCGCATGCAGGTCCAGGAGCGCATGACCATCCAGATCGCGGACGCGCTCGAGCAGGCGCTCGACCCGGTCGGCCTGGCGGTCGTCACCGAGGCGAGCCACCTGTGCATGATGATGCGCGGGGTCGAGAAGCAGGGCTCGTCGACCCGCACGACCGCGATGCGCGGCGTCTTCCGGGAGGACGCCCGCACGCGGCAGGAGTTCCTGGAAGCCATCCGCGGCGCGTAGCGGTGCGGATGGCCGCGATTACGCGGCGCGTAGCGACGCGGATCGCACCCATTCGCGGCGCGTAGCGGTTCGAGGGGCCGCGGTTCCGCGGCGCGAGGCGACGCGGACGGCCGCGAACGACTAGAGCAACGCGGCGGGCACGTTCCGTTCGATCCAGTCGGCCACGCCGCCCTCCTCGGGCGACGCCACGTGCTCGTCGGCCTCGGCCAGGGCCTCCGGCTGAACGTCGGGGCCGACGGCCACGGCGTGCCCGGCCCAGCGCAGCATGCTGACGTCGTTCAGGCCGTCCCCGAAGGCCACCGTCTGGTGGCGCGGCACGCCCAGGCGTTCGGCGATGAAGGCCAGCGCGGTGCCCTTGTCGGCGCCGGCGCCGATGACCTCCAGGAAGCCGTCGCCCCACAGGTAGCGCTCCACGTGGGGCAGGCTCGCGGCGACGTGCTCGGCGATCGTCGCGCTCGTGGTCGAGGACGCGAAGACCACCTTGTCGGCGTCGAGCCCGTTCTCCGGGTCGAAGAGGGTGACCGTCCGGCTCTCCGTGTGGGCCCAGTGCCAGCGCTGGTCGAGCGGGTCCTTGACGAGCAGCGTGTCGTCGATGACGCAGCTGAACTCCACCTGCGGGTGGCTGTGCCAGGGGTCGAGCAGCAGGCGGACGTCGGCCGCGAGCAGGCGCGTGCGCCTGAGCTCGCGGCCGCCCGGTCCCATGACCTGGGCGCCGTGGTTGACGCTGTAGTGGCCGTCGATCTCGAGCGCCTCGAGGAAGCGCCGGGCCGAGGCCAGCGGCCGGCCCGTGAGCACCGTGACGTGGTGCCCCGCTTCGCGCAGCCCGCGCACGGCGGCGGCCGTCGGTTCGAGGAGGCGGTAGTCGTCGGTGACGAGGGTCTTGTCGAGGTCGAAGGCGAACAGCACGCCGTAGCTTACCGGGCGCCACCCCCGGAGACCGTCGTGGGGGCGTCCGCCGGCGGCCGCCGCCAGCGGGTGCGCAGGTAGGCGGCGAACTCGCGCGGCAGCGCGGGCAGGGTGGCGAACACGAAGGCGTCGGCCGCGCGCTTGATGCCCTCGGACAGCGTCGGGTAGGCGACGACGTGGCGCGACAGCTGCCACAGCGAGACGCGCCGCCGCTGGGCCCAGGTGAGCAGCTGCACGAGCTCGCCCGCGTGCGGCCCGACGACCGTGGCCGACAGCAGCCGGCCGCTCAGGCGGCGGGCGTGCAGCAGCACGAAGCCCTCGCGCAGGCCGCTGGTGAGGCCGCGGTCGAGATCGGCGAGCTCGACGCGGTGGCTGACGATCGACCCCGGGTGCACCCGACGGCGCAACGCCGCCAGCGGCGGGCCGATCAGGGCGACCTCCGGCTCCGCGAAGGTGACGGCGGGGTAGTCGCCCTCCCGCGTGAGCGGCAGCCACGGGGCCGTCAGGTGGCGCACCAGGCGGCGGCCCTGGGCGTTGGCGGCGTGGGTGAACTTGGCGCGCTCGCCCGCGTCGCCGATCGCGTAGACGCCGCGCCGTCCGGTCCGGTGGGCGGCGTCGGTGACGATGCCCTGCCGCCCCACGCGGATGCCCAGCGCCTCGAGGCCGCCCGGGGCGTCCGTCAGGTCGTCGATGGCCGGCCGTCGCCCGAGCGCCATCAGCACCCGCTCGACGCCGGCCACGGGGTCGGCGTCCCCGAGGCGGTCCGGCTCCGTGTGCGCCAGGAGCAGCCGGCCGCCGTCCGCCTCGAAGCCGACCGCCCGCACCCCCACGCGCACGTCGACGCCGAGGCGCCGCAGCGCGGCCTCGACGACGGCCGCGGCCTCGGGCTCGCTGCCGGACAGGAGCCGCGGCAGCGCCTCCACCAGCGTCACGCGGCTGCCGAGGCGCGCGAAGGCGGTCGCCATCTCGACGCCGATCGGGCCACCGCCCAGCACCGCGAGGTGGGCGGGCGGGGCGGTCGCCTCGAACACCTCGTGGTTCGTCCACACCCGCTCGGGCGGCAGGCCGGGCAGGTCGATCCGCAGCGGGCGCGCGCCCGTCGCGAGCACCACGCGCGGCGACCGCAGAACCCGGGTGCCGCCGTCGGCCGTGGCGACCTCGACGCCGCCGGCGGCGGTCAGGCGGGCGCGGCCGCGCACCAGCGTCAGGCCGGGCTCCCGCTCCAGCTGCGCCGTCTCGTGCGCCCGCAGGGCGTCGCGCCGGCGGCGCACCTCGGCCAGGGCGTCGGCCGCGGCGGCGGCCCACGCCTCGCCGCCCGGCGCGAGGCCGCTCGCCCGCAGCCGCGCGGCGAGGTCGAGCAGCGTCTTCGACGGGATGCAGCCGACGTTGGTGCAGTCGCCGCCGATGGCGCCGCCCTCGACGAGCGCCACCCGCCGGCCGATGCGGGCGAGGCCGAACGCCACCGTCAGGCCGCCGGCGCCGGCGCCGATGACGACGGCGTCGAAGCGCTCGGCCGCGCCGTCCCCGAGCGAGGGGCGGTCGCGGCTCACGACGGCGCCCCGGGCAGGGGCGAGCGCCGGCGGACCGCCCACGACACGGTCAGCGTGCCGGCGAGCAGCGCGGCGGAGGCCGCCAGCGTCCACGGGTCGACGCTCGGCCAGCGACCCTCGGCGAGGACCGACAGGTCGCCGATCGAGGCGCCGAACAGCAGGAAGGTGAAGGCGCCCGGCAGCGAACCGAGGAGGGTGGCGGCGAGGAACGCGCGCAGCGGCAGCCGCAGGGCGCCCGCCGCGTAGTTGACCGCGTCGTAGGGGACGAACGCGAGCCGCAGCGTGAGCACCGCCGCGAAGGCGTTGCGCCGCAGCCGGCCCCCGACGCCGCGCAGGCGCGGGTGCGCCAGCGCGCGGCCCGCCAGCTCCGCGCCGAAGGCGACCGCCAGGGCGTAGGCGAGCGCCGCGCCCGCGAGGTGGCCGGCGGTCACCACCAGCCACCCCTGCGCGGGGCCGTAGAGGTGCCCGGCGCCGACCGTGAGCACCGACGAGGAGAAGACGAACAGCGGGCGCACCGCGCACGCCAACGCGTAGAGCAGCGGTCCCACGGGGTGGTCGACGAGGAAGGCGACGACCTCGCCCAGGACGTCGATCGGCGTGCGCCCGGTGGTGGCGACGGTCCACAGGTAGCCGCCGAGCAGCGCGGCCCAACCGGCGCCGGCGATCCACCGCAGCGGCGTGCGCGGCGATCGCTGGCTCACGTGGCGGCCCCTCCCAGGCGGCGCATGCCCCACAGGGTGCGCTGCAGCGCACCGGCGAGGGTCAGCGCGCCGATCGTCGCCAGCGTCGCCGCCGTCCACGCGGGCCACGCCAGGGCCACGCTGAAGACGACGATCGTCTCCGCCCCCTCCATCAGCCCGGCCGGCATGCGCAGGCCGGGGGCGTGGGGGTCCGCCGGCGCGCCGTCGTCCGGGCCGGCGACCGTGTCCGCGGCTTCTGCCGCGGCCGCGGCTTCTGCCGCGGCGAGCGCCGGGGCCAGCAGCGCCCACGAGCCGAGGTTGAGGTAGAAGGACGCCAAAGCCGCCGCGGCGGCCGCCCACACCCGTCCTGGGTCGGCGAGCGGCGTGCCCGTGAGGCTGCCGGCCGCGCCGGCGGCCAGGCCGAGGGGCACGGCGGCGTACACCAGGAGGTCGGCCATGAGGTCGAGGTAGGCGCCGCGCTTCGGCGCGGCGGCGCCACCTGGCGGCGCGGCGGCGGCGCGCCCAGGCGCCGGGATCCCCGCTGCGCGGCGGCGAGCGGCCGCCCGCGCCAGCTCGCCGTCGAGCCCGTCCAGCCAGCGGTTGAGCCACCAGCCCGCCAGCGCCCACTCGAAGCGGCCCAG
>JAABRV010000008.1 GCA_011390735.1 Trueperaceae bacterium | reverse complement strand
GGAGCCACCCGTGGACTACGTCACCGAGATCCAGAGTTCGCTCGCGAGCGAGCAGGGGCGGCGCAAGCGGCTCAGCCCCGCCGAGCTGCGCGAGGCGCGCTGGGGCTACGCCTTCATCGGGCTGTGGCTCATTGGCTTCCTCACCTTCTATCTGCTGCCGATGGCCGCCTCGCTGGTCTTCTCCTTCCTCGACCTCGACCTGCTCGATCCCAGCCAGTCCCGCTTCGTGGGTCTGGAGAACTGGCGCCGTCTGCTGTTCGAGGACCCGCGCGTATGGCAGTCGCTGCGCGTGACCTTCGTCTTCGCCGCCATCTCGCTGCCGATCGGCATGGTCTCCGCGTTGTTCCTGGCGATCCTGCTCAACAGCGCCGACCTGATCGGCAGGAACGTGCTCCGCACGCTCTTCTACGCCCCCACCATGGTCCCCGTGGTGGCCGGCATCCTCATCTGGCAAGGCGTCCTGAATCCCACGACCGGCTGGGTCAACGAGCTGATCCAGTGGGCGACCGGGCTCCAGGTCGCCAACCCCAACGGCATTCGCTGGCTCGACGACGCCCGCATCATCTATCTCTCGTACACCATGATCGGCATCTGGGGCATCGGCAACGCCATCCTCTATAACCTGGCCGCGCTCCAAGGCGTCCCCAGTGAACTCTACGAGGCCGCCAAGATCGACGGCGCCTCGTGGTTCCGCCGGCTCCGGGCCATCATGCTCCCGATGATCTCGCCCGTGATCTTCTACAACCTCGTCCTCTCCTTCGTCGGGTTGATGCAGTTCTTCCAGGTGCCGTACGTGCTGAACGGCGGCGACGGCTACCCCGAGGGAACGACCTTCTTCTACCTGATCCACTTCTACCGCCAGTCGTTCCAGTTCCTCGACATGGGGTACGGCTCGGCGATCGCCTGGCTGCTGTTCGTCATCGCCCTCGCCATCACCGCGACGCTGTTCGCGACGGCCAAGCACTGGGTCTACTACGCCGGGGAGCGCCGCTGATGGCCCGCCCGAACGCTGCGATGCCCGTCTACGGCGAAGCATCCCTCGCGGGGCGCGATGCCGGGGCCGCCCGACGTGCTCAACGCGCCCGCCGCGACGCCGCCAACCGCAGCCTGATCGTCAAGACGCTGATCACCTCGGTGGTGCTCGTCCTGCTGCTCCTCTACCTCATGCCGCTCGGCTACTCGATCGTCACCTCGCTGATGAGCAAGGGTCAGGTCTCCGACGTGCAGGCGCCGCTGCTCCCCTCGTCCAGGGCGCAGTTCGAGTACCAGGGTCAGACGTTCGACATCGTGGAGGTGCCCATCGACGGCGAGATCCGCGAGCTCGCTCTGGTGAGCCGTGGGCGTGCCACCAGCACGTTCGTCGACCCGGCCGACCCGGCGGCGGGCGAGATCGAGTGGGCTGGTGCGTGGCGTACCTTGTCACCGGTGTACGAGCTCGACTTCAGGTGGGAGAACTACCCCCGCGCGTTCCGGTTCATCAACTTCGTGCAGCTGCTGCGCAACACGCTGATGTACGCGATCATCACGACCTTCGCCGCCACCTTCTCGGCCGCCATCGTCGCCTACGGCTTCGCCCGCTTCCGCTTCCCGTTCCGGGGCGTGCTGTTCATGCTGCTGATCTCGACGATCATCCTGCCGCCGCAGGCGACGCTGGTGCCCCAGTACGCCGTGTTCTTCAACCTAGGTTGGGTGGGCACCTGGCTGCCCCTGATCATCCCGACCTTCTTCGCCAATGCCTACAACGTCTTCCTGCTGCGGCAGTACTTCTTGACGATTCCCACCGAGCTCGAAGAGGCCGCCCGCGTCGACGGCGCCGGTCCCATCCGTACCTTCGTGTCGGTCATCCTGCCGCAGGCCGTGCCCGCCCTGATCGCCGTGTCGCTGTTCCACTTCTTCTTCGCCTGGAACGACTTCTTCGGCCCGCTGATCTACCTCGCCGGGAGCCAGAACCTGCAGCCCATCTCGGTCGGGCTGTTCCGCTTCAACGGCCTCTACAGCTCCGAGCCCCAGCTCATCCAGGCCGCGTCGATCATGACGATGTTGATCCCGCTCACGATCTTCTTCTTCGCCCAGCGCTTCTTCATGCAGGGCGTGGTCATCACCGGCGTCGACAAGTAGCGAGCGCGCCCGTGCGCCGGCATCCGCCGGCGCACGCGACCTCGTCGACGGCCTCCGGCACGGCAGGCGCACCGCCCGCCGGTAGGCCGCCGCACGAGGCACGCCCCTCTCCGATCTCGCGAAGGATCCCACGGAACCATGTCGCAACCCACCATCCCCACCGGTCACGATCCCCTGCGGTCGACGGGCGCGCCGGCGGAGGGCGATTACGTCGTCCTCTCCGGCGAGCGCTTCTACCGCATCCGCCGCGTCGATGCGATGCCGCCGTTCCTGATGAGCCTCGTCGGCGCCTCGGACCTGTGGATGTTCGTGGCCAGCAACGGCGGCCTCACGGCCGGCCGCGTCGACGCCGACGCGGCCCTCTTCCCGTACACGACCTCCGATCGCCTGATGGAGAGCGTCGAGCACACCGGCCCCAAGACGCTCCTGTGGGTGACCCGGGGCGGCCGCCGCAGCCTGTGGGAGCCGTTCTCCGAGCGCGGCTGCGGGACGTACCGCGTCGAGCGCAACCTCTACAAGAGCGTCCTCGGCGACGAGGTCCTGTTCGAGGAGGTCAACCACGACCTGGGCCTCGCCTTCCGCTACGGCTGGCGCGGCAGCGCCGCGTTCGGCTTCGTGCGCACCGCCGTGCTCAGCGAGACGGCGGGCCAGCCGTGCTCGGTCGAGGTGCTCGATGGCCTGCAGAACCTCCTCCCGGCCGGCGTGACCGCGGCCATGCAGGGCGGCATGAGCAACCTGGTCGACGCCTACAAGCGCAGCGAGCTCGAGCCGGCCACCGGACTCGGCCTCTTCTCGCTGAGCTCGGTCATGTCCGACCTGGCGGAGCCGAGCGAGGCGCTGCGGGCCACCACGGCCTTCGCGCTCGGGCTCGAGGGCGCCCGCCACCTGCTCACCTCCGGGCAGCTGGAGGCGTTCCGCCGCGGGCAGGCCCTGGAGCCCGAGACCGACGTCAGGGGTCGGCGGGGCGCGTACTTCGTGCATGCCCACCTGACCCTGGCGGCCGGCGAGCAGCGGCGCTGGCGCCTGGTCGCCGACATCGGCCTGGACCACGCCCGGGTCGCCGCGCTCGTGAACGGTCTGGGTGGGGGGGCGACCGACGCTGCGCCCGCCGACGCCCGCTCCGACCTCGAGGCGCGCGTCGAGGACGACCTGCGGCGCAGCGGCGAGGCCCTCGCGGCGATCGTCGCCAGCGCGGACGGGTTCCAGTGGACCCGCGACCGGGCCACCACCGATCACCACCTGGCCAGCGTGCTCTTCAACGTCATGCGGGGCGGCGTGTTCGTCGACGACGATCGCGTCGAGCGCGCCGACGTGCGGGCCTTCGTCGGCACGCGCAACCGATCGGTGGCGCGCGAGCACGCGACGTTCTTCGACGCCTTGCCGGCGACCCTGGCCTACCACGACCTGGTGGCCCGCGCCGCCATGACGGGGGATCCCGACCTCGAGCGGCTCTGCCGTGCCTACCTGCCGCTCGCCTTCAGCCGCCGCCACGGTGATCCCAGCCGGCCCTGGAATCGCTTCACGATCAACGTGCGCCACGCCGACGGCCGGTTGCGGCTCGACTACCAGGGCAACTGGCGCGACATCTTCCAGAACTGGGAGGCCCTGGCGCACGCGTTCCCCGGGTTCCTCAACGGGATGATCGGCATCTTCCTCGGCTCGACCACCGCAGACGGCTACAACCCCTACCGCGTCACCCGCGATGGCATCGAGTGGGAGGTGCCAGAGCCGGGCCACGCCTGGGCCAACATCGGCTACTGGAGCGACCATCAGGTCGTCTACCTGCAGCGGCTTCTCGACGCCTCGGCGCGGTTCGACCCGGGCGCGCTCGAGGACCTGCTGGAGCGCCGACTCTTCTCCCACGCCAACGTCCCCTACCGCATCGCGCCCTACGAGGCGATGCTCGCGGACCCCTACGACACGATCGCCTTCGACGACGAACTCGACCGCCGCATCATGGCGGCCGTGGCGACCGAGGGCACCGACGCGCGCCTGCTGCACGGTCCCGACGGCGCGATCGTCCATGTGTCGATGGCCGAGAAGCTGCTCCTGCTGCTGCTCGTCAAGCTCGCCAACCTGGTGCCCGAGGGCGGCATCTGGATGAACACCCAGCGGCCGGAGTGGAACGACGCGAACAACGCGCTCGTCGGCAAGGGACTCTCCGTCGTCACGACGGCTTACCTCTACCGAAGCGTCGTGTTCCTGCAGGAGCTGCTCGCGGGCCGCGGCGTCACGCTGTCGCGCGAGGTCGCGGACCTCCTCGACGCCGTGCACGCCGGGCTCCGGGCCCACGAGGAGGCGCTCGCGGACGGGTTCGACGACCGGCGCCGGCGCGCCTTCATGGACGCGCTCGGGGCCGCCGGCAGCGCCTACCGCCAAGCGCTCTACGAGCGGGGGGTGTCGGGTGCCACGAGCGAGCGCGACGCGGCGACGCTTGGGGCCGTCCTCGACCTCGCCCGCGCGTACCTCGAGCAGACGCTGCGCGCCAACCGCCGCGCCGACGCGCTATACCACGCCTACAACGTGCTGGCCCTGGCGTCGGACGGCTCCGCCGGGGTGCGCCATCTCTACGAGATGCTCGAGGGTCAGGTCGCCGTGCTCTCTTCCGGCCTCCTCTCGTCGGCGGAGGCGCTCGACTTGCTCGCCAGCCTGCGTCACGGCCGCCTCTACCGGCCCGATCAGCACAGCTACGTGCTCTACCCCGACCGCGACCTCCCCGGGTTCCTCGCCAAGAACACGATCCCGCCCGAGCGCATGGCCGCCTCCCCGCTCCTGACGGCCCTCGCCGACGCGGGCGACCGCCGCATCGTCGTCCGCGACGAGAACGGCGACGCGCACTTCCAGGGCGACTTCCGCAACGCCAAGGGCGTGCGGCGGGCGTTGGCCGAGTTGGCGGGCGAGGAGCGCTGGGCGGCGCTGGTGGCGAGCGACGGCGAACGGGTCGCGGCCCTCTTCGAGGAGGTCTTCGACCACGCGTCGTTCACCGGTCGTTCCGGCACCTTCTTCGCCTACGAGGGGCTCGGCAGCATCTACTGGCACATGGTCTCCAAGCTGCTGCTGGCGGTGCAGGAGTGCTACCAGCGCGCGCGCGACGCCGGCGAGCCGGGCGCGACGCTCGCCGCCCTCGCGGCGGCGTACGACGACGTGCGCGCCGGGCTGGGCTTCCACAAGACGCCCGCCGAGTTCGGCGCCTTCCCGACCGATCCCTACTCGCACACGCCGGCCCACGCGGGCGCACAGCAGCCGGGCATGACCGGCCAAGTCAAGGAGGACGTGCTCGCCCGCCTGGGCGAGCTCGGCGTCGAGGTGAGGGACGGGCGGCTCGGCTTCGCCCCGGCGCTGCTCGACCGCGCGGAGTTCCTGTCCGAGCCGAGCGTCGCGAGCGTCCGGGCGATCGGCGGGCCGGAGGAGCTGCGGCTCGAGGCGGGCACGCTGGCGTTCACCTTCTGCCAGGTCCCGGTCGTCTACCGGCTGGCCGACGGCGGCGCCCGCGTCGAGCTGACGGGGCGCGACGGCAAGACGCGCGTCTTCGAAGGCGCCTTCCTCGATGCCGCCAGCAGCCGCGAGGTGTTCGAGCGCCGCGGCACGGTGGCCCGCATCGACGTCGCCGTACCCGCCGGGTCGCTCCAGCTCCGCGAAGTCGTGGGCTCGTGAGCGGCGCGTTCGGCGATGCCGACGCGGTCGCGGACGCCCGCGCGCGGGCCGAGTCCCTCCTCGCCCGCATGACGCTGCGCGAGAAGATCGGCCAGATGACCCAGGCCGAGAAGAACAGCGTCACGCCCGACGAGGTCCGCGAGCACGGTCTCGGGTCCGTCATCTCGGGCGGCGGCGGCAACCCCGAGCCGAACACGCCCGCGGCGTGGCGCGACATGGTCCTCGGCTTCCGACGCGCCGCGAGCGAGAGCCGCCTCGGCATCCCGCTCATCTACGGCGTCGACGCCGTCCACGGGCACAACAACGTCGTGGGCGCGACGATCTTCCCGCACAACGTCGGCCTCGGGGCCGTCGGCGACGCCGACCTGGTGCGCCGCATCGGCCGCGTCACCGCGGTCGAGGTGGCGGCCACCGGCGTGCGCTGGAACTTCGCGCCGGCCGTCAGCGTGCCGGTCGACGTCCGCTGGGGCCGCACCTACGAGGGGTACGGCCAAGATCCCGAACTCGTGGGCCGCCTCGCGGCCGCCTACGTCGAGGGCCTGCGCGGCGACCGCTGGAACGCGCCCGATGCCGTGCTGCCGTCCGTCAAGCACTACCTGGCGGATGGTGCGGCCACGATCGGGACGTCGACGCGCTGGGATCGCGCCAGCGTGAAGAGCGTCGCCGACGACCCCACGCTCGCCAACGCCGGACCGGCGGCCGAGTTCCTGCAGGTCCTCGACCGCGGCGCCTGGACGATCGACCAGGGCGTGGTCGGCTTCGACGAGGGCACGCTGCGCGAGGCGTTCCTGCCGCCCTACCGCGCGGCGATCGACGCCGGCGCGCTCAACGTCATGGTCTCCTACGGGAGCTGGGGCGGCCTGCGCATGCACGCGCACCGCACCCTGATCACCGACGTGCTCAAGGAGGAGCTCGGCTTCGAGGGCTTCGTCGTCTCCGATTGGGCCGCGATCGACCAGATCCACGATGATCCCGCCGTCTGCGTCGAGCGCTCGATCGACGCCGGCATCGACATGGTCATGGTGCCCTTCGACTGGCGCCGCTTCATGGACCTGCTCGAGGCGGCGGTCGACCGCGGCGACGTGCCGCTCGCGCGCATCGATGACGCCGTCCGGCGCGTCCTGACCGTGAAGTTCCACCTCGGCCTGTTCGACGAGGCGGGCGAGGCCGAGCGCGAGCCCCCGCTCTCCGTGGTGGGCCGGCAGGAACACCGCAGGATCGCCCACGAGGCGGCCCGTCGCAGCGCCGTCCTGCTGCAGAACCGCGGCAGCGTGCTGCCGCTGTCGCCGTCGCTGCCGTCGCTGCTCGTCGCGGGCGTCGGCGCCGACGACGTCGGCCTGCAGTGCGGCGGCTGGACCATCAGCTGGATGGGGGGCGCCGGGCCCATCACGCCGGGAAGTACGCTCCTGCAGGGCCTGAGGCGGTTGCGGCCGGACGCCGACGTGGCGTACGACCCCGACGGCCGCGGCGCGTCGCGCGCGCCGGTGGGCATCGTCGTGCTGGCCGAGGAGCCCTACGCCGAGGGCATGGGCGACCGCCACAGCCTGGCGCTGGAGCAGGAAGAGCTCACGCTGGTCGAACGGATCCGGGCGCGCGTCGACACGCTCGTGCTCGTCCTGTACGCCGGCCGCCCGCGTGTGCTCGGCGACGCCGTGCGCCTCGCCGACGCGATCGTGTGCGCCTGGCTGCCCGGCAGCGAGGGGGCCGCGGTCGCGGAGCCCATCGTCGGCGCCTCCGCCTTCGAGGCGCGGCTGCGCCTGCGCTGGCCGGCCGCCGACGGCGACCTGCCGTTGCACCCGTTCTGCCCTGCCGGCGGCGGTCCCGCTGCGCTGTTCGAGATCGGCGCCGGCCTGTCGACCACGCGCTGGGCCGGCCCCGAGTCCGCGGCATGAGGGGTCCTTGCGCCGGAACGAGAGGGGATTCGCCATGACCATTCGCCGTTGGCGCGCCGCCGCCACCACCGCGTTCGCGCTGGCGCTGTCGTGGGCCGTCGCGCAGGAAGCGCCGCCCCCGTACCAAGATGCCAGCCTAGGGACCGAAGCCCGCGTGGCGGACCTGCTCGCCCGCATGACGCTCGAGGAGAAGGTCGGCCAGATGACGCTGCTCGAGAAGGGGAGCGCCACCCCCGCGGACGCGACGCGGCTCGCGCTCGGCGGCGTCCTCAGCGGCGGGGGAGGGTACCCGGCGGGCGACAACACGGTCGCGGGCTGGGCCGCGATGGTCCGCGCCTACCAGGACGCGGCGCTCGCGACCCGCCTGGGCATCCCGCTGCTCTACGGCGTCGACGCGGTGCACGGGCACGCCAACCTCGCGGGCGCGGTCGTCTTCCCGCACAACGTCGGCCTCGGCGCCGCCGCGAACGCCGAGCTGGTGGAGGCGATCGCCCGGGTCACCGCGCGCGAGATGATCGCGACCGGCATCACCTGGAACTACGCGCCCGTCCTCGCCGTCCCGCGCGACATCCGCTGGGGGCGTACCTACGAGGGCTACGGCGAGGATCCGGAGCTCGTGGCACGCCTGGCGACGGCCGCGCTGCGGGGCCTGCAGGGCGACGACCTGGCGGCGTCCGACACGGTGCTCGCCACCCCCAAGCACTACGTGGGCGACGGCGCGACCGCCTTCGGCACCTCGCCCCTCGCGGACGGCCTGCTCGACCGCGGCGACGCCGACGTCGACGAGGCCACCCTGCGCCGCGTGCACCTCGCGCCCTACGTCGACGCGGTAGCGAACGGCGCCCGCAGCATCATGGTCTCCTTCTCCAGCTGGCTCGGCGTGCCGATGCACGCCCACGGTCACCTCATCCGCGACGTGCTGCGCGCTGAGCTCGGCTTCGACGGCTTCGTCGTGTCCGATTGGGCCGGCATCGACGACGTGGCGTCCGGCTACCACGACGCCGTCGTCGCGAGCGTGGTCGCCGGCGTCGACATGAACATGGTGCCGTACGACGGCGAGCGCTTCATCCGCACGATGCTGGACGCGGTCCGGCGCGGCGACCTCACGGTCGAGCGGATCGACGAGGCCGTCGCGGCGATCCTGCGGGTGAAGTTCGAGTTGGGCCTCTTCGAGCGGCCGTACGGCGCCCCCTTGCTGCAGGCGACCGTGGGCTCCGCGCCGCACCGCGCGCTCGCGCGCGAGGCCGTCGGCCAGACGCTGGTCCTGTTGAAGAATGATCACGACGCGCTGCCGCTGCGGGCCGACGGCACCCAGACCGTACTCGTCACGGGCTCGGGCGCCGACAGCGTCGGCGTGCAGTCCGGCGGCTGGACGATCGAGTGGCAGGGCTCGACGGCCTCCCTGACGCCCGGCACCACGATCCTGGAGGGCCTCCAGGCGGGGTTCGGCCCGGGCACCACGCTGCTGCACAGCCCGCGCGGGCGCTTCACCGGCGCCGACGGGCAGCCGCTGCGCGCCGAGGTCGGCATCGCCGTCGTGGGCGAACCGCCCTACGCCGAGTGGTTCGGCGATTCGGCCGAGCTCACGTTGCCGTCGCGCGACCGCGCCCTCGTCGCCAACCTCCGCGCGCAGGTCGACACGCTGGTCGTCGTGCTCCTGACCGGCCGTCCCGTGGTGCTGGACGGCGTCCTCGAGGCGGCCGACGCCGTCGTCGCCGCCTGGCTCCCCGGGACCGAGGGCGACGGCGTGACCGACGTGCTCCTGGGCGACCGCGACTTCGTGGGACGGCTGCCCTACACGTGGCCGCGCGACGTGGCGCAGTTGCCGTTCGACTTCGACGATCTGCCGACCGAGGGGTGCGAGGCGCCGCTGTTCCCCCGCGGGTACGGCCTGAGCTACGCGGACGGCGCGGCGGCGACGCCGTGGCTGGCGCTGGCGGCCGACTGCGCGGACGGTGGCGTGGCAGCCGCGGCGGAGCACGCCGGCGCGCCCGCCGCCGTCGTGGCCCTGCCGGACCCCAGCGGCCCGGCGCTCGTCGACCCCGCGCTCCTGCGCGAGCACCGGCCGCAGGAGGTCATGTTCGTCCCCTTCCCCCTGCCCATCACCCTCGACGGCGACCTCGCCGACTGGAACGGCGTCCCGTTCGCGATCGTCGACGCGGGCCCGATGACGTCGCTCGATCCCGCCGAGAACGGCCACTTCCAGTTCGCGGCGGCGGCGGACGCGGCCCACGTGTACCTCTACATGGTCATGCCCGACGCGACGATCGTCACCGGGCAGCACGGCACCGACTTCTGGAACGAGGACTCGCTCGAGTTCTACCTGAACTTCAGCGACGACCTCATGCGCGGCGACTACGGGGCGGGGGTGTTCCAGGTCAACGTCAACCCGACGAACCTCGGGAACGCCGATCCCACGGACCTGCGGTTGACCGGCGTCAACGCCGGGCAGGCCGGCGTCCGCGCCTTCGTCTTCGAGACCGCCGACGGCTGGGGCTTCGAGGCCGCCGTCCCCATCCCCGAGGGGGTCGACCTGCGCCACGGCCTCGAGGTTGGCCTGCAGGCCCACGCCAACGGCTCCTCGGGCGGGGCGCGGGACGTCAAGCTCATCTGGTCCGCCGCCGACACGCGCGACACCAGCTGGCAGGACCCCTCCGTGTTCGGTCGCGCCGTCTTCTACGAGCTCGGCAACTCGGAACCGCTGAGCGTGAGCGAGCGGACGGAACCCGTGATCGTGGCGCCGCCTCCGCAGGTCGCCGTCAACCAGTTGGGGTACGTCCCCGGCGCGCCGCACTTCGCGATGCTGGCGAACCGCGGCGCTTTCGCGACCTCCTGGGCGCTCATCGACGACGCCACGGGGCGGATGGTCTACGCGGCCTCGACCGGCCTGCCGGTGGCCGACGCCGCCTCGGGCGACACCCTGCAGGTGGCGGACTTCACCGGGTTCGACGTCCCCGGCACCTACCGCCTGCGGATCAACGACGTCGTCAGCGCGCCGTTCACGATCGGCGAGGTGCCGTACGCGCGGTTGGCGGTCGATGCGGCGCGCTACTTCTACCTGAGCCGCAGCGGCATCGAGCTGCTGCCGGCGTACGCCGGGCCGGACCACGCCCGCCCCGCGGGCCACCTGAGCGACGACGCCGTCACCTGCTACCGCGGGACCGACGCCGACGGCGTCGACTGGCCCGGCTGCGACTACGCCCTCGACGCGTCCGGGGGCTGGTACGACGCGGGCGACTACGGCAAGTACGTCGTCAACGGCGGCATCAGCGTCTGGACGCTGCTCAACCTGCACGAGCGGCTGCCGGGCGCCTTCCCGGACGGCAGCCTCGGCCTGCCCGAGAGCGGTAACGGCGTCAGCGACCTGCTCGACGAGGCGCGCTGGCAGATGGCCTGGCTGCTCTCGATGCAGGTGCCCGAGGGGCGGCCACAGGCCGGCATGGCGCACCACAAGCTGCACGATCTCGCGTGGGAGGGCCTCCCGCTGCTGCCGCCCACCGTCTACGACAACGATCCGACGTTCGCGGGCGACGGCGGCCGCTACCTCTACCCGCCGTCGACGGCGGCGACCCTCAACCTCGCCGCCACCGCCGCCCAATGCGCCCGCGTCTGGCGGGACGTCGACACGGCCTTCGCCGAGCGCTGCCGCTCGGCCGCGGAGCGTGCGTTCCGGGCGGCGATCGAGGAGCCCGTTGCCCTGGCGGGCAACACGCCCGGAACCGGCGGCGGCAACTACGACGACGACCGGGTGGCGGACGAGCGCTTCTGGGCGGCCGCCGAGCTGTACGTCACGACGGGCGATCCTGGCTACGCCGACGCGATGCGGGCCACGCCCTACCTGGCGAACTTCGCCGGGCTCGGCCGTGACAGCGCCATGTACTGGGGCGACACCGCGGCCCTCGGTGCTCTGTCCCTTCTCCTCCACGACGCCGACCTCCCCGAGGTCGACGCCCTGAGCGAGCAACTCCGCCGGACCGCCGACGGCTACCTCGAGGTGATCGCGACCGAGGGCTACCGCGTGCCGATCCGCACCTACGACTGGGGCTCCAACAGCGCCGTGCTCAACAACGCCATCGTGCTGGCCTACGCCCACGACCTCACCGGCGATGCGGCGTACCTCCACGGCGTGCTCGAGAGCATGGATTACCTGCTGGGGCGCAACGCGCTCGCGTTCAGTTTCGTCTCCGGCTACGGCGAGCGCTCGATGACGAACCCGCACCACCGCTTCTGGGCGAACGAGGGCGACTGGCCGCCACCGCCCCCGGGCGTGGTGGCCGGTGGCCCCAACGCCGCCCCCAGCGACCCGACCGCGCTCGAACACGCCACCCTCGACGCCGGCCCCGCACGCCGGTACGTCGACCTCCGCGGCAGCTGGTCGACCAACGAAGTGACCATCAACTGGAACGCGCCGCTGGTGTGGGTCGCGGCGTACCTGGCTGGGACGAACGCCGCCCCAGCCCCGCAGGGCGCCGCACCGACCGACCCGCCCGCCCATCCCGAAGGGAGCCGACCATGACCATCCGCATGCCCCGAGCCCTGGCCCTCGTCACGGCGATCGCCCTAGGCGCGCTCGTCGCGCTTGCCGCCGCGCAGGAGGAGCCCAGCCTGCGCCTCGCCGACTTCGCCGACGGCGTCCCGGCCGCCCGCGACGCCTTCGACAACCCCATCGGCTTCAGCACCTGGCAGGACGGCGGCGGCGCGCTGGCGCTCTCCGCCGTCGCCATCGAGCCCGGCGACGTTCTGGCTCTGCCCGAACAGGAGGGCGTCGAGCACGTCCTGCGCGTCGACCACCGCATCGCCTCGTGGGGCGGCTTCACCCAGGCCTTCGCCGACGACGCGATGACCCGCTGGATCCCGGTCGATCTCTCGGGCTACGTCGGCCTGCGCTTCTGGTACGCCGGCGACGGCCGCGGCGGCACGGTCCAGGTCGACCTCTTCGACAACCGCAACCCCAGCTCGACCGGCGACAGTGCCGAGCGCTGGTTCCACCGCTTCGTCGACGACACCACCGAGTGGCGCCTCATCGAGATCCCCTTCGCGTCGTTCGCGCGCCGTTCCGATTTCCAACCCGGCGGTGCCCCCAACGACGGCCTCGGCCTGAACGAGGCCTCCGGCTGGGCGCTCGGGTTCCCGCCCGGCGAGGGCACGAGCCACGTCGCACGGGTCGAGGCGTACGGCGACTCCGGCGTCGTCGCCGAGGGCGTGGTCAGCATCCAGTTCGCCGATGTCCTCACGCGGGTCGATGAGGGCGCCGAGGGCGAGCTCACGGTCGTGCTCTCCGAGGCGAGCGACGAGGCGGTCGCGGTGCGCGTCTTCATCCAGGCGGATGAGGCCACGGCGTTCCGCGATCTCGTCCCCGCCAACGAGCTGGTGGTCTTTCCGCCCGGGATCACCGAGGTCACGGTCACCTTCCGGACGCTCTCCGACGGCCGCCACGAGGGCGACGAGCGCGCGTTGGCGGTGCTCGACGGCGCCCGCGGAGGCGCCATCGGTTTCCAGCGGCGCGCCGTGATCCTCATCGTGGACGCCGATCCCTTCGACCCCGACCTGATCGCCGACTTTGGCGACGGCCCCGACGGCTTCGCGGCCGCCGAGGGCACCACCGCGCGCACCGTGGAGCTGCTCTCGACCGCCGCCGACGCCCGCCCCGGCCAGCCGGCGCGCTTCGAGGGCGCGCTGTCCTTCGCCTGGGAGGGGACGGGCGAGGTACGCGCCGACTTCCCGTTGGCCCAGGACGCCAGCCATGCCGACGGCCTCGAGTTCTGGTACCTCGGCGACGGCAGCGGGCGCGACGTGCGCGTGGAGCTTCGCGCCGGGCGCGACGAGACGCAGCCCTGGACGCTCGCCTGGTCCGACGAGTTCGATGACCCGGCGGGCTCGCCGCCCGACCCGAGCGTGTGGACGCCCGAGATCGGCGACGGCACCGCGAACGGCATCCCCGGCTGGGGGAACAACGAGCGCCAGGCCTACACCGACGACCCCGCCAACGTGTCGCACGATGGCGAGGGGAACCTCGTCATCCGCGCCCTCGAGGCGGGCAGCGACGCGCCGCCGTGCTACTACGGCGCGCCCTGCGAGTACACCTCGGCGCGGATCATCACCGCCGGCAAGCTCGAGGTGACCTACGGGCGCATCGAGGCGCGCATCAAGATCCCCACCGGCCAGGGGCTGTGGCCCGCCTTCTGGACGCTGGGCAACGACCTCGCCGAGGTCGGCTGGCCCGAGTCCGGCGAGATCGACATCATGGAGAACGTCGGCCGCGAGCCCGAGCGGGTGCACGGCACGATCCACGGGCCCGGCTACTCCGGGGGCAATGCCATCGGCCGCGGCACCACGCTGGCCGACGGTGGGGCGTTCGCCGACGACTTCCACGTCTACGCGATCGACTGGTACCCCGATCGCATCGTCTGGTCGCTCGACGGCGAGCCGTACTCCACCGTCACGCCGGCCGACCTGCCGCGCGGCGCGCGCTGGGTCTTCGACCACCCGAATTTCCTCATCCTCAACGTCGCGGTCGGGGGCAACTGGCCGGGGTACCCGGACGACACGACCACCTTCCCGCAGGAGATGGTGATCGACTACGTGCGCGTGTACCAGGCGCCCGACACCTCGGCGCGCTTCGAGGCGAGCTTCGGCGACGATGCCGAGGGCTGGACCCGCGTGCGGCTGCCGTTCTCGGCGTTCGAGCGGGCCGCCACGCAGCCGGAGGGCGCGCCCGAGGGCGAGATCTCGGTCAGCGAGCTGTGGGGCCTCGCGTTCGAGGTCGGCGGCGGCGCGGGTTCCGCGATGATCGACGAGGTTCGGTGGTACGTGGGCGAGTGATGGGACGTCGGCGGGGCGGCGTAACCTGACCGGGATGCCCGAACCCTCGGTCACCGTCCGCCCCGCCGCGCCCAGCGACGTCTCCGCCATCGAGGCGGTGGATCCGGTGGCGTCCACCGACGAAGGCCGACGAGGGTTCATCGCCGAGCGCGTGGCGGCGGGGGAGACCCTCGTCGCCCTCGTTGGGGACGCCGTCGTCGGCTACGTGGTGCTGGAACACGGCTTCTTCGAGCGCGGCTTCGTCGCGATGCTGTGCGTCCACCCCGAACGTCGCCGCCAGGGCATCGGGCGGGCGTTGATGCGGCATGCCGAGGGGGCGTGCCGCACGCCGCAGATCTTCACCTCGACCAACCTCTCGAACGCGCCGATGCAGCGCCTGCTCGAGGGGCTGGGGTACCGCCGCAGCGGCATGGTCGACGACCTCGATCCGGGCGATCCCGAACTGGTCTATAGCCGACGGGTGCGCGACCCGCGCTCGCCCCCCGAGGCGGCCGGCTAGGGGGCCGCCCCCGCCGAGTCGTCGTCCCGCGCCTCGGTCGCCTCGGCGTGCGCCACCATGGCGCGCAGGCTCGCGTGATCGCGCTCCGCGACGCTGCCCTCGGCGGCCGGCACGATCGCCGCCAGCGCGTCGTCGACGGCGATCCGGATGGCGGCGCCGCGCACGGCCCGGCGCAGGACCACGAGCGTCTCGAGCAGGTGCTGGGTCACGAACAGGTTGCCGGCGCTGGCGCGGCGCAGCTCGGCCAGCACGTGACGCGTGAGCGCGCCCACGCCCTGGAGCGGCACGAAGGCTCGCACCCGGCCGTCGTCGTCGACATGCACCTGACGGGGGAGGCGGCGCTCGTCGAGCAGCAGGAGGCCCTGGCCGATGCGGTCGATGCACGATCGTGCCGTGAAGGGGTCGTTCATGCTCGGGGACAGCGCGCGCAGGGCGATCTCGAGGAACTCGTCGAAGTAGAAGGCGAGGTCCTGGGTCAGGCTCCGGTCGGGGCCGATCGAGACGGCCATGTGGACGGCCTCGTCGAGGCCCTCCGCGGCCGTGGCCGGGTGCACCTCCGCGAGCGGCGCGCCGCGCATGACGAACGAACCGACGATCGGGATGATCCGGACCACGGCGTCCTTCTCGGCGGCGCTGGCCACCAGCCCGTTGGCGTCCACGGACTGCAGGTACCCGCCGCGTCTGGCGGCGATCACACCGAGGTCGTCGCGGAAGTCGAGGGGCATCGCCAGCGCGACGTCCTCCAGGTCCTCGCGGTCGTCTTCATCGTCGTCCGGTTCGCGCTCGGCGAGCGCGGCCAGCCGCCGCCGCAAGGCGTCGTCGAGCTCGCCCAGGACGTGGGTGACGCGGATGCTCTGCGCGGTGTGGTGGAAGAAGTAGACCAGGATCGCGACCGTCAAGAAGGTCAGCAGCAGGGCGACCAACACCGAGAGGTTCGGAACGAACGCGTCGATACCGGCCTCGCTGTCTCCGCCGGTCACGACCCGCAGCACCAGGAGGGCGTAGACGAAGGTCGCGACGAAGATGCCGAGGACGAACTGGTTGGTGCGGTCGCGCATGTAGTTGTTGAGCAGGCGCGGCCCGAACTGGCTCGATGCCTGGGTCAGGACGAGCAGCGTCAGCGAGAAGACGACGCCGGCCACGGTGATCATCGAGGACGCGACCGTCGTGAGCACCGAGCGCGCCCCCTCGCTCTGGATGACCGGCAGCACGTCCAGGTCGAGGCGTCGGAGCCAATCCTGCGGGAGGCGATGGTCGACGGCGAGCGTGACCGTCGACAGCAGGAACGCGCCGACGCCCAGCGCGGCCGGCACGAACCAGTAGCTCGAGTTCAGGTCCTCCCACGCGCCTTTGAGCCGGCTGAGCATGCCCCCACCATAGGCCGCGGGGGGGTGCGGTGCCGTGACCGGCTGCATGCGGCCCGGCGCCATTGCGCCGCGGCGGCGCAAGTGGTAAAGTATGCGAACCAATTCAACGATCGCCGAGAGCGCCGCCGTTCCGATTCTGCAGGGAGGCCTCTGTGACACCCCGTGCGTTGCAGGACATCGAGCGACCCCGTCTGGCTCGCGAGGTCGCCAAGCGGCTCGGGTCGACGATCCGCGAGGGTCGGTTCCTGCCAGGCGAGCGGCTCCCGTCCGAGCGCCACCTGTGCCAGGAGCTCGGGGTGAGTCGGCCCGTCCTGCGAGAGGCGCTGGGCGCCCTCGCCGCGCAGGGCTTCCTCGAGATTCGGCACGGCAGCGGAAGCTTCGTCCTCGACGTGGCCGCCCAGCTTGCGAACGTGGATCCCATCGCGTGGTTCAAGGAGAACCTGACGCTGGTGCGCGACTTCTACGGCGCGCGCCTGGTCCTGGAGCCGGAGATTGCCGCCTTGGCGAGCGGAAACGCCCGACCCGGACATCTCGCCCGGCTCCGCGCGATCCTCGAGAGCGCCGACGAGGTGATCGCTCGCAGGCAGATTGGCGCGGCCATCGGTTTCGACATCGACTTCCACCGCGGGATCGCCGAGGCGGCGGGGAACGCGTTCATGTGTGAGATGCTCGACGCGATCATCGACACCGATACGGACATCCGACGGGTCCTCCACCGCCTCCCGGGGCGACCCGAGGCGGCCCACCATGGCCACGCGCAGATCCTGGCTGCGATCGAGAGCCGTGAACCGGCCAGGGCCCGCGCGGTGATGGCGGCGGCGCTCGCACGTGCCCTCCGCGACGTCGATCGACTCCTGGAGGGGGGTGATGGTCACAGCCACAGCCAGGACGGCCACGGATCCTTTGCGCGAGTGACGAGCACGAACTCGGCGGCGCGCACAAGCCGATAGAAGGGGAGTCCGCATGACGTTACTTCAGAGAACGCTGGCCATCGTGCTCGTTGCGCTCATGGGCGTGGCATTCGCCCAGTTCCCCGAGCGGACGATCGACTACGTGATCTCCTTCAACGCCGGCGGCGAGTCGGACATCACGGCCCGCCTGCAGCAGCCCTTCCTCGAGGAGATCCTCGGCGTCAACGTCACGATCACCAACCGCGCCGGCGGCGGCGGTGCCGTGGCCTGGAGCGAGGCGCAGCGCTCCATGCGACCCGACGGCTACTCGGTCATCGGCGTCAACCTGCCCCACATCGCGACCCAGCCCATGGAGCGGACCGACACGGGCTACGAGACCGAGAACTTCGAGTTCATCACGTGGTTCCAGTTCACCCCCAACGCGCTCCTGGTCCGCAACGACAGCCCGTTCCAGACGCTCGACGAGCTGCTCGCCTACGCCAAGGAGAACCCCGGCTCGATCACGATCGGCGGGAGCGGCAGCAACACCGCCAACCACATCGCCACCCTCCAGCTCGAGCAGCTGGCCGGCGTCGACCTGACCTACGTCCCCTTCACCGGCACCGGGCCCACCGTGCCGGCGCTCTTGGGCGGCCACGTCTCCGCGCTCATGAGCTACACGCCGATGGCCGTCATGCAGGCCGGCCAGGTCCGGACGCTGGCCGTGGCCTCCGCGGAGCGCCTGTCGTTCCTCCCCGACGCGCCCACCTTCGTCGAGCAGGGCATCGAGATCGTCAGCGGCGCCCACCGCGGCGTCGCAGCGCCTCCCGGAACGCCGCCGGAGGTCGTCGCGGTCCTGCGCGAAGCCTTCGAGGAGGCCACCCGCCGGATCGCCGAAGAGCAGGAGGAGATGGGCTTCGCGATCATCTACGTGAGCGGCGACGAGGCCCTCGAGCTCGTACGCGAGGTCACCGAGGAGTACGCCGCCATCCTGGAGACGCTCCAGTAGCGACCTCCGGTTCCTGAACCCGCCGGACAGGTGGAGGGCGCTGGGCGCGCGCCAGCGCGCGTGCGTCCTCCACCGACCCAGAATGGACGCCCTGTGACGAGGACCGTGCCATGGACGTTCTAGGCGCTGCGCTGCAGCAGCTGTTCATCCCTTATCACCTCCTGCTCGTGCTGGTGGGCACGACCGTGGGTCTCTTCGTCGGCGCCATGCCGGGCCTGTCGGCCACGATGGCGCTGGCGGTTCTCTTGCCGTTCACCTTCACGATGGACGCGCTGGCGGGCCTCATCGCGCTCGGCTCCGTCTACATGGGCGCGATCTACGGCGGCTCGTTCTCGGCGATCCTCATCAACGCCCCGGGCACGCCGTCGTCGGTCGCGACCACCTTCGAGGGCTACCCCATGGCCAAGGCGGGCCGCGCCGAGGAGGCGATCACCGCGGCGACGATCGCCTCGGTGGTGGGGGGCCTGTTCGGCGTCTTCGCCCTGCTCGTGCTGGCGCCGCCGCTCGCCGCCTTCTCGCTCCGCTTCGGCCCCCCCGAGTACTTCTGGGTCGCCGTCCTCGGCCTCACCCTGATCGGTAGCCTGTCGAGCGGGACCCTGCTCAAGGGCCTCATGGGCGGGGCGCTCGGCGTGCTCATCAGCATCATCGGCGTGTCGCCGATCGGCGGCGAGTCGCGCTTCACCTACGGTTTCCCGGCGCTGCAGGGCGGCGTCGAGCTGATCGTCGCCCTCATCGGCCTCTTCGTCATCCCGGAGCTGCTCGTCATGGCCGGCACCGGGGTCGGCGCCCTCGCCAAGTCGAAGCTCGGGACGGCGCGCGGGCTCTTCCTGAGCACCGCCAAGAAGGTCCTGTCGATGCCGGGCAACCTGCTGCGCTCGGTGATCGTCGGCGAGATCGTCTCGGTGATTCCCGGCGCCGGCGGCAACATCGCGGGCCTGCTGGCCTACAACGAGGCGAAGCGCTGGTCGAAGCATCCCGAGGAGTACGGCAAGGGTTCCCTCGAGGGGCTGGTGGCGTCGGAGTCGAGCAACAACGTCACCGTGGCGGGCAGCATGGTGCCCCTCCTGACGCTGGGCATCCCGGGTGCCCCGCCCGACGCCCTCATCCTCGGCGCCATGCTCATGCACGGGCTGCGTCCCGGGGCCGAGCTGTTCACGACGCAGGGCGCGCTCACCTACGGCTTCATCCTCTCCATGGGCGTCTCCGCCATCGTCATGCTGCCCATCGGGCTCTTCGGCGGGCGGCTGATCTACCAGGCCGTCGTGCGGGTCCCGCCCTCCTTCCTCGTGCCCACGGTCGCCAGCATGGCGATCCTCGGCTCCTTCGCCCTGCGCAACAGCATGACCGACGTCATGATCATGCTGGCGCTCGGCCTCCTCGGCTTCGTGCTCAAGGAGATCGGCTTCCACCCTGCGCCGATCGCGTTGGGCCTCATCCTCGGTCCGATCGCTGAGACGGGGTTCGTCCAGTCCCGTCTCATGGGGTCGGCGTACGCCATCCCCTACTTCAAGCTCGTGGAGAGCCCGCTGTCGCAGGTGCTCATCGCGCTCTCGGTCCTGGCGATCGTGTGGCCGCTGGTCAGCGACTGGCGCCGTCGTCGGGCGGCGAGGGCAGGGGGGTCGAAATGAACACCGACGCCATCGGCGGCGCGCTCGGCCTGGCCCTGACGCTCGGCTTCTGGTTCGGCCGGGGCACCTGGTCGCCGCTCGCCGCCATGTTCCCGAACGCCGTCATCGGGGCGCTCGGGCTCCTCTCCCTGGCGCTGCTGATCAAGTCGCTCGTGCGCCCCACCATCCAGCCGATCTTCGCCGACGGGAACCGCACGCGCATGGCGCTGACGGCGGTCGCCCTCGGCCTGTGGATCTGGTCCATGCGCTGGGCCGGCTTCTACCTCTCGAGCCTCGTCTTCTTCGCCCTCCTGACGGTCTACATCGCGGCCGCCAGCCGGCGCGTGACCCTCAAGAACGTCGGCTTCTGGGTCGTCATCGTGGCGGCCGAGGTCGCGGTCCTTCAGTTCGTCTTCGCGAACCTCCTCGCCGTGCGCCTGCCGGCCGGCCCGTTCGCGCCCTGACGCCTCGACCCCCTCAGGAGGTCAGCATGCGGTACGACATCGCGGTCATCCCAGGCGACGGCATCGGACCCGAGGTCATCCAGTCCGGCATCCGTGTCCTGGAGGCCGTCGGTTCCAGGTTCGACATCCAGTTCTCGTGGGACACGGTCCCCTGGGGCTGCGAGTACTACACGAAGACGGGCCGGATGATGCCCGAGGACGGCATCGACCGGCTCCGGCCGCACGATGCCATCTTCCTCGGCGCGGTCGGCTTCCCGGGCGTCCCCGACCACGTGTCGCTGTGGGGCCTGTTGATCCCCATCCGGCGCCGCTTCCAGCAGTACGTCAACCTGCGCCCTGCACGGCTGTTGCCGGGCGTGACCTCGCCGCTGGCCGGCCGCGGTCCCGACGACATCGACTTCTACATCGTCCGCGAGAACGTCGAGGGCGAGTACTCGGAGATCGGCGGCCGCCTGTACCAGGGGACCGACATGGAGCTGGCGGTCCAGCAGACGGTGTTCACCCGGCACGGGCTCGATCGGGTCATGCGCTTCGCCTTCGAGCTCGCGCGGAGCCGGCCGAAGCGGCACCTGACCTCCGCCACCAAGTCGAACGGGATCATCCACACGATGCCGTACTGGGACGAGCGTTTCGCGCGCATGGCCGAGGCCTACCCCGACGTGCGCAGCGACAGGTTCCACATCGACATCCTCACCGCCCACTTCGTGCAGCACCCCGACTGGTTCGACGTGGTGGTGGGGAGCAACCTCTTCGGCGACATCCTCTCCGACCTGGGTCCCGCCGTCGCCGGCGGGATCGGGATCGCCCCCTCCGCCAACATCAACCCCGAGCGCGAGTTCCCCTCGATGTTCGAGCCGGTCCATGGTTCCGCGCCCGACATCGCCGGCAAGGGCATCGCCAACCCGATCGCCACGCTGTGGTCGGCCAGCATGATGCTCGATCACCTGCAGCAGCCCGAGGCCGCCGCGGCGATCATGCGCGCGGTGGAGGAGGTCACGGCCAGCCGCGACGTGCTGACCCCCGACCTGGGCGGCAAGGCCCGTACCTCCGACGTCACCGACGCCGTCGTCGCGCAGCTGGCGGGGTAGCCGTGCGCATCGTCGACATCCAGGAGCGCACGGCCTCGATCGCGTCCGACATCCGCAACGCGGTCGTCGACTTCAGCAAGATGACGGTGTCGGTCGTCGCCGTGCGGACCGACGTCGTGCGGAACGGCGAACCGGTCGTCGGCTACGGCTTCAACTCCAACGGCCGCTACGCGCAGGGGGCCCTGCTCCGCGAGCGCTTCATCCCGCGGGTCCTGGAGGCCGACCCGGCCGCGCTCCTCAACGACGACGGCGACAACCTCGATCCCGGACGGATCTGGGACCACCTCATGCGCAACGAGAAGCCGGGGGGGCACGGCGAGCGCTCGGTGGCGGTCGGTGTGATCGACATGGCCGTCTGGGACGCGGTCGCCAAGATCGAGGGGAAGCCCCTTCACCGGCTCCTGGCCGACCGCTACCGCGCCGGCGAGGTCGACGAGAAGGTCTTCGTCTACGCGGCGGGCGGCTACTACTACCCCGGCAAGGGCACGCGGGAACTGCAGGACGAGATGCGCAGCTACCTCGCCCTCGGCTACGACGTCGTGAAGATGAAGATCGGCGGCGCCGACCTGGCCGCCGACCTGGGACGCATCGAGGCGGTGCTCGAGGTGGTCGGCTCGGGCGAGCGTCTGGCCGTCGACGCGAACGGCCGCTTCGATCTCGAGACCGCCATCGCCTACGCCCGCGCCCTCGAGCCCTACGGGCTGCGCTGGTACGAGGAGGCCGGCGACCCCCTCGACTACGCGCTGCAGGCCGAGCTCGCCCGCCACTACGACGGCCCGATGGCCACCGGCGAGAACCTCTTCTCCATGCAGGACGCCCGCAACCTGCTGCGCTACGGCGGCATGCGGCGAGACCGTGACGTCCTGCAGATGGACCCCGTGCTCTCCTACGGCCTGGTCGAGTACCGCCGGATGCTCGACGCGCTGCGCGAGCACGGCTGGTCCCCACGCCGGTGCATCCCGCACGGCGGCCACCAGTTCGCGCTCGCCATCGCCGCCGGGCTGGGGCTGGGGGGCAACGAGTCGTACCCCCACGTCTTCCAGCCGTTCGGCGGCTTCGCCGACACCACGCCGGTGGAGGGGAGCCTCGTCGCCCTACCCGAGGTGCCCGGCATCGGGTTCGAGGCCAAGAGCGACCTCTACGCGCTCTTCGAGGAGCTGTTCGGCGCCGGGCACTGACGCCGTCACCGTGCCCTCGGGCGATCCAGTGGCGACCCCCTTCGGGGGCCGGCCATCACGCCGCGAGCTACAGGAACATCGGCCTGCCGAGCATGGCCCGCACCTTCGGGCGGTACCCCTTGGCGTCGTAGAGCTCGTCGACGTCGACGCGCTTGAGGCCCTCGCCGGTGATCGAGATCGGCACGTGGGTGTACTTGCCGCCCTGCAGCGACACCATCCGACCCGACTGGCCCTCGATGGCGAGGTCGGCGGCCATGACCCCGTAGTTGGTGGCGACCATCAGGTCGAGCGAGTCCGGTGCGCCCGAGCGCATGAGGTAGCCCACCTGCTGGTAGATCATGTCCTGCCCGGTCCGCTCCTTGATCAGTTCGGCCGTGAGCGCGCCGATGCCGCCCAGCTTGCGGTGCCCGTAGGCGTCGGCCTCGCCGCGCAGCACCATGTCGCCGTCGGCCAGCCGGGCGCCCTCGGAGATCGTCACCATGGAGTAGTTCGACGGGTTGGCGGCCTTGTCCTCGAGGAGCAGCTGGGCGAGCCTGTCGACGTCGAAGGGGACCTCGGAGATGATCGCGCGGTCCACGCCGGCGAGGTAGGCGGTGATCAGCGAGGTGTCGCCACTGTAGCGGCCGAACAGCTCGATGACGGCGATCCGCTCGTGCGAGCCGGCCGAGGTGCGCAGGTTGTGGATGAACTGGACGCCGCGGGTGACGGCGGTGGAGAAGCCGAGCGCGTAATCGGTGCCGTAGACGTCGTTGTCCATCGTCTTGGGGATGGCGATGACGGGGAAGCCGGCGTTGTGCAGGTGCAGGCCGTAGGAGAGGGTGTCGTCGCCGCCGATGGGGATGAGGACGTCGATGCCCTGGCTCTCCAGGAGCCGCACCACGTGCGGCGTGAGGTCGTGCGGACCCTCGCCAGGGTACTGGTCGGCCAGGAAGGCGGGGACCTTGGCCCCCTTGACCTTGGAGGGGTTGGTGCGCGAGGAGTGCAGGAAGGTGCCGCCGGTGCGGTCGATCGTGCGAACGTTGCCGCGGGTGAGCGGCATCAGGTGGGTCATGACGCTCTCGGTGTCGTCCGGGTTCGTGTCCGTCAGCCCGCCCCAGCCGCGTCGGATGCCGGTGACCTCGTGGCCGGCCTCGGTCAGCCGGTAGACGACCGCCTTGATGCAGGGGTTCAGGCCGGGTACGTCGCCGCCGCCGGTGAGGATGCCAATGCGCATGATGAAGACCTCCGTTCTGCCGACCCCATTCTTGCGCGTACGGCTCGGGACGGGAAGGGCGCCGCGACCGGCGGCGGGCCGACGACGCCCGCCCGCGACGGCATAGTCTGGGGTAGACCACGGCCACCCGACGCCTGGGTCGGGATGGAGCGGATCATGGACGCGACCGCGGAACGCGCGGGAACCGAGCGGCGGCGCAGGCGCCGCAGCGCCTGGATCGCCGGCGGCCTGCTCGCCGCCTCGGTCGTGTTCCTCGGCGTGCTGGCGGCGATCCCGCCGCTGGTCACCAACCCGATGGTCGACGGGCGCGTCGCCTTCGATCGCGTGTGGACCGCTGCCGACCACGCGTTGCCCTCCGAGCGGGTGGCGCTGACGACGTCCGATGGCATCGAACTCGTCGCCCACCTCGTCCCCGTCGAGGCCCCGAAGGCGGCGGTCGTCTTCCTCTCCGGAACGCACGGCCCGTCGGTCACCGCGTTCTTCGGCCACGCGGCGATGCTCCGGGCGCAGGGCTACGCGTCGCTGCTGGTCGAGATGCGGGCGCACGGCGAGAGCGGCGGCACGCGCATCGCGCTCGGCTTCGAGGAGCCCCGCGACGTGCAGGCGGCGGTCGCCTTCCTCCGCGCGCATCCCGACACCGCGGAGGCGCCGATCGTCGCCTACGGCCTGTCGCTCGGCGGCGCGACCGCGATCAACGCCGCCGGCCTCACGCCCGAGATCGCCGCCGTGGTCAGCCTGTCGGCGTTCTCGTCGTGGGACGGCGTGTTCGTCGACAACATGGGCGCCCCGGAGCCGCTCGCGACGCTGCAGCGCGCGTTCGTGCGCCTCTACACGGGGCTGAAGTACGGCTTCGACCTGCGGCACGTGGTCCCGACGACCCAGATCGCCCGCCTCGGCGACCGCCCCGCGCTGCTGGTGCACGCCCGCGGCGACACGCAGGTGCCCTTCGCCAGCTTCGAGCGCCTGGTCGCCGCGGCGCCGCCGCAGGTCGAGACGTGGGTCCGCGACGGCGACCTCCACCTGATGGTCGAGGACGACGGCTTCCTGCGGCCGCTGGAGGATGCCGCGTACGCGGCGCGGGTGCTCGGGTTCCTGGAGGCGCACTTCGGGCGGTAGGCCACACGGGTCGCCCGCGCGTGCCGCGCTGCGGTCGGACGTCTCACGCGCTTGATGCTTCGTTGATGGTCACGCGGTTAGCCTCGCCGCCGAAACGGTCGCGCGAAACGCGCGCCGTGGTCGGAGGGAGCACGGCATGCACCACCGCTGGGCCGCCACGCGCGGCGTGGGGATCTCGTTCGTCGTCCTCTCCTTCCTGCTCGCGGGTTGCATCCGCAGCTCGCCGTACGTCGCCGACGCGGGTCCCGACCGGACGGTGGCGGTCGGGACGGTCGTCGAGCTCGAGGGCCGGGTGCTGCGCATCGATAACGGGCAGGCGTTGCCGGCGCCGCCCGGCCGTTGGACGTTCGTGCAGGCCCCCGACGGCAGCGACGCGCAGTTCGACGACACCGTCGCCGAGATCGCCCGCTTCGTGCCGGACGTCGCGGGCGTCTACGTGGTGCGGATGAACCTCCTCTTCGGCGACTGGGCGCTCGAGGACGAGGTCACGGTCACCGCCCGGAGCGAGCCCGTGCTGCTCCCCGGCGCGCCGGACGACCCCGCCGTATCGGCCACCTTCGACTTCAGCTTCCCGCTCGACCGCGATCCCAGCCTGGTGGAGGCGCTGCCCGATGCGGCGGACGGCGCGCGCGTCCACCGCGGCGAGATCGAGATCGCGTTCGATCCCGCCGCCACCGTGGGGGAGCTCAACGAGTTGCTCGAGCGGTTCGGCGCCCGCATCGTCGACATGCTGCCGGACCATCCGCAGGTGGTCGTGCGCATCCCCGACCCCGGTGGCCTGGCGGCCCTGCAGGCGCTCGTCGCCGAGATCGAGCGCGATCCGATCGTGGAGTTCGTCCTGCCCGGCCTGATCGTGGAGCCGCCCGTCACCGAGGCGGAGGAGCTGGACGGGCTCGGCGGTCTGGCGCTCCCCGGCGGCATCGATGTCCGCCTCGACCGCATCGACCACCAACTGGCGATCCGGGCCCACGCCGCCTGGAACGCCCGCGAGGCGATCGTCGAGCGCGACCGGCGGCCGTGGCTGCTGGTGCCCGACTTCTACGGCGCGGGGGTGCCGAACGGGCGCTACGTCGACGCCACCTTCAGGGCCACCGACTTCGCCACCGGCGCGCCGCACTCGCACGGCTACCACGTGCTCGGGATCGTGGTCGGCGCCTTCGACGCGAGCGGCACCGCCGCACCCGGGAGCCTCGAACAGCAGAACGACGACGTCACCGGCGTGGTGCCCGCGACGCTGCGCGTGCGGGTCGTCGACCTGCGGGAGGAGAACACGCTCCCGCGCACGATGAACCGCGCGATCGCGCGCATCCAGGGGACTCTCTTCGTCCACCCCGACGCCCGCATCGTCGTCAACACCAGCCTCGGCAGCCGCACTTGGGTCGACGGCTACGCCCGGAGCTGGACGCGCAAGGTACGCGGCTGGATCGACGCGACCACCGTGGGCGCCGGGCTCGAGCACCGCTTCCTCCACTTCACCAGCGCCGGCAACGTCGACGTCGACGACGCCGGCAACCCGCTGCCGGCCTGGTCGGCCGAGCAGAACAGCCCGTACGCCTACGCGGCCCTCGGCGACATGAGCTCGTTCGTCTTCCGCGACTACCCGAACCTGACGAACGTCCTGGTGGTGGAGAACCGCCGCAACACCCCCCACGTCGCCAGTGGCCCCCGGCCCCAGCCGACCTGTGCGAGCGACATGTCGATCATGGGCGGCACGCTGTCGGCGATCGGCAGCCGCGTGTACTCCTTCGGCACGACGGTCGACCCCGACCGGGACGTGCACGACGTCGCCACGCCGGAGAAGAAGAGCGGCACGTCGATGGCGTCGCCGCAGGCGGCCGGCGTGGCCGCGCTGGTGTGGGCGCTGGCGCCGGACCTGAGCGTGCCGCAGGTGCGCGACCTGCTGCTCGCCACCGCGCTCGACGACCCGGGTGGCACGGGCGCCGGCTGCAACGCCGCCGCGCCGCAGCCCGTCGTCGACGCCTACGCCGCCGTCCTGGCCGCCGCCGGCGACGCCGCCTGGCGCGCGATCCTCGACGTCGACGGCAACCTGCGCTTCGACGAGTTCGACCTGGAGCGGTTCGTCGACGCCTTCGCCGGCCTCGGCGCGACCCTCGACTACGGCCGCCTCGACCTGAACGGCGACGGCCGGACCGGTGAGCTCGCCCGGGACGAGCGCGTCGACCTGGACGGCGACGGCGCCTACGGCCCGGTCTCGGTCGCCGTCCGCGATGGCCTGGGTCGCGACGTGAGCCGCTTCTTCGACGAGCGCGCGGTCAGCGATGCCGACGTCCTCTGCCACCAGGCGTACGGCGGGCCGTACGCCGGCGATCCTGCGGCCCGCGACGCCCTCGTGGGCGATCGCTGCGCCGGCGGACCCATCGTCACGATCACGTCGCCGCGCGACGGCCTGGTGTCGGGCTTCAGCGACCAGACCTTCCGCGCCACCGTCGAGTCGACCGCGGCGCCGGCCGAGGACGTCGGCGCGTACACGATCTACTGGAGCTACCGCCGCGGCTCCGGCGAGGTCGTGCGGCTGGGAACGACCGCCTCGGGCGAGTCGCTGTTCGCGCAGACGGTGTGCGCCCTCACCACCGTGACGGCCGACGCCCGGCGAACGCTGCCGGCGCGCCGCGGCACCGACCGCGTCACCTTCACCGTCACCGATCCGCGGCCCGGTCCGTGGGCCGCGCACATCACCGCGCCCGGGGTCCACACCTTCCACGTCGACGTGGACGCCCTGGCCGGGGGCCTCGTGCTGACCGGCGAGGCGCGGCGCATGGCCTGCGACGGCGACGAGGTCGACACCGGTCGCCTGCGCTGGCTCGACGAGGGGCGGCAGCCGCTGGGCACGGACGCGAGCCTCACGCTGCCCGCGACCTTCTTCGACGAGGCCGCCTCGTTCCGCGAGCGCCGCGTCACGCTCTCCCACGACTTCGGCGCCTCCGAGACGTCCGTGCGGCTGGTGCCCTGCTCCACCAGAGCGGGCAGCGGCCTGTTCGTGTGCCCCGAGCTGTGGCCGCAGCTGCGCGAGGACATGGTGGGACGCCACCTCGTGTTGGCCGAGCTCCTAGAGCCGGACGCCATCCGTGAACGCATCGAAACGGAGGTCGATCTGCTCCTGGGCGGCGGCGCGGCCACGCCCTTCCCGCTTCCCATCCCCGAGATCCTCGGCGGCCTCGACGCAGGCGCGTCGCCCGCGCTGCGCTCGCGTCTCGTGAACCTCCTGGAGGCGACGACGACGGCCGACCTGGACGAGTTCGAGGCCGCCGTGCGGGCGCTCGAGGCGAGCGTGGCGCAAGAGCAGGACCTGGCCGCGGCGGAGCTGGCGATGCTGTCGCAGGCGATCGGCGCCGCGACCGCCGCGGCCGCCGTGTACGCGCCCGCGGCCGAGGGCGGCGCCGACGGCTGGTGGTTCTTCCCGTTCGCCGACCCCGCGATCGCCGCCGAGGCGAACCCGCTCGTGCCGGTGCAGTCCGCGTTGCGTGGCTTCCTGACGGGCTACCTCGTCACCCGCGGCGGCGGCTTCGGCGAGGTCGAGCCGTACGACGTGGTCCGGAGCCGCGCGGCGGGCATCGAGGGGGCGGCCCTGGGCGGGCTGGACGCGCTGGCGTCCGGGCTGGAGTGAACCCGTCGTGCGCGGAGCGAGCGGCTCCGGGTTGGAGCTGGATCGGGTGGGCTCGGCGCGGACGCGCCCGCTACACCCGCGTCCGCGGGTCGAGCATGTCGCGCAGGCCGTCGCCGATGAAGTTGAAGGCCATGACGAGGCTGGCGATGGCCAGGCCCGGGAAGAGCCACATCCACCACTGGTCGAAGAAGTGGATGCCGATCGAGATCATCCGGCCCCACTCGGGGGAGGAGGGCTCGGGCCCGAGGCCCAGGAAGCTGAGGCCGGCGAAGAGCAGGATGGCGTTGCCGATGTCGAGCGAGCCGTAGACGACGACGGGCGCGATCGTGTTGGGCAGCAGCGTCTTGAACAGCAGGTAGGGGTTCTTGGCCCCGAGGGCGCGGGCGGCGTCGACGTACTCGTGCGTCTTCGCCTCGATGATCAGCCCGCGGGTCAGGCGCGCGTAGTTCGTCCAGCGGACGATGATGAGCGCCAGGACGGCGTTGCGGATCTCCGGCCCCAACGCGGCGGTGACGGCCATCGCCAGGATGATCGTCGGGAACGCCATGAACAGCTCGGTCACGCGCATCATGACCTCGTCCCAGACGCGCCCCGCGAAGCCGGCCACCGCGCCGACCAGCCAGCCGATGATGCTGTTGATGACGACGACGGCCAGGCCCGCTGGGATGGTGATGCGGCCCCCGTGGAGCACGCGGCTGAGCACGTCGCGGCCCAGCTCGTCGGTGCCCAGGAGGTAGGTCTCGTTCGGCGGCTGCAGGCGCTGCAGGATGTTCTGCTCGAGCGGCTCGTAGGGCGCCAGCACCGGCGCGAGCGCCGCGAGCGCGAACCAGGCGACGATGACCACGAGCCCGGCGATCACCGCGGGCTGCCGTCGGAGCTGCCGCAGGCGCCGACGCGCGCCGGAGTTGGCGACGACCTGGGGCGTGGCGACGGGTGCGATCACGCGTACCGGATCCTGGGGTCGATGAAGAAGTACAGGAAGTCGACGATGAAGTTCGCCACCACGTAGATGAAGGCGATGAGCATGCTCACGCCCATGATGGCCGGGAAGTCCTGCGAGGTCGACGCCCGGTAGGCGTAGCGCCCGATGCCGGGCCAGGCGAAGATCGCCTCGGTCAGCACCGCGCCGGCGAGCAGGTTGCCGTACAGCACGCCGAGCAGGGTCACGACGGGGATGAGGGCGTTGGAGAGCCCGTGGCGCAGGATGACGAAGGTCTCGCGCTGCCCCTTCGCCCGCGCGGTGCGGATGTAATCGCTGCTCAGGACCTCGAGCAGCGACGAGCGGGTGATGCGGGCGATGATGCCGGAGACGTACATGCCGAGCACCAGGCTCGGGAGCACCAGGTGCCACAGGGCGTCACGCAGGGTGGCCCACTGGCCCGCCAGCAGCGCGTCGACGGTGTAGAGGCCCGTCACGTGCGGCGGCCGGCTCACCAGGAAGCCGAGCCGCCCCGGGCCGGCCGTCCAGCCGAGCTGCGCGTGGAGCACCGAGAGCCCGATGAGCGCCAGCAGGAAGACGGGGAAGCTGACGCCGATCAGCGCGAGGACGCGCACCAGGTAGTCGATCGGCGAGTTGCGCCACACCGCGGACACGATGCCGAAGCTCACGCCCAGCAGCAGCCCCACGATGATCGAGGTGGTGGCGAGCTCGACGGTGGCCGGGAGGAACTGCCGGATGTCGTCGAGCACGGGCTGGTTCGTGCGGATGGAGACGCCCATGTCGCCCTGCAGCAGGTTCCCGAGGTAGGTGAGGTACTGGACGTGGAGGGGCTGGTCCAGCCCCCACTTCT
>JAABRV010000089.1 GCA_011390735.1 Trueperaceae bacterium | reverse complement strand
ACGTCGACGTGGACCTCGGGGCGGGTGCTGTAGGTCTCGAGCACCACCTGGCCCTCGCAGATGACCTTGCAGGGCACCATCTTCGGATGGATGTTCTTCTTCACGACGTCCTCCAGGCGGCCCGGTGACCCGAGACCGTGGGCGCGGGCGATCCGCGCGAACGTCGAATCGTAGCACGTGCGCGCGCCGCGCGCACGGACTGCGGCGACCCGGTCGCGTGACCTTCGGTCACCCGGTCGCGTGACCTTCGGTCACCCGGTCGCGTGACCTTCGGTCACCCGGTCGCACGAGCCGCGGTCAGGGGCGGGGAAGGCGGCGATGGTACCCTGGTGGACGTCATGCCGACGTACCCCGACCGTTACGTGATCTCGCCGCGCGGGCCGCTCGACGCCGCGGCGACCGCGCCCGGTTCGAAGTCGATCACCAACCGGGCCCTGCTGATCGCGGCGCTGGCCGGGGGGCGCTCGCGCCTCGAGGGCGCGCTGGTCGCGGACGACGCGGCGGTGATGATCGCCGCCCTGAACGCGCTCGGCGCGGCCTCGCGCCGCGACGACGACGATCCGACCGTCATCGACGTCGATGGCGTCGAGGGCCGCTGGACCCGCGCCGGCGTCGACCTCGACCTGGGGCTGTCCGGGACCTCGCTGCGCTTCCTGACCGCGGCGGTCGCGCTGGGCCGCGGCCGCTACCGCCTGGACGGCAACGCCCGCATGCGGGAGCGCCCGGTCGGCGACCTGGTGGCCGCGCTGAGCGGTCTCGGCGTGCGGGCCAGCGCGGCCCGTGGCGACGCCTTCCCGCCCGTCGAGATCGACGCCGACGGCCTGCCGGGCGGCGTCACGGAGGTGGCCGGCGACCGCTCCTCGCAGTTCCTGTCCGGTCTGCTGATCGCCGCGCCCTACGCGCGGGCCGCGACCACCGTCGTGGTGACCGGCGAGCTGCAGTCGCGGCCCTTCGCCGACCTCACCGTCGCGGTCATGCGCGACTTCGGCGTGGCGGTCGAGCGCGACGGGTACGCGCGCTTCACCGTCGCGCCCGGCCGCTATCGTGCCCGCCACTACCGGATCGAGGGCGATGCCATGGCGGCGGGCTATGCCTGGGGCGCCGCCGCGATGGCCGGCGGGCGGGTGCGGGTCGACAACGTCGGCGCGGCCTCGCGGCAGGGGGATCGGGCCCTCCTGGACGTGCTCGGGCGCATGGGCTGCGAGGCGCGCTGGGAGGAGAACGCCTCGACGCTGGCGGCCCCGGTGGGCGGGCGGCTGCGCGCCGGCACCTTCGACCTCAACGACCTGCCGGACCAGGCGCAGACGCTCGCGGTGCTCGCGCTGGCGGCCGATGGGCCGGTCGAGATCGTCCGCATCGGCAACCTGAGGATCAAGGAGACCGATCGGCTGCGGGCCCTGGCCACCGAGCTGCGCAAGTTCGGGGCCACGGTCGACGAGGGGATCGACGCGCTGCGCATCGTGCCGCCGCCCGCGCCGCCGGGGCGCGTCGAGGTCGAGACCTACGGCGACCACCGGATGGCGATGGCGTTCTCCCTGGCGGGCGCCCGCTGGCCGGGCGTCGCGATCCGCGACCCGGCCTGCGTCGCGAAGACCTACCCCGGGTTCTTCGACGACCTGCGGGCGTGGGGCGTGGGGGTCGATCCCGCGTGAGCGCAGTGGGCTTCGACGAGGTCATCACGCTCGACGGCCCGGCCGCGTCGGGCAAGTCGACCGTCGCCCGGCGGGTGGCCGCGGCGCTGGCGGTCCCGTGCGTCTCCTCCGGCCTGCTGTACCGCGCGGCGACGGCGATCGTGGTCGCCGCGGGCACCGACGCGGACGATCCCGCGGCCGTGCTGGCCACGCTGGGGCGGCATCGCGTGGAGCTCGTCCCCGGGGTCGCGGGCGACGTGCTGCGCATCGACGGGCGGGACGTGACGCGCGCCGTCCAGTCCGACGAGGTCGACGCGGTCGTCTCGCGGGTGGCGGTGCATCCGGAGGTGCGGGCGTGGGTCGGCGAGCGTTTGCGGGAGATGCCGGCGCCGTTCGTCATCGACGGTCGCGACATGGGCTCGGTCGTCTTCCCGCGCGCCCGGCACAAGTTCTACCTGGAGGCGTCGCCCGAGGTGCGGGCCGCCCGGCGCGTGGGCGAGCGGGCGGCAGACCTGGCGTCGGTCGCCGAGGCGATCCGGCGGCGCGACCATCTGGACGCGCGCCAACTGGCGCCCGCGCCGGACGCGCAGCACCTCGACACCGGACCGCTGACGCTGGACGAGGTCGTCGACTGGGTGCTGGCGCGCGTCCGGGGAGCGGGCACGCCGTGACGTCGCGTCCCGAGGGCGCGCCGTGGGCGCGGCCGGTCGAGGCGCTGCGACGGGTGGTCGTGGCGAGCAGCCGCTACAAGCCCGAGGCCCACCAGGTGGCGCGCGCGATCGCCGACGCGTTCGCGCGCCACGTCCCGCGGGTCGACCTCGATCTCGAGGGCGCCCACCCCATCGCGGAGGACGATGCCCCGGCCGATCTGGTGGTCACCGTCGGGGGCGACGGCACCCTGCTGGCGACCGCGCGCCTGCTCAACGGGCGTCCCGGCCCCGTCCTGGGCGTCAACCTCGGCAAGCTCGGATTCCTGGCGGCGTTCGGGGCGGACGAGGTCTTGGCCTACGCGGACGCGCACGAGTCGGCGCCCTGGCGGTCGCTCGCGACGCCGCTGCTCGACGTCTCGGTCCGCGGCGAGCCCGGGCACGTGGCGCTGAACGACGTCACGATCTCGCAGGGGGTGATGACCCGCCTGATCCACTTCCGGCTCGACGTCGACGGCCTCCCGGCCGCCACCTACCGGGCCGACGGCGTGGTCGTCTCGACGCCGGTCGGCTCGACCGCGTACTCGCTGTCGCTCGGCGGCCCCATCCTGATGCCCGACGTCCGCGCGATCGTGGTGACGCCGGTGGCCCCCCAGGGGCTGGCGAACCGGCCCATCGTGCTGTCGGAGCACGCGCGCCTGCGCCTCGTGGTCGAGGGCCGGGTCGACGAGCTCGCCGTCGTGCTCGATGGGCAGGAGCGCATCGACCTCGCCAGCGGCGACGACATCGACGTGGCGTTGGGGCCCGACCTGGTGCGGCTGGTGCCGGACGGCTACGATCCGTTCGCGGTGTTGCGGCACAAGCTCCGATGGTCGGAGGGTCCGACGTTGGGCCCCGGTTGACGGAGGTCCGGTGTCGCGATGGTGAGGTGGGACCAGAACGCATTGCGGCCGCGTCCGGCATGATGGGGACGTGAGTTCGCTGCCCCCAGAGTTCTTCCGCCGCCACGACGAGCGCCCCGACGACGAGTTCTACGCCGTGCCCCGCCCCGCGTCGCACCTGGACGAGCGGGCGGATCGGGTGGTCGCCGGCTGGTACGACGAGCTCCTCCCGAGCGGGGGACGCGTGCTGGACCTCTTCGCCGGCGCCGCCTCGCACCTGCCCGAGCGCATCTCCCACGTGATCGGCGTGGGCCTCGACGCCGACGCGTTGGCGAACAACCCGCGGCTGACCGAGCGCCACCGGCTCGACCTCAACCTACAGCCGTCGCTGCCGCTCGCCGCTGGCTCCCTCACGGGCGCGGTGTGCACCGTCAGCGTGCAGTACCTGACGCAGCCGACCGCGGTCTTCGCCGAGGTCGCCCGCTGCCTGCGACCGGGGACGCCGTTCCTCGTCGCCTTCTCCAACCGCATGTTCCCGACGAAGGCCGTACTCTGCTGGCGCGCGTCGGACGACGCCGCGCACGGCCGGCTGGTGCGCTCGTACTTCGCCGCCGCCGGCGGGTTCGGACCGGTCGAGGCGAGATCGTTCGTCCCCGATGGCGACGGCGATCCGCTCTACCTGCTGTGGGCGACGGCCGATCCGACCGTCGGGCCGGCCTGAGGTCGACCCTGGGGTGAGCGGCCCGGCGCGTCAGGCCCCCGCGCCGCTCGGGCCGGGGCGACCCGCCGGCGGCCGTCCGCCGGCCATCGCCGCCTCCGCCTCCTCGAGCAGCTCCGCGACGCGCGATCGGCAGCGGTCGTGCTTCTTGGCGTAGGCGCCGTGGGCGTAGTGCGGGTCGAACAGCTCGTCCAGCGCGAGGTCGCCCTCGAGCCACAGCGGCACGCGCTGGTCGTAGAGCTTGTCGACGAGGTGGACGAAGCGCAGCGCCCGCTGCTGGTCGGGGATCGGGCGCACGTCGCGCACGATCCATGCGGGCGCGCCGCGCACCCAGGCGCCGTAACGAACCGGATGGATGCGCTCCAGGGCGCCGTGCAGCTCGTCCCAGCCGACCTCGACGGCGGCGTCGGGGGCGTGCAGCAGGTCGCGGGGGCGGAGCAGCCGGCGGTGGCTGCCGCCGGTCCGGTGGTCGGGGCCGTCGATCGCCACGACCGTGAAGCGTTCGGCGATCGACTGGATCTCGCGCCGGAAGGCGACGGCGTCGAATCGGCCCCGGCCCTGCGCCTCGGGCGCCGTGTTCGACGTGGTGACGACCCGTGCGCCGCGCTCGAACACCGCGGCCAGGAACGTCTTGACGATCAGGGTGTTCCCCGGGTCGTCGAGCTCGAACTCGTCGATGCAGTACAGCCGTTCGTGCCCGAGCGCCGCCTGGGCCGCCTGCATGCCGAGCATGCCGATGGCGGCGACGAGCTCGGCGAACGACAGGTAGACCTTGCGGGGCTCGGACGAGGCGTGCCAGGCGGCGGCCATCAGGTGGGTCTTGCCGACGCCGAAACCCCCGTCGAGGTAGAGCCCCGCCACCGGCGGCGGGGCGCTGCGCGACCACGGGAAGCGCCCGCGCGTCGGCCGCCACCGGGCGAACTCCGCGACCGCCGCCAGGGCGGCGCGTTGCGTGGGGTGCGCGGGCAGGTACGCGTCGAAGGTCACGCGCCCGAAGCGCGGCGGCGGCACCCAGTCCTCGCGGCCGGGCACGCCGGGGGTCGGCAGGTCGGAGAGGCGGCGCGGCACGCGCGGGACCGTACCACGCACCGCCCGGTGAGCGCGCCTTGACCGCGGCCGACCGCGCGCGTACGCTACGGGCACGTTCGCGTGTGGGGAAGTCCGGTGCGAACCCGGCACTGTCCCGCAACGGTGATGGCCCATGGGCCGAGTCCGATCGCCACGCGCGGATACCTGCACCCCTTGCGCGGACGAGGAAGGGCAGCATGCGGCGACCGCGGTCGCTCGCCTGCCGTCCGTCCGCCTCCCGGCGGACGTTCCCGACTCGCAAGCGCCCACGGAGGCCTTGTGAACCCCATCCGATCCATCCAGCGTGCGGCCCTGCGCCGCCTCCTCGTCGTGGCGCTCGCGTGCATCGGCGTGGCCCACGCCGCCTGGCCCGTCACCGTCGTCGACGAGCTCGCCCGCGACGTGACCCTCAGCGAGGCCCCCCAGCGGATCGTCAGCCTGGTTCCCAGCCACACCGAGACGGTCTGCGCGCTGGGGGCCTGCGAGCGGCTGGTCGGCCGCGACACCTGGAGCGATTACCCGCGCACGGTGATCGCGTTGCCGGACCTGGGCAGCGCGTTCGCGCCGGATCTCGAGGCCATCGTCGCCCTGCGGCCCGACCTGGTGCTGGTCGACGAGTACAGCGGCGCGGCCGAGGCCCTGGCCCCCCTGGGCCTGACGGTCTACGCGGGCACCCCGCAGCGCCTCGACGAGCTCTTCTCGACCCTCGACCGGCTCGGCCGGCTGCTCGGCGCGCCGACCGAGGCCGCGCTCCTCGCGGGCCGCCTGCAGGGGGAGCTCGACACCGTCGCCGCGGTCGTCGCCGGCCGGGCGAATCCCAGCGTCTTCTACGAGGTCGATCCCTCTCCGTACTCGGTGGGCCCGGAGAGCTTCATCGGCAGCCTGATCGCCCTGGCGGGCGGGCGGAACGTCGTGCCGGACGGCCTCGGCGACTTCCCGCTGATCGATCCCGAGTTCGTGGTGGCGGCGGATCCCCAGGTGATCGTGTTGGCCGACGCCCCCTACGGGGTCGACGCCGCGGCGGTGGCCGCGCGGCCGGGGTGGGGCGCGATCGCCGCGGTCCGCGACGGCCGCGTCGTCGAGCTCACGCAAGGGCAGAGCGACGTGATGAGCCGGGCAGGGCCGCGCGTGGGCGAGGCGCTGCTGTTGCTGGCCCGCATCCTGCATCCGGGGGCGTTCTGAGCGTCGCCCAGATCGCCGCGCGCGGCGTGGGCCGACGACGGCTCGCGACGCCCCTGCTGGCGTCGATCGGGGCGCTGGCGCTGCTGTTGGTCGTGGCGGCCGGGGTCGGCAGCGTGCCCATCCCGGCCGGCGAGGTGCTCGCGGCCGTCGGCCGCGGTGTCTGGCGGGGCGTCGCCCCGGCCGGGATCGGCCCCGAGGCCGAGGCGACGCGGGTGATCGACACGATCGTGTGGCAGATCCGGCTGCCGCGCGTGGCGTTGGCGGCGCTCGTCGGCGCGGCGCTCGGCCTCGCCGGTGCCGGGTTCCAGGGGGTCTTCCGCAACCCGCTGGCCGATCCCTACCTGCTCGGCGCGGCGAGCGGCGCGGGGTTCGCCGCCTCGTTGGCGATCGTGGGCGGCGGGGCGTTCGGGCTGGGCATGCTGGGCGTCCCGGTCGCGGCCTTCGTCGGGGCGGCCGCCACGGTGGCGCTGGTGGTGGCGCTGGCCCGGCGGGGCTGGAGCCTGCCGATCGTGCCGCTGGTGCTCGCCGGCGTCGTCGTCGGGTCGTGCCTGGCGGCCGGCACGTCGTTCGTCCTGCTCGCCGCGCGTGAGCAGGCCGCCGGGGTGCTGACGTGGCTCCTCGGCAGCCTGGCCTTCGCCTCCTGGGCCAGGGTCGGTACGCTGCTGCCGCCGGTGCTGCTGGCCGCGGCGGTGCTGATCGCCGCCGCCCGCTCGCTGGACGTGCTGCAGCTGGGCGAGCGTGCCGCCGCGCAGCTGGGGCTGCGGGTGGAGGGGCTGAAGCTGACGGTCGTGGCGGCGGGCACCCTGGCGACGGCCGCGGCGGTCAGCGTCGCCGGCGTGATCGGCTTCGTCGGCCTGCTGGTCCCGCACGCCGTGCGCCTGGCGCTCGGCCCCGACCATCGGCGCCTCGTGCCGCTGTCCGCGGTGTGGGGGGCCGGGTTCATGGTCTTGGCCGATCTGGTGGCGCGGACGGTGATCGCGCCCGCCGAGCTGCCCGTCGGCGTGGTCACCGCGCTCGTGGGCGCCCCGTTCTTCCTGCTGCTGCTGCGGCGCAGGGTGGCGCCGTGAGGGCAAGCGCCGACGGCTCGCGCGCCGCCGCCGCCGACGATGCGCTGCTGCGCTTCGACGACGTGGTGGCGGGGTACGGCCGACGCACCGTGCTCCACGGGGTCGACCTGACCCTGCGGGGTGGGGAGGTCGTGGGCCTCATCGGGCCGAACGGCGCCGGCAAGTCGACCCTGATCGGCGTCGCCTCCAGGGTGGTCCCGCTGACCGCGGGCACGGCTTGGGTCGAGGGCCGCCCGCTGGCGAGCTACGGACGCCGCGAGCTGGCGCGCCGGCTCGCGGTGGTGCCCCAGGCCGCGCCGCTGCCGGAGGGCTTCCTCGTGGTCGAGGTGGTGCGCATGGGGCGCACCCCGCACGTCGACGCGTGGCGCGGGCCGCGCCAGGTCGACGAGGACGAGGTCGAGCGCGCGATGCGCACCACGGGCGTGTGGCAGCTCGCCGACCGCCCGGTCGAGCAGCTCTCGGGCGGCGAGTGGCAGCGGGTGGTGCTGGCGCGGGCCCTGGCGCAGCGCCCCGCCGTGCTGCTGCTCGACGAGCCCACGAGCCACCTCGACCTGCGCTACCAGGCGGAGGTGCTGATGGCGGCGCGGACGGTGGCCGCCGCCGGCGTGGGCGTCCTGCTGGTGGCGCACGACCTCAACCTGGCGGCGCGCGTCTGCGACCGGGTGATGCTGTTGACCGACGGGCGGGTGGTGGCCGAGGGCCCGCCCGCTCGGGTGCTGTCGCCGGAGCGGCTGGCGCGCGCCTACCTCACCGAGGTCGACGTCTTCGACACGCCGCGCGGGCCGGTCGTCGTACCGCGCGTCTAGCGGGCGCGACGCCCGCGGCGCTCGTCGCCGGGCGGCTCGAAGAGCGCGTGCACCTCGCGGGCCAGTTCGTAGTAGTGGACCAACTTCTCGGTCGCGGCGCGCCACGACCAGCGCTCCATGTCGCGGCGCCCCGCCTCGGCGAACCGCACCCGCAGGCCGGGGTCGCCGAGCAGCCGCCGCAGCTGGCCGGTGAGGTCGCCGAGGTCGCCCGGCGTGAACAGCAGGCCGTTCTCCTCGTGGCGGATGACGTCCGGCACGCCGCCGGCGCGGGCCCCGACCGCCGGGGTCCCCGAGGCCATCGCCTCCATCGCCACGAAACCGAGCGTCTCCGTGTCGGAGGGGAAGGCGAGCACGTCGGCGCTGGCGTACGCGCGCGCCAGCTCCTCGCCGGTCATGTAGCCGTGGAAGTGGGTGGCGGTGCCGGCGAAGCGCTCGCGCAGCGCGGTCTCCGCCGGCCCGGACCCCACCACCGCCAGCCGCACGCCCGGGATCTGGGTGACCGGAGCGTACAGCCAGTCGAGGCGCTTCTCCGCCGACACGCGACCGACGTACAGCATCAGGGGCGCGTCGGGGTGGCCGCCCGACAGGCGCTCGCGCATCGCGCTGTCCCGCCGGTCGGGGTGGAAGAGCTCGGTGTCGACCGCCTTGGGCCACAGGCGGACGCGGCGGATGCCCAACCCGCGCGCCGAGTTCACCATCGGCTGCGAGGTGCACAGGTTGACGTGGGCCTGGTTGTGGACGTCGCGCAGGAAGACCCGGGAGATCGGCGACAGGAAGCCGATGCCCAGGTGCACGGCGTACTGGGTGATGTCGGTGTGGTACGAGGCGAGCAGCGGCAGGCCGCGCTGGCGCGCCACGATGGTCCCCCACAGCCCCAGGATGACGGGATTGACCACGTGCACCACGTCGGGGGCGAAGGCGTCGAGCTCGCGTCCGAGGCGTGGACGCGGCAGGCCGAGGAAGAGCTCGGGTTGCCACGGGCGGAACGGCACCGCCGGCACGCGGACCACCCGGTGGCCCATGTAGGACGACGGCGGGTCGTGGGGGGCGAAGATCAGTGCTTCGTGCCCCAGGGCGCGGAGCTGTTCGAGCGTGCGGGTGATGCGGGTGACGACGCCGTCGATCTTCGGCAGGAAGTTCTCGCTGTACATCGCGATGCGCATCGTCGGCGTCCTCCTGCGGTCCCGAACGCCCGTCGCCGGTCGGACGCGAGACGGCGGATCCTCCGCCCGCGGCACCGGTCGATGGCCGGGACGGCGTGCCCCACGGCCGTCAAGTTACCACCCCGGGCCGGCGACCGAGCGCGCTCGGGCCTCTCAGGCCCGCGCCGAGAAGCGGCGGCGCCAGCGTCGCCAGCGCGCGCGCCAGAGCCGTCGGCGGTACCCGGACGCCGCCGCGGGCATGCGCCATGAGGCGTGCGCGTCCCCCGGCGCGAGACCGCGCCGGGGGACGGGACGCAGCAGCGACGCGACCAGCGCCAGGCTGATGAAGAACGGGTGCAGCAGCGCCCATCCGAGCACGCCCCCCACGAGGTCGGGCCTACCCAAGAGGCGCATGCCCACGCGCATGCCGGGGACCTCGATGGCGAGCTTCGCACCCCACAGGCCGAG
>JAABRV010000088.1 GCA_011390735.1 Trueperaceae bacterium | reverse complement strand
CCCATGATGCCGGTCGGCTCCCAGTAGTAGCCGAGCCACGGCTCGCCGAGCGTGTAGGCGGTCTGCATCGTCGTCTCGAGCGCGATGCCCGTGCCCGGCCGGAAGTTGGTGAAGTGGTCCTCGAGCCCGTACACGACCATCTTCACGTTGTTGATGCCCTCGCAGTACCAACCGATCACGCAGTTGTAGAAGCGCCCCTTGTCGGGTTGCTCGGGGTCGCTGAACAGCTCCGCGTAGCGAGGCAGGTCGCTCACGGAGCGCAGGTCGGGGGCGAGCGGCTCGATCCCGCGCTCGGCGTCGCCCTCGACCAGGTAGCGGGGCACGTAGAAGCCCTGCGCGGCGTCGTCGAAGACGTGGCTCAGCTCGCGGATCTCGCCGGCGGCGAGCGCCTCGTGCCAGAACTCGGGGGTGTTGTCGACCCAGACCTCCATGTCGACGTCGATGTCGCCGCGGATCACGCCCTGCAGGATCGGCAGGGTGGCGCCGGGGATGGCGTCGGTGGCGCAACCGAAGCCCTCCTCCAGGACGAAGCGGGCGAGGTCGGTGAGGATGTCGGCGCTGTCGTAGCCGAGCTCGCCGAAGACGATGGGGCGGTCGAAGCCGGCGCAGTCGGCGTCGGCCTGGGCGAACGCCGGGGCCCCGGCGAGCAGGGCGATGGCAAGGGCCGCAGCGATCGTGCGGCGGAAAAATCGGTGGGTCAACATGGGGATTCCCCTTCCGGAGGCCCGCGCGCGCGATCCTCGAGGTTCGCGGCGCGGATCGGTGTGGGCTGCGGCGTTGGTGCGCCGCGGTGGCCGGGTCGAACGTTTCGAGGGTACACCAGGCGCCGCTGGCCCACGGTGGCTCGGGCTGCGGTCGGAACGCGGCGAGCGCACCTGCATGGCGCGGCGAGCGCGCCTGCACGGCGAGGCGAGGCGCGGCGCGGCGCGGGCGCGTGCGCGCTACGCGCGCGTGCGCGCCGGCGTCGCGCCTGCATGCCACGGCGCGTCCGCGCCCGCGCGTACAATCGGCGGCATGGCGGAGAAGAGCCTCCACGAGCAGCGCGAGCAGCGCCTGCGCAACCTCGCGAGCCTCGAGGAGCGCGGCTTCGAGGCGTACCCCTACGCGTTCACGGCCACCACCACGGCCGCCGCGCTACGCGCCGCGCACGAGGGCGGCGAGCCCGGCGACGCCTGGCCCGACGAGGACGTGACGGTGGCCGGCCGCGCCATGACCGTCCGCAACATGGGCAAGGTCACCTTCGCGACGCTGCGCGACGCCAGCGGCGACCTGCAGGTCTACCTCCAGCGCGACCGACTCGGCGACGCCTACGGCGGCGTCAAGAAGGTCGACATCGGCGACTGGCTCGAGGTCCGCGGGCATCCCTTCGTCACCAAGACGGGCGAGCTGACCGTCGACGCGGCCGCCTGGCGGCCGCTGGTCAAGTCGCTGCGGCCGCTGCCCGACAAGTTCCACGGCCTCGCCGACAAGGAGGCGCGCTACCGGCAGCGCCACCTCGACCTCATGGTCGACCCCGGCGTGCGCCGCGCCTTCGAGTTGCGCTCGCGGGCGATCGCCTTCATCCGGCGCACCCTCGACGGGCTCGGCTTCCTCGAGGTCGAGACGCCCGTGCTGCAGGCGGTCCCCGGCGGCGCCGAGGCGAGGCCGTTCGTCACGCACCACAACGCCCTCGATCACGACTTCCACCTGCGCATCAGCCTCGAGCTCTACCTCAAGCGCCTGATCGTCGGCGGCTTCGACGCCGTGTACGAGATCGGCCGGAACTTCCGCAACGAGGGCATCAGCTACAAGCACAACCCCGAGTACACGATGCTCGAGCTCTATTGGGTCGGCAGGGACTACCTCGACATCCTCGCGCTGGTCGAGGACCTCTACAGCCGCTTGGTACTCGAACTCACCGGCTCGATGAAGCTGCCGTACCAGGGGCACGAGCTCGACTTCACGCCGCCCTGGCCGCGGGTCGACTACACCGGCGAGCTCGCGAGGCGCGCCGGCATCGACTTCGACGTCCTCGACGAGCCGCGGCTGCGGGCCTGGGTCGCGGAGCGCTACCCGGGGGCCGGCGCCGGTGCCACCCCGCCGCTCGCCGAGCAGCCGTTCCACCAGCTGCTCGCCAAGCTCTACGACCTCCACGTGGAGCCGCACCTGGTGCAGCCCACCTTCGTCATGGACCACCCGCTGGCGATCAGCCCGCTGGCGAAGAAGCATCGCTCGCGCCCCGGCCTGGTGGAGCGCTTCGAGCCGGTGGCCGTGGGGATGGAGCTCGGCAACGCGTTCAGCGAGCTCAACGACCCCGTCGATCAGCGACGGCGCTTCGAGGAGCAGATGGCGCGCCGCGACGCCGGCGACGAGGAGGCGCAGCCCATCGACGAGGAGTTCCTGGAGGCGCTGGAGTACGGCATGCCGCCGACCGGCGGCCTCGGCCTCGGCATCGACCGGCTGGCGATGCTGCTCGCGGACGTGCCGTCCATCCGCGACGTCATCCTCTTCCCGCTGCTGCGGCCGCAGTCATGAGCGCCTCCGGCTGGGCCTGGTTCGCCTTCGCGGTGGTCCAGCTCGCGGTCGCCGGCTACGCGCTCGCCGCGGCGGCGACCTGGCGGGGCGAGCGCCTGTTCCCGGCGCCGGGGCGGCCGCTCGGCCGCGTCCCCGTCGTGGCCGCGGCGATGGGCGTGGCGGCGGCCACCTGGTTCCTGGCGTGGGTGCGCGACTCGGAGTTCAGCCGCTACCTGGGCACGGGCGCCCTGATGATCGCGGCGATCGTGCTGCTCGCGCTGCTGCTGCGTCAGCACGCGCGGGAGGGGTGACGCGCCGCACGATCCGGGCGCCGCGCCCGATCCGGCCCGCGAGCGACGCGGCGCGCCGTCGCCGCCTCTCGAGCGCGGCCGGCGGCTGTCCTCAGCCCTCCTCCTGCGCCATCCTGGCGCTCACGAGCTCGCCGAGCCGGGCCACGAGCGGGCGCCCGAACCCGAACTCGATGCCCGCCGCCGCGAACGTCTCGTCGATCGGCCGGGTGCCGCCGAGCGCCAGCATGCGCTTGTAGCCGGCGAGCGCCGCGGCCGGATCGCGCAGCGCGCGCTCGTAGAGCTGCAGCGCGCCGAGGTACGCCAGGCCGTACTCCAGGTAGTAGAAGGGGAACTGGAAGAGGTGGATGACGTGCCACCCCTTGGTGCGGGCGCGCTCGAGCCCGCTCCAGTCGACCCCGGTGTCGAAGCGGTCCTGCAGTTCGTTCCAGGCGGCATCGATGCCCTCCACCGTCAGCGACTCGGCGGGCTGCTGGTAGATCCAGTGCTGGATGGCGTCGATCTGGCAGATCGACACCAGCAGGCCGAACACGCGGTCGAGCAGCATCGCCTCGGAGCGCTTGGCGGACGCCTCGTCGTAGAAGCCGCCCCGGTCGCGCGCGAGGACGGGCAGCGTGAGCAGCTCCATGCCGAAGGAGGCGAGTTCGGCGACCTCCATCCGGTCGACGCCGTGCTTGAGGAGCGGCCAGGCGCGTTCGGTGGCGATGGAGTGGAAGGCGTGGCCCGCCTCGTGCCGCATCGTCAGGAGGTCGCCGTCGGTGCCGACGGCGCTCCAGTAGATGTAGGGGCGCCTGGAGACGGGGAAGTAGTTCTGGTAGCCGAGGCCGGGGACCTTGTTGGCCCGGGGTTCGAGGTCCATCCAGCCGTCGAGGAGCGCCTCGAAGTCGGCACCGAGCTCGGGATCGAGGGCGCGGAACATGCGGGCGAGCCCGGCCTCGAGTTCGGCGACGTCGGTGAAGGGCTTCAGGGGCGGCCGGCCCTCGGGGTCGGCCTGCAGGTCCCAGGGCCGCAGCGTCTCGACGCCCATCCGCTGCCGGCGCGCCTCCCGGCGCGCGCGCAGCCGCGGCACCAGCTCCTGCGCCACCGCCTCGTGCAGCGCCAGCGCGTCCTGCGGCGCGTACTCGTGGCGGTGCATGGCGCGCCACTGGTACGCGCGGTAATCGGGGAGGTCCGCGTTCCGGGCGACCGCCTGGCGCAGCCGCACGAACTCCAGGAAGAGCGCGTCGAGGTCGGCGCGCTGCGCCTCCTTGCCGGCGTCGATCGCCCGCCACGCGCGCTCGCGCAGGTCACGGTCGGGCTCCTCGAGCTTGGCGCTGGCGGCGGCGATGGTCAGCTCCTGGCCGTCGAGGACGACGCGCGTGCGTCCCGTGATCTCGCCGTAGCGCTGCCGCAGCGCAGCCTCCTCCGCCTGCAGCGGCACGTTGGCGTCGCGGTAGAGGGCGACGGCGTCGCGCATCGCGGCCCAGGCGGGCGCGAGCGCGGCGGGCGGCGCGTAGTCGGCGACGGCCAGGAGCTTGCGGTTGAGCGCGTCGCTCAGGGGCTCGATGCGGGGCAGCACCCCGCCGACGAAGGCGAGGTAGGCGGCCTTGGCCCCCTCGTCCGCGGTGTCCTCGTCCTTGGCGCGGCTCAGGCCCGCGTAGGCCTCCCACACCTCGCGCTCGATCGCGTCGACGTCGAACAGGAACTGCGGCACGCCGTCGGCGTCGAGGGGGCGGTCGACGAGCGCCGTCAGGCGCGGCTCCAAGGCTTCCCAGGTGAGCGGGGTCATGCGGCAGGATACCCGCCGGCCGCTGGACGGCCGGGGCGGACCGCGCTGGAGCCCGGCCGTTGGACTCAGGCGAACGGGTCGCGCACGGTCACCGTGCCGAACGCCTGGCCGTCCGTGAGGTCCTCGGTGAGGAGCTCTCGGCAGCCGGCGCGCTGGGCCGCCACGACGATGCCCGCGTCCCACAGGCTCAGGCGGTGGCGCCGGGAGAGGGCGATCGCCTCTTCGACGAGGGCCGCGTCGACCGGGACGACACGGCCCAGCGCCAGGCCGCGGACCACGTCCTGAGCCACGTCCTCCGGGACCTTGGGGTCGAGCTTCCGCGTGGCCGTCCAGTAGAACTCGTTCAGGACCTGGGCGCTCACGACGACGTCCAGCGCCTCGTCCTCGAGGAGGGCCAGCGCGCGGGCGCGCTTGGCGGGCTCCGACCCGTCGAACGCGTAGACGAGCACGTTGGTGTCGAGGAAGACCGTCACCGCCCGCGATCCTCGTAGAGCTCCTCGCGCGTCCAGCGACGCCCGGTACCAGAGCGCCCGGCGGTCGAGGTGCGGGCCAACTCGGCTACCCGCCGCCGACCGCGGAGCACCCGCTCGTCGGCCGCGTAGGTCGCGAGCATCTCGCGCACCACGGCGTTGACCGACGTTCCCTGGGCCAGGGCGCGCAGGCGCGCGCGCTGCAGGAGTTCGTCGTCAATCACCAGGGTCAGATTGGCCACGGGTCCAGTGTAGCACGGATTCCGTGTTACCCTTGAGCCTGGCGAACCACCTGCGGGCGCACCACCTGCGGGTGCGCCGACGGCCCGGCGTGTCGCGGTTTCGGCGCACCGCGTGCGGGCGCACGGCCGGCGGGCGCACCACCGCCCCGGCGGTATCCTGCCCCATGGCCGCCGACGTCCACACGCCCGACTGGGTCAAGCACGCCGTCTTCTACCAGGTCTTCCCCGACCGCTTCGCTCGCAGCGGCCGCGTGCCACAGCCCTCGGGGCTGGAGCCGTGGCACACGCCGCCCACCGTGCACGGCTACAAGGGGGGCGACCTCTACGGCGTGCCGGACCGGCTCGACCACCTCGCCGACCTCGGCGTCACGGCCATCTACCTCAACCCGGTCTTCGCGTCGGGGAGCAACCACCGCTACCACACGCACGACTACCTCACGGTCGACCCCATGCTCGGCGGGGACGAGGCCCTGCGCGCCCTGCTCGACGCCGCCCACGCGGGCGGCATGCGGGTCATCCTCGACGGTGTCTTCAACCACGCGTCCCGCGGCTTCCTGCCGTTCCACGACCTCATGGAGAACGGCGAGGCGAGCCCCTACCGCGACTGGTTCCACGTCGAGGGCTTCCCGCTCGGCGCCTACGGCGAGGGCGACGGCGCCCGCCGCTACGCGGCCTGGTGGAACCTGCCGGCGCTGCCGAAGCTCAACACGGCCACGCCGGAGGTCCGCGAGTACCTCATGACGGTCGCCGAGCACTGGCTGCGCTTCGGCGCCGACGGCTGGCGCCTCGACGTCCCCAACGAGATCGACGACGACGGCTTCTGGCGCGAGTTCCGGCGCCGCTGCCGGGCGGTGAACCCCGAGGCGTACCTGGTGGGCGAGATCTGGGACGACGCCGGCCGCTGGCTGCAGGGCGACCAGTTCGACGCGGTGATGAACTACCCGGTCACCAAGGCGATCCTCGGCTTCGCGGCGCACGAGATCGACGTCGACGAGGTCGCCAAGGCCGGCTACGCGGCGGTGCCGCCGCTGACCGCCGAGGGGCTCGCCAAGGCGCTGCGCGCCGAGCTCGGGCGCCACCCGCGGGCGATCGTGGAGGCGCAGCTCAACCTGCTCGGCTCGCACGACACGCCGCGCCTCGCGCGCGTCGTGCGCGGTGACGCCGACGCGGTGCGGCTCGCGCAGCTGCTGCTGTTCGCCCTCCCCGGGGCGCCGTGCGTCTACTACGGCGACGAGATCGGCCTCGACGGCGGGCACGACCCCGACTGCCGCGAGGCGTTTCCCTGGGACCGTGCCGAGGCCTGGGACCGCGAGCGGCTCGCCTGGGTTCGCGACTTGGCGGCCCTGCGCCACGCGCACCCCGCCCTGCGGACGGGCGACACGGAGTTCCCGTACGCGCACCACGGCGTCGTCGCGCTGCGCCGCCGCCTGGGCGACGACGACCTGCTGGTCGTGCTGAACCAGCGGGACGCCGACGCGCACGCGCGCGTGCCGATCGCCGGCCTGGCGGCCGGCGTGCGCCTGCCGCTGCTGGGCGCCGCGGCGGTCGACGTCGAGGACGGGCTGGCGCACGTGCGGCTGCCGGCGCGGGCCGGGGTGGTCGTCGCGCTGTAGTGGGGCAGGGTGCCGTCAGCGGTACTCGGGGTTCGGGTGGTCGAAGCGGCACCCCGCCGCCCAGGCGCTGCGCTGGTTGCCGTGCGCCGGTATGCCGCCGGCGTCCTTGAGGAGGCGCGCCAGGTGCAGCAGGTTCCAGGTCATGAAGGTGGTGTTGCGCCGGGTGAAGTCGTTGTCGAAGCCGGCACGGCGACCGTCGTCGAGCTCGTCGCCGTAGCTCGGCCCCGGTCCCGCCTCGCCGATCCAGCCGGCGTCCGCCTGTGGCGGCACCGTGTAGCCGAGGTGCTGCAGGGCGTACAGGACGCCCATCGCCACGTGCTTGATGCCGTCCTCGTTACCCGTCACGAGGACACCGCCGACCTTGCCGTAGGTCGCGTACTGCCCGTGTTCGTTGAGGTCACCCGAGTGGGCGTAGAGCCGTTCGATGACCCGCGAGCAGGTCGAGGAGCGCTCGCCGAGCCAGATGGGGGTGCCGAGCACCAGGATGTCGGCCTCGCGCACCTGCTCGAACAGCGCGGGCCAGTCGTCGCGCGCCGCGCCGTGCTCGGTCATGTCGGGGTAGACGCCGGGCGCCAACAGGAGGTCCTCGGCGCGGACGTGCGCCACGCGCACCCCCTGGGCGGCCATGATGGCCTGCGACATCTCCATCAGCGTCTGCGTGTGGGACGGTTCAGGCGACGGCTTCAGCGTGCAGTTGACGAACAGGGCACGCAGGTCGTCGTAGCGGGCGGGTGGGGCGCTCGGATCGCTCATGCCCCAGGGTGGCACGCCCGCGGGCGGAGGGCGTTCGCGGTTTGACCTGGGACCGGGGGCGGACGCCCCCGGTCCCCGCGCGCGTCAGGCCCCGACGGGCGTGAGCGCCTCGGTGTCCTCCTCGCCGGTGCGGATGCGCACGACGTGCTCCAGCGGCTGCACGAAGATCTTGCCGTCGCCGACGTTGCCCGTGCGGGCGGACGCCACGATCGCGTCGATCGTCTTCTGCACGAAGGGCTCCGAGACGGCGATCTTCAGCTCGATCTTCTCGCGGAACTCGACGACGAACTGGGCGCCGCGGTACTGCTCGGTGATGCCGGCCTGGCCCCCGTGGCCGCTGACGCGGCTGATGGTGATGCCGCGGACGCCGGCCTTGAACAGCGCCTCCTTGACGGCGGGGAGCCGCTCGGGGCGGACGATGGCGGTGATGAGCTTCATCCTGGTTCTCCTGGGGGTCAGTCGCCCGCGCCCAGCAGGACGGGGTCGTTGAGGGAGTCGGCGTTGACGTAGGCGAGGGCGCCGTGCTCGGCGGCGTCGAGGCCGGTGACCTCCTCGTGGGCGGACACGCGCAGGCCCATGAGCGCCTTGAGCGCCGAGAAGAGCGCGAAGCTGGCGACGAAGGCCACGCCGGCGTAGGCGAGCGTCCCGAGGAGCTGCGTGAGGAGGTTGGCGCCGCCGAAGACGCCCACGGCCAGCGTGCCCCACACGCCGGCGGTCCCGTGGGCCGAGACGGCGCCGACGGGGTCGTCGATCTTGAGACGGTCGAGCAGCAGGATCGAGTAGGTCACCAGGACGCCGCCGATCGCGCCGGCGAGGACCGCCCACACGCCGTTGATGACGTCGGGGCCCGCGGTGATCGACACGAGACCGGCGATGACCCCGTTGAGGGTCATCGAGAAGTCGGGCTTCTTGAAGATCGCCCAGCTGAGGAACAGCGCCGCGAACGCGCCGCCGGCGGCGCCGAGGTTGGTGTTGAGGAAGACGGTCGCGATCGCCTGCGCGTCGGCGGCGCTGCTGAACACGAGCTGTGAGCCGCCGTTGAAGCCGAACCAGCCGATCCACAGGAGGAAGACGCCGACGCCGGCGAGCGGCAGGTTGTGGCCCGGCATGGCGACGATGCGGGGGCCCACGTAGCGGCCGATGCGCGGACCGACCGCCAGCACCCCGCCGAGGGCGGCGAAGCCGCCGACCGCGTGCACGACGGAGGAGCCGGCGAAGTCGTAGAAGCCCATCTCGGAGAGCCAGCCGCCGCCCCAGTGCCAGGCGCCCAGGAACGGGTAGATGATGGCCGTCATCACCAGCGCGAACACCAGGTAGGCGCCGAACTTCATGCGGCCGCCGATCGCGCCGGAGACGATGGTGGCGGCGGTGGCGGCGAACACCATCTGGAAGAAGAAGTCCGCCGCGCCCGGGTACGCGTCGGCCTCGTAGCCGGAGATGAAGAGCGGCGCGCCGTACATGATCGAGAAGCCGACGGCCCAGAAGGCGAGGCCCGCGATCGCGAAGGTCGCGAAGTTCTTCATGAAGATGTTGATCGCGTTCTTCGAGCCGTGGAGCCCGGCCTCGAGGAGCGCGAAGCCGGGCTTCATGTGGATGACGAGCACGGCGCACATGAGCAGGGCGAAGGTGTCGAGGGCGTAAGCCAGCTCGGCGATCGATTCGCCCTGGGCGAACGCCATGCCGACGAGCGGGGCCGTGACCAGGGCCGTGGTCCGGACCCAAGGGACCAACGATTGACGCATGGAGACCTCCTGTGGGGGTCCGCGCGCCGACCGGCGCGCGGGATGGCCGACAGGTTATGCGCCGACGTGCAAGATGTCAAGCAAACGACGCCCAGTGGGTCGGATCGGACCGCCCGACACGTCAAGCGATGGCTCAGATGTGCAGAGTGTCAACACGAGAGACGACACATGGCCAGATCACGTGTGACACCCATGCAGAGGACGCCCGCCGGTACCGAGCGTACCGGCGGGCGGGGACGACGATGCGCCAAGGGCGCGACGCCGGGTCGGTCGGACCGTTCGCTGGGGGCGAGCGTGCCGAGCCGGGCGCCGCCGCCGTTCCGGCGGCCCGTTCTCGTCTACTGCTGCAGTTCGATGCGACTCTTGTCGCCGACGATCAACCGGTGGGCGCTCGGGCGCGCCGAGACGCCGGCCACCACCACGTCCTCGCCGATCAGGCTCCCCTGGATGCGGGCGCCGACGTCGCGCACCGTGGTCCCCTCGCCGACGACCGCGTACTCGATCTCGGCGCGCTGCACCCGGACGCTGCTGCCGAGGGTGGTGAAGGGCCCCACGTATGCG
>JAABRV010000087.1 GCA_011390735.1 Trueperaceae bacterium | reverse complement strand
GCCGCGCCCGTTGTACTTCTTGGCGATCGACACCACCAGCCGCAGGTTGGCCTCGATGAGGTGCTGGCGCGCCAGGTCGCCGTCCTCGACGATGCGCCCCAGTTGACGCCGGCGGCGCTCCTCGAAGTTGGCGGCCTCCTCCTCCAGCACGCGGCGGGCCTCCTCGCCCTCCTCGATGCGGCGAGCGAGCGAGATCTCCTCCTCGAGCGTGAGCAGCTTGACGCGCCCGATCTCCTGCAGGTACTGCCGCACCGGGTCGTTCGTCTTGACCCGGGCGTCGGCCATCGCCTCGGCGCGGGCCTCCATCTCCTCGCGGTCGAGATCGCTGCGCTCCTCGTCGCTGAGCTCGTCCTCGTCGATGAGCTCGTCGTCGTCGAACCCGCCCAACTCGTCCTCGTCGACGACCTCGTCCTCGGCCAGGTCGGCGATCGACACGCCCTGCGCCTGCACGAGCTCCATCAGGTCCTCGAAGTTCGCCTGCTCGGGGTCGACCCCCGTCATCGCGACGGCCTGGTTGTAGGCACCGGTCAGCTCGACCGTGTCGACCGTGCCGGCCTCCTTCGCGCTCGTCACCAGGGCGAGGATCGGCGCCGAGGCGAGCCAGCCGCTGGTGGGCATGGGGGCGCCCGTCGCCTTCGCGGCCCCATCGCCGGTGGATTCGGCCGCGGGTGTCGCCTTAGCCTTGCCCTTCGCGGGGGCCTTCGCCTTCGCTGCCGCCTTGGGCTTCGCCTTCGGTTCGGCCTTGGGCTCGGCCTTGGGCTCGGCCACCCCTTCCGGTGTGGGCGCGGCCTCGGCTTCCGCCGCCTCGGCCGGCACCGACGCTGCCGCCGGCTTTGCCTTCGAGGCGGCCTTGGGCTTCGCCTTGCTCTTCGGCTTGGACGTGGCCGCGGGCTTCGCGGCGGCCTTCGTGGTGGCCTTCGCCTCGGCGTCCGGCGCGGCGGCATCGCCCACGGGCGGCGTCGCCTGGACGGCCTCCGCCGTCACGGCCTCCTCGACCTGGACTTCGGCGCTGCGGTTGGAGCGGGCCTTCGCCACCTTGCCTCCTCGGGGGCTCGATCGGATCGGGACTCGCGTGCCGCGCACGTGACACGGCATGCGACGAACGCCGGGCCAGCGGGTGGCCCGGCGGATGGACGAGAGAATCTACCACGCCGGGCGCCGGAGCGTGGCCTCCGACGAACGGGCCCTCGCCGGCGCCGCGTCGTTGGCGCGGGCGCCGGCGACGAACCAGGGCGTCAGGCGTCGTAGCTCTGCGAGGTCACCGCCCCGCCGCTGCCGATCCAGTCGGTGTGGTGCATCTCGCCGCGCGGCCGATCGACCCGCTCGTAGGTGTGCGCGCCGAAGTAGTCGCGCTGCGCCTGCAGCAGGTTGGCGGGGCCGTTGGCGGTCCGCAGGCCGTCGTAGAAGGTCAGCGCGGCCGCCATCGCGGGCACGGGGATGCCGAGCCGCAGTGCCTCGGCGACCACCCGCCGCCAGCCGGCCTGGGCGCGCTCCACCGCGGCGCGGAAGAACGGCGCCAACAGCAGGTGCTCGAGGTCGGGATCGGCCTCGAAGGCCTCGGTGATGTCGTTGAGGAAACGGCTGCGGATGATGCAGCCGCCGCGCCAGATGCGGGCCGTGGCCGCGAGGTCGGTCGACCAGCCCCGTTCGCGCACCGCGTCGCGCAGCAACATGTAGCCCTGCGTGTAGCTGACGATCTTCGCGGCGTAGAGGGCCTGCTCGAGGTCGGCGAGGAACGCGTCGCGGTCGCCGGCGAAGGTCGCGGCGGGCCCGGGAAGGCCCGCGGAGCGGACGCGCAGGTCCTTCATCGACGACAGGTTGCGCGCGAACACGGCCTCGGTGATCAGCGTGAGCGGCTGACCCTGCTCGAGCGCCGCGTTGGCCGTCCAGCGACCCGTGCCCTTCTGGCCGGCGCGGTCGAGCACCAGGTCGAGGACCAGCCGGCCCTGCTCGTCGTAGGTGCCGAGCACGTCACGGGTGATCTCGATGAGGTAGGAGTCGAGCACGCCCTCGTTCCAGTCGGCGAAGGTCGTCTGCATGGCGCTCGCGTCGAGGCCGATGGCGTCGCGCATGAGGTGGTAGGCCTCGGCGATCAGCTGCATGTCGCCGTACTCGATGCCGTTGTGGACCATCTTGACGAAGTGGCCCGCGCCGTCCTCGCCCATCCAATCGCAGCAGGGGACGCCGTCGACCTGCGCGGCGATCGCCTCGAACAGGGGACGAACGGTCTCGTAGGCGTCGCGCGGCCCACCGGGCATGATCGACGGCCCGAAGCGCGCGCCCTCCTCGCCGCCGGAGACGCCCACGCCCAGGTAGCGGAGCCCCTCGGCCTCGAGCCGCTCGCCGCGCCGCACGGTGTCCCCGAAGAACGAGTTGCCACCATCGATGATCACGTCGCCAGGCTCGAGGAGCGGCACGAGATCGTCGATCACGGCATCGACCGCCCGGCCGGCCTTGACCAGCAGCATCACCCGGCGCGGACGCTCGAGCGCTGCGACCAGCTCCTCCAGCGAGCCGGCGCCGATGAGGTCGCCGCGCGCCGCGGCCTCGGCGCCGGTGCCGGCCAGGAAGTCCTCCATCGTGCTGCGCGTGCGGTTGTACACGGCCACCTTGGCGCCGTGGTCGAGCATGTTGAGGACCAGGTTCTGGCCCATCACCGCGAGGCCGACGAGGCCGATCTGGGCGGTTTCGTGAGGACGTGGGTCGGACATGGGGTCCCTCCGGTGCGCCGCGCCACTCACGGGCGCGGCTGACGCACCAGTCTACCGCCCGCCCACGGGAGCTTCCTCCCGGCCCGGTGGGCCCACGGCGACAGGTGGCCGCGGGCCCGTGCCGGCGGACCCGCGCGCCCTTGTGGGTCGGCGGCGTCCCGGCGCCGCGACGCCACGCCGGCAACACCCGTCAGTTGTCGAGGATGAGCACGTACTCGCTGAAGGTGCGCACGGCCTCGGTCTCGGGCCTCGGCAGCGGCAGCTTGACCGGCACCGGTTCGACCCGCGGAGGCGGCCAGATGCCGCTGGCGCGTGGGTCGTGCTCGACCGTGCCACGCGCGTTGCCGACGCCCGAGGCGCGGGGGTCGCCGGCGTTGGCCGCGAGCGGCTCGCGCTCGGCGGGCAGCCGCGCCAGGCGCCGCAGCAGCGCCTCGGCGCGACCCGCGGCCATGGGCTTGGCGTAGTGGAATCCCTGCACGACGCCGACGCCGATGCGGTGCAGGTAGCGGGCCTGGGCCTCCGTCTCCACGCCTTCGGCGACCACCGTCTTGCCCAACTTCAGCCCCATCGCGGCGATCGCCTCGACGATCGGCAGGGCGTCGCCGACCACGCCCGACGGCCCCAGGACCAGTTCGCGCACGAAGCTGCGATCGATCTTGAGGGAGCGGATCGGCAGCTTCTGCAGGTAGGCCAGCGACGAGTAGCCGGTCCCGAAGTCGTCCAGCGCCGTGCGGACGCCCATCTCGTCCAGCCGCCGGAGCCTCTGCACCGCCAGCTCGAACTGGTCGATGAGGATGCTCTCCGTGACCTCGAGTTCGATCCGCGCCGGGTCGACGCGCGCGTCGCGGATCGCCGTCTCCACCTGCTGGACGAACTCCGGCTGGCGGAACTGCAGCGGCGAGACGTTGATCGCCATCGTGACGTGCGGGCCGTATCCGGCCCACGCCTGCGCCTGGCGGCAGGCCTCGCGCATGAGCCAATGCCCGATCGGCACGATCATCCCCGCCTCCTCGGCGATGGGGATGAACTCGCTCGGCGGCACCATGCCCAGGTCGGGGTTGCGCCACCGCAGCAGCGCCTCGAAGCCGCACAGCCGCCCGCTCGCGAGCTCGAGCTGCGGCTGGTAGACGACCTCGAACTCCTGCTCGCGCAGCGCGGAGCGCAGCCGCCGCTCGAGCTCGAGCCGCCGCGCCTGCTTGTGGCGCTGGTCGCTGCTCGAGAAGTGGAAGGCGTTCTTGCCGCCGGTCTTGACCGCGTACATGGCGGCGTCGGCGCTGCGCACCATCGCGTGGACCGTCTCCCCGTCGCGCGGGTGGAGGGCGACGCCGATCGAGGCGGAGACGCTGATGGCCTTGCCCTCGACCTCGATCGGCGCGGCGAACAACCGCACCAGCTTCTCGGCGACCGCCGCGGCGATCTCGGCCTCGCGAACGCCGGCGAGCGCGACGACGAACTCGTCGCCGCCCTGACGCGCCACCAGGTCGCCGTCGCGGACGTTGTCCGCCAGGTGCCGCGCCACGGCGATCAGCAGCTGGTCGCCCACGGCGTGACCGAACGTGTCGTTGACGAACTTGAAGCGATCGAGGTCGACGAACAGCAGCGCGAAGCCGGGCTGGCCGCCGCGAGGACGGTGGATCCAGTCGTCGAGCCGTCGCTCGAACGCCCGCCGGTTGAGGGCGCCCGTGAGCACGTCGTACTGGGCGCGATCGGAGACGCCCCGATGGTGGCGAAGCTGCGTCAGCAGGATGCGGGCCGCGGCCGCGCCGCCGCCGACGGCACCGAGCGCCAGGGGCAGCAGCAGCGCACCGTCGGCCATGGCGGCCCGCCAATCGGGCGACGCGCCGTCGAAGGAGACACCGAACCCCACCAGGGTGCCGACGGCGGCCCCCAGGAGCGTGGCGACCCAGGCCCCGACGGCCACGCCGGTGACGCCGACCGCCACGGCCCACGTCAGCGACGCGTACGCGCCGAGATCGGTGCCGTAGCGGGCGTTGACGGCCAACGCAGCGCCCCAGACCAACACGACGGCGACCGGGTGGAACCAGCGGGTCATGGGATCAGCTTAGTCGGCGACACTATCGGCACGCTCACGGCTTTGTCACGAGTTCCTGACCGGCCGAGGGCGGAGGCGCTGACCCGTCGGTGACGAAGCCGCGGTAGCGTGGCCGCATGGACGCACCCGTCTTCGTGCCCGGCGACGCGCTGCCCGCCGCGCCCGCGCTGGCCGCCCGCGGGCCCCGCTCGGTGGGGGTCGCCACCCTCGCCCTCAGCCACCCGCAGCAGATCGACGTGCTCGGCTCGCTGGCGGCCAGCGAGCCGGTCCGCGGCACCCGGACGCTGGCGGCGGAGGTCTGGTACCCGTCGGTGCACGACGGCCGGACCACCTACCTCGACCACCTCCCGCCGAGCGCGCAGGACGCGGAGAGCGCCCCGCGACCGTTCCGATTCTCCGGGCGCGCCGCCCGCGACGCGGAGCCCGATCGCTCGCAGGGCCCGGCGCCGCTGGTGGTCGTGTCGCACGGCTACCCGGGCTCGCGCGTGCTCCTCTCCTGGCTGGGCGAGAACCTGGCCAGCAAGGGCTACGCGGTGATGGCGCTCGACCACACCGACAGCACCCACGCCGACCGCGGCGACGTGCTGTCGTCGCTGCGCAACCGGCCCCTCGACATCGCGCTGGCGCTGCGCGTGGCGGCCGATCTCGAGCGCCATCACCCGCTCCTGCACCACGTCTGGGACGCGGAGAGGGTGGCGCTCGTCGGGTTCTCGATGGGCGGCTACGGCACCCTGCTGGCCCTGGGCGCCGGGTACGATGCCGCGGCGCTCGCCCACCCGGCGTTCGACGCACCGCTGTGGCGCGAGCTCCTCGACGACCTGGCCATCGGCCAGCCCTTCTACGAGGACCTCGTCGAGGCCGTGACGGCCCGGGTCCGCTGCGCCGTGCTGCTCTCCCCCTGGGGCGGCTCCCAGGTGTGGACCGACGCCGCGCTGGCCCGGCCGCAAGTCCCCCTCTTCATCGCCGCCGGCAGCGAGGACGACATCGCCCTCTACCCGGCCATCCGTCGGATCTTCGAGGGCACGGCCGCGACCGACCGCTGGCTGCTCACCTTCGAGCACGCCCGCCACAACGTGGGCTGCAACCCCCCGCCCGAGGCCCTGCTGACCGCCTCGCACGAGAGCTGGTGGCGCTACGCCGACCCCGTGTGGGACACCCGGCGCATCGTCAGCGTGCTGCAGCACCACGTGACCGCCTTCCTCGGGTCGCGCCTCCGCGATCAGCCGCTCGACGACTACCTCGACGGCGCCCTGGCGGCGCCGGCCGGCGAGCCATGGCCCGGCTACCCGCCGAGGTCGACCGTCGGCCTGCGGCTCGAGCGACGGCGGGGCCGGGTCGCATCCGATCACCCGCCCGCCGAGGACGACGTCGTCCGCGACCTGACGGCGGCCACCTGGGCCGGCCTGTCGCAGGCGTGGCGCGCGCATCGCGCGCGCGGCGCCAGAGCCGGCGGGGTGTAGCATCGGCCCATGGCCACCTGGATGCTCTCCGCCGACCAACAGCTGCTCAACCTCGACACGGTCGAGTACCTGGACGTGATCGACGTCTTCCCGGACGACGCCGATCCGGCGGACGTCGAGGCGGGCACGGTGGCGCCCGCGTACGCCGAGCTGGTCGCCCACCTCGGCTCGGGCGACGAGGTCATCATGTTCGACGACGAGGACCCGGAGGTCGTGCTCCACGCCTTCGAGTTGCTCAAGGCGTACCTGGCGGCCGGGCCCATGTTCGAGGCGGCCCGCGGCGGCCAGATGCCCTCCGTCCAGGACCTCATCGATCGGTCGAGCGCGCAGAAGAACTGAAGCGCGTCAGGACGCCGGCCCGGCGCCCACCTCCGGGTGGTCGAGTTCGGCATCGCGCCGGGCGCGCAGTACGCGGGCGTCACCACCGAGCGCCGTCGTCAAGGCGATGCCGGCCGACAACAGGGCGCGCGCGAGGCGGCCGCGGTCCTCGGGGCCGAAGCGTGTCGCCGGGCCCGCGAGGCTGATGGCGCCGGTCAGCTCGTCGTCGGCGCCGAAGACCGGCACGGACATCGCGGCCGTGTCGGCGATCGTCCTGCCGGCGACCGAAAGCGCCAGGACCTCGGCCCGGATCGCCTCGGCGTCCTCGCGGTAGGGGGCCGACCAGCTCGTCAGCACGCGGCCGGCCGCGCCCGTGTCGGCCGGGAACTGGGTCCCCGGCCGCAGGTAGTGGAGGATCCGGTGCTGGGTGGCGTGCACCCGGAAGACGCAGACGCGCACCGCGCCCTCGCGGACGTAGAACGACGTGCTCTCGCCGGTCTCGTCGGCGAGGCGCTGCATGACGGGGAGCGCATGCGCCCGCAGGTCGAAGGCATCGATGTAGCGCGTGCCGAGGCGGAAGACCGTCGGTCCCAGGCGGAAGTCGCCGCCGGGATCGCGGTGCAGGGCACCGGCGCGCTCGAGCGAGGCCGCGAGCCGCAACACGGTGCTCTTGTAGAGGCCGGTCCGACGCGCCAGATCGGCGAGCGAGAGCGTGTCGGGTCCATCGACGAAGGCCATCAGCAGGCGCATCGCCCGGTCGACGGCGGCCACGCCGCCCGCCGTGAAGGGGACGGCGGACGCCTCGGCGGCGGCAGCGCCCTCGGCGGCGGCTGCGGTGGGTTCGGCGGGCTCGAGACGCAAGCTGGACCTCCGTGGCGTCGCTGGATCGTTTGTACCGCAGGGCGGGTTGACGCGCGACCCCGCCTTGCGGCATCATGCCAGTAACGATTCCAATAGAACGTCGTTCTGTCTAGTAGAACACACCGCGAGGGGGCCCCGATGGACGCCAACGACACGCCGGTCGATCCCGGGCGCTTCGCGCTGCTGACCGACCACGTCGACCGCGCGCGCGCCGACCTCGCGGCTCTGGCGCTCGACATCCACGCCCACCCCGAACTCGCCTTCGACGAGCAGCGGACCGTCGGGCTGCTGACCGAGCGACTCGCCGACGCCGGTTTCGGCATCACGCGCCCGCTGGGTGGACTGGACACCGCCTTCCGCGCCCGCCGCACCTTCGGCCGCGGTGGACCCAGGGTGGCGCTGCTCGCCGAGTACGACGCGCTCCCCGAGCTGGGGCACGCCTGCGGCCACAACCTCATCGCCACGGCCGCGGTCGGGGCGGCGACGGCCGCCGGCGCCGCGCTCGACGCCGCGGGGGCCGACGGCGTCCTCGAGGTCATCGGCTGTCCCGCCGAGGAGGGCGGCGGCGGCAAGGTCCTGCTGCTCGACGCCGGCGCCTTCGACGGCGTCGACGCCGCCCTGATGTTTCACCCGTCGCACCGGACGATGCCCGTGCGCGGCGCCCTCGCCGCCACCCGGCTGACCTTCACCTGGCACGGCAAGGCGGCCCACGCATCGACGAACCCGCACCTGGGCATCAACGCCCTCGAGGCCTGCCTCCTCACCTTCCAGGCGATCAACGCGCTGCGGCAGCACTTCCCGGACGAGCACCGCGTCCACGGCATCATCACCGACGGCGGCTCCGCCCCCAACGTCGTCCCCGAGCGCGCGCAGGCGAAGTTCCTGGTGCGCCACCGCAAGCTTGCCCAGGTCGAGGCGCTGCGCGACCAGGTGGTGCGCTGCGCCGAGGCCGGCGCCCTCGCGGTCGGCGCGCGCCTCGAGGTCGAGCAGGGCATCACCTACGCCGAACGCGAGAACAACCTGCCGATGGCCGAACGCTTCGCGGCCTACCTCACCGCCCAGGGCGTCCCGCTCGACCCGCCGCCGACGGTCGGCGGCGTCGGCTCGTCCGACTTCGGCAACCTCAGCCAGGCGCTCCCCGCCATCCACGCCTACGTCAAGATCGCCCCGGAGGGGACCTCCAACCACACGCACGCCTTCGCGGCCGCCGCCGCCAGCGACGCCGGCATCGCCGGCATGATCGCCGCCACCAAGGCGCTGGCGGGCACCGCCGTCGACCTCCTCCTCGAGCCGGACCTGCTGGCCGCGGCCAAGGACGCCTTCGCGCGCCGGGCCGACGGTGGCCGCGTCGACCCGGCCGCCCAACCATGACCCGCGCCCGCCGCGCGCCCCGCCGCGGCCCATCCCGCCCCGAAACCGCCGCCCCCCGCCCCCAAGGAGGTCCCATGCACCCCACGCTCCGCCGCCTCGCCACGCTGCTCGTCGCCCTCGTCCTCGTCGGCACCGGCGCCGCCCAGCGCACGCTGACCGTCGCGCAGACGGTCGACATCCCCGGGTTCGACCCCCACGACCACGGGCTCACCGCCGTCGAGGCCGTCCTCACCAACGTCTTCGACTACCTCATGTTCCGCGACGCCGACGGCACCATCCAGCCCGCACTCGCCACCGGCTACGAGCAGGTCGACGACCTCACCTGGCGCTTCACGCTGCGCGACGACGTCGTCTGGCACGACGGCGAACCGTTCACGGGCGAGGACGTCAAGTTCTCCTTCGAGCGCGTCGCGCAAGACGACAGCCTGTTCGAGCACGACAGCTTCCGCCAGATCACCGAGGTCGAGGTCGTGGGTCCGCACGAGATCCTCATCCGCACGGAGGGTCCCGACCCGGTGCTGCTCAGCCGCATCAGCCGCAAGGGCGCGGCCATCGTCCCGGCCCACGTCATCGCGGCGATCGGCTGGGAGGGCTTCTCCGTCGCCCCCGTCGGCACCGGCCCCTTCCGCTTCGTCGAGTGGACCCGCGACGACCGCGTCGTCTTCGAGGCCAACCCCGACCACTGGCGCGGCGCGCCGGCGTGGGATCGGCTCGTCTTCCGGGCCGTCCCCGAGGACGCCACGCGCATCGGCGAGCTGCTCACCGGCGCGGTCGACATCGCGGTCAACGTGCCCTCGCAGGACGTCGAACGCATCCGCGAGGCGCAGGGCGTGGCGGTGCTCTCGCAGCCGACGACGCGCATCATGATGCTGCTGTTCAACACCGCCGACGGCAAGCCGACCTCCGACCCGCGCGTGCGCGAGGCGCTCGAGCTGGCCATCGACAAGGAGCTGCTCGTCGAGGTCGTCGCCGACGGCTTCGGCGTGCCGGTCGGCGCGCGCGTCTCGCCCGGCGTCAACGCCGCCCCGATGAAGTACTACGACCAGAACGCCTACGATCCCGAGCGCGCCGTCGCCCTGCTGGCCGAGGCCGGCTACGGCCCCGGCGAACTGACGGTCGCCCTGCAGGGCCCGTCCGGTCGCTACCCCGGCGACGCCGACACCCTCGCGGTGATCCAGGTCATGCTCGAGGCCGTCGGGGTCGACAGCACCGTCGAATCGCTCGAGTGGAGCGCCTACAACAGCCGCATCTGGGGCGCCAACAACGTCGAGAACGTCGCCCTCATCGGCCTCGCCAACTCCCTGTTCGACGGCTGGTTCGCCCTCCGCACGCTGCCGTGCGACGGCGCCTACGCCCAGCGGACGAACTGGTGCAACCCGGCCTTCGACCAGCTGCTCGCCGACGCCGAGTTCAACCTCGACCTCGAGGAGCGCGCGCGCCAGATCGAGGCCGCGTACGACATCGTGGCGACCGAGCGGCCCATGATCGCGCTGTTCCAGATCT
>JAABRV010000086.1 GCA_011390735.1 Trueperaceae bacterium | reverse complement strand
GGCCGCGTCGTCGGGCGCCAGTGCGCGCAGGTCGGCGAGCAGCGCGGCGTCGCCGCGCGCGGCCCGCTCGGCCTCCAGCGCGGCGCGCACCGCCGGGTCGGCCGGTGGGGTGGTCGGCAGGCCGCGATCGAGGCCGTCGAGGTAGAAGCCGGTGCCGGCGACCACCAGCGGCCGCGCGCCGCGCGCCAGGGCATCCTCGATGGCGTCCTCGGCCGCGCGCGTCCAGGCGACGGCGTCCATCGCGCTCTCGGGCGGCACGGCGTCGACCAGGTGGTGCGGCACCTGCGCCCGCTCCTCCGGGGTCGGCTTGGCGGTCCCGACGTCGAAGCCGCGGTAGACCTGCAGCGCGTCGGCGCTGACCACCTCGAGCCCGCGTCCCGCCGGGAGGGCGGCCAGCCGCAGCACCGCGGCGGTCTTGCCGCTGGCGGTGGGCGCGGCCAGGACGGGGATCGTCGGGGGCGGGGCGGGCATCGCGCCACGGTACCGCGGGCCGCGGGGCCGGGGCAGGCGCGCGCGCCTGGAATGGGCCCCGGGCGCGCGTGTCCGGAGATGGCCCAGGCGCGCGCGCCCGGAAACGGCCCCCGCCCCGCCCCGGTGCTAGACTCCGCGGGATGAACGACCGCGACCACGACGCGCAGACCGCTGGCCTGGGCGGCCTGGAGATCGAGCTTCACGGTATCCACCCCGACCTGAGCGAGCTCCTCGAGGTGAAGCGCCGCATCGAGACGCTGGCGGCCCGCGACCTGCAGGTCGGCCCCGCCGGCCCGCGCGCCGACCTCCTCGACGTCGGCGACGCGTGGCAGCTGCGCCTCGAGGTGCCCGGCGTCGAGCTGTCCGACCTGGAGCTCTCCCTGCAGGGCGACGAGCTGGTGGTCGCCGGGGTCCGCGACACCGTCGAGGCGGGCGCGCGCACCGTGTTCAGCGAGCGTCCCAACGGTCCCTTCCAGCGCACCGTGCGGCTGCCCGGCACGGTGGATGCGGACGGCGTCACCGCCCACCTGCGCGGCGGCCTGCTGGTGGTCGACCTCCCCAAGGGGTGAGCCCGGCCCCGGCGCCGCGCGGCCTTCCGCCCGCCGCCGTGCCCTTCCCGGTGGCGCCCACCTACCGGGTGCGACCCGATCTCGTCCCCCTCGGCCGCGCGCCAGAGCACGTCGACGATCCCGGCCCCGAGACCCCGGTGCGCCTGGACGACGGCGCCCCGGCCGCTCTCGACCACACGCTGCGCGAGCTCGAGGAGGCGCCGGATGCCGTCCGGTGGGCCGACCCCGCGGTCGGCACCGAGCGCTGGTGGGGAGTTGCCAACGCCGTCGCCCACGCGCTGGCGGCCGATGGCGATCCGCGGGTGGGGCCCGCCGCCGACGAGGGGGCCTTGGGCGACGAAGAGGTGGGGGCCGCGCCCACATCCGGGGCCCTCGCGTTCCCCTGGCTCGGCCTGCGGGTGACGCGCGTGGGGGCGCTGGAGCGGACGGCGCCGGCCCCGGACGTGCCACGCGAGCTCGCCGCGCTGGCGCCGCGCGCGGCCCACGTGCTCGCGCGCCTCCCCGCCGCCACGCGCGCGCTGGACGCGCTGCGCCTGGCCATCGCCGAGGACCTCGTCGTGCTGCTGCGCGACCGCCGCGGCGACGGCGGCCGCGCCGGCTACCTGTTCGTCGCCGCCCCCAGCGGCTGGGACCCCGGCGCCCGGGGCAACGCCGGGCTCGCCGACCTGCACGCCCCCGTGCCGCACGCCGGTCCCCTGCGGGCGGCCGGCGCCGCCATCGCCGACGCCATGGTCGACAAGGGACCCTTCGTCCGCTACGTGTGGAGCCTCGCCGCCGACGACGCGCCGAGCCACCACCCGCGGCGGCACCCGGCCACCCCGCTCGGCGGCCGCGACCCGGCGACTTGGTGGCTGCGGGTCGAGCGCCAGACGACGCTGCCGCTGCCGAGCCTCGGCGCGTCCGCGTTCTTCATCCGGGTGCTGCACCAGCCGCTCGCGCGGGCGGTCGCCGGCCCCGGGCGCCGGGCGCGGATGGCGTCCGCCGTGCGCTCGATGGACGCCGCGCTGCGTGCCTACAAGGGGCTCGCGGGGTCGGCACAGGACGCGGTGCTGGACTGGCTCGAGCGGCCGGACGCCGCGACCTAATCGTCCAGGTCGACCTCGAACGTCGCCGACACCGCGCCGATCGCCACGACCTCGTCGGTCTCCAGGTCGTAGCGCAGCGCGTTGCCGCGGACCTCGTCGGCGCCGCGCCGGCTCACCGCCGGCGAGCCGGTGAGCAGCGCGACGCCGGCGGCCTCGTCGAGCTCGAGGCGATCGGCCTCGCTCACGCGCTCGCCCGAGGTCACCACCACGGCGCCGATCAGCGTCGCCCGCTCGCGCTCGACGTCGAAGGTCATCTCGCCGGCCGTGGCCTCGAGGGGCGGGCGGTCGTCGCCCTCCGCAGGGTCGCGGGTCAGCGTCACCGGGCCGTCCATGGTGGCGACGTCGGTGCCGCGGTCGAGGAAGAAGCGGCCGCCGACGACCGTCGTCCTGCCCTGGCGCAGCTCGACCGGGCGCGCGTCTCCGGTGTCGACCTCCGCGATGCAGCCGGGGCGGTCGAAGGTGACGCGGCCGCCGTAGAGCTCCACCGTCTCCTCGTCGCCGGCGTCGGGCGGATCGGCCGCGTCGTCCGGGCCGGCCGCGGCGTCGGCGGGCGCCTCCGCTTCGGCCGCCCGCTCCCGCGGCACCCGCACGACCGCCACCTGGCTCAGGAGCACGGTCTCCTCGAACGAGGTCTCGACGTAACCCGCCACGGGGCCGAAGAACACGTTGGTGAGGACGCCCTCCTCGCAGTTGCGGTTGGCCAGCACGGTGCGCGCGCCGTCGGCGCCGGCGGTGCGCTGGGCGATGACGATCGTGCGCTCGCCGCGGGTGACGGTGACCGTCGGCAACCCCTGAGCCAGCGCCAGGGCGGCGCCGACGACGATCACCGACGCCACGCCGAGGCGGCGTCCGTTCAGGGCGCCTTCTCTCGCACGAGCAGGAACTGCTCGACGGTGTAGGGCGTCGGCAGCGAGGCGTCCATCGCCTCCACGAAGCGGAAGCGGACGTCCTGGCGCACGCGGGCGGTCTCGAGACGCACGCCGGCGCCCTCGTCGACCGCGATGGCCGGATCGCCGATGACCTCCGCGACCTCCTCCTCGTCGTCGTAGAAGACCTCGTCGCCCTCGGAGGTGATGTCGCCGTCCTCCACGCGCACGTCGCCGACGGCGTAGAGCGCCGAGATGTCGGTCAGGACGCGGATCTCGTCGGCCACGATGCGCAGCTCGCCGCCGTCGTCGGCGGTGCGGACGACCTGGGGCCGGTCGCTGCCGGAGAGCACACCGAGGTTGGCGTCCTCCTCGTACTCGAGCCGCTCGGCGCGGGCGGCCTGGTCGCCGTTGAGCAGGCGCACCTCGCCCTCGCTGACGCTGGTGTCGGTGTCGACGTCGAAGGTCACGCGCTCGGCGTCGATGACCACCTCGGGCTCACCCTCCTGGGCCGGCGCGATGCGCACCTCGACCCTGGCGCCGTCGCTGCCGGCGAGCACGCCCAGGCCGGTGGCCTCGGCGTAGCGCAGGGTCGCGCCGACGGCCGTCAGCCGGCCGCGGGTGACGGTCACGCCGCCGTCGAAGACCGCCTCGCGGCGCCCCTGCGCCTGCGCGATGAGCTCGCCCTCGGGGGCCGTGAGCTCGGCGCGGGGGCCGCGGATCGTCAGGTTGGAGACCGTGGCGACCACGCCGTCCGGCTCGGGGTGCTGGTAGACGATGGGGCCGAAGCGCAGGTTCCCCGACTGGGTGCCGCCGCTCGAGTCGATCGTGATGAGCCGGCGGGCCGGCGGCTCGGCCTCTTCCTGGGCGGCGGCAAGGGGGATCCAGGCCAACGCGAGGGCGAGCATGCCGACACGGAGGGCGGCGGCGCGGCGGCTGGCGCCTCGCCGTGCGCCGCCCAGGCGCGGGTCGCCCGGTCGCGGGTCGCCCAGGCGCGGGCCGCCTGGGTGCACGGGCGCGGTCGTCGGGAGTTGCTGGCGTGGCGACACGGGGATCCTCCTGGGCGCCGGTCGGTCCGTCACGGCTCGCGCACGTCGGCGACGAACGCCGAGGTGCCGACCGTGCCGGGGCCGCCGGCCTGGAAGTCGGTGAAGTCGAAGCTGATGCGCATGTCCTGGTAGACGCTGCGGCCGATGCCGTCGCCGGTGATCTCCACGTGCGGCACCTCGAAGCGGCCGACGTCCTGCCGCACCAGCACGTTGCGCTGGTCGCGGCCCTCCATGACGACGTCCCAGCCGTCGGCGACCAGGTGGGCGTCGATGCGCTCGGCCACCAGGTCGTCGCGCCGGTCGATGACCAGGCGCTCGGCGGTCAGGGTGAAGTCGACGACGCCGCGCACGGTGCGCTGCCCGTCCTCGACGTCGAACAGCTCGGTGGTGTCGCGGTCCGGGTCGAAGAGCGCGGTGGGCGCGCTGAACGTCCACACGGCCTCGGGGTCGGCCTCCGGCATGAGCACGACGGTCGCGTCGTTGAGGGCGATCGTCGCGTCGGGCAGGTCGGGCCGCCGATCGGGCAGCAGCGTGAGGGCGAACAGCCCCAACACCACGGCGACCAACGTGAGGAGCGCGGCCCGGGTCACGCGTTCACCCTACACCGCGGCTCCTGAACGGCACATGACGGGTTGGCCTGCGTCCCTTCAGGGTCGGCGGGGCCCTGGGTCCGCCGCGCTCCCCCGTCTACTCGAACAGCACCGACGTGATGCGGTAGCTGAGCTTGCCGAGGTTCACCTGGTCGCCCGCCCGGCGGCCCACCAGCTGCTGGCCCAGCGGCGACTCGTCGGAGATGCGGTTCTCGAACACGTCGGCCTCGAGCGAACCGACCAGGTGGAACACGTGGGTCGTGCCCTGCTCGTCCTCCAGGTGGAGGCTGGCGCCCAGCCGGGCGACGGACTCGACGCCGGACGCCTGCTCGACGACGACGGCGCGCGCGACGATCTCCTCGAGGTCGGCGATGCGCGTCTCGTTGGCGCTCTGCAGCAGCCGCGCCTCGTCGTAGGCGGCGTTCTCGCGCAGATCGCCGTCGGCCAGCGCCGCGCCCATGTACTCGGAGAGCTCCTGGCGGCGCTCCTCCTTGAGGTAGCGCAACTCCTCCTGGATCTTGGCGAGCCCCTTGGGGGTCAGTTGGATCGTGTTGTCGGCCATGTTCACCTCGTCCGGCACCCGAGGCGCCTCTTCGTCACGGATGCTAACCGCTCGCGGCCGGCGCCCGCGTGTGTGGGGTAGCATCCCGCATGCGCATCCCGTCCAGCACGCGCGCTTCGGGACGGGCGGCACGCCGGGTCCTCGTCGTGCTACCGGTCGTCGCCCTCCTCGCCTTCGCCGCCTGGCTCGGCGTCGGCTACGTGGCGGCCGATCGCCTGACGCGTCCCGAGCGTCGCTTCGACCCGTCGCAGCACCCCGGCACCTACGGCGCGAGCTACCGCGACGTCACGCTCACGACCCGCGACGGCCTCGACATCGCCGCCTGGCACCTGCCCGTTCCGGGCTCCGACGCCGCGGTCGTGCTGGTCCACGGCCACGAGTCGAGCCGCACCTGGGAGTTCCAGCAGTCCTTCCCCGCCCTGGCGGCGGCGCTGCAGGCGAACGGCTACCACGTCGTCATGCTCGACCTGCGTGGCCACGGCGCCTCCGGCGGCGAGCGCTTCAGCTTCGGGCACCTGGAACGGCTCGACGTCATGGCCGCGGTGGACCTGCTGCTGGCCGAGGGCGTGCCCGCGGGCCAGGTGGGGGTGCTGGGCGTGTCGATGGGCGCCGCGACCGCGATCGGCGCGGCGGCCGACGACCCGCGCATCGGCGCGCTGTGGGCCGATTCCGGCTACGCCGACATCCGCCCGATCATCGAGGCGCGCTGGCCCGGCGACAGCGGTCTGCCGATGACCTTCCTGCACGCCGCGCTGCTCGTCCACCGGCTGCGCTTCGGGTTCGACCTCGGGGGCGTGCGACCGGAGGACGAGATCGAGCGCGTGGCGCCTCGGCCGATCCAGCTCGTCCACGGCACCGCCGACGCGACCGTGCCCTACGAGCACGCGCAGCGGCTCGCGGTCGCGCCCGGCGCCGGCTTGTGGACGCTGCCGGGGGTGGCGCACGCGGCGATCTACCCCGGGGACCCGGAGACGTACACGTTCCGGGTCGTCGAGTTCTTCGATCAGGCGCTGCGGGTCAAGGCGGCCTCCGCGCGCCGCTGAGTCCGGCCGCCGCGGCGCGCGATCGTGCGAGGCGGTAGCGTGCGGCGCGGGCGAGCGCCGCCCCGACCGCGCTGCGCCCGCCAGGAGGCCTACCCATGCCGGAGCAGCGCTTCATCGAGACGAACGGCGTCCGCCTGAACGTGCTCCAGGACGGTCCGCCAGACGGGCACCTGACGATTTTGCTGCACGGCTTCCCCGAGTTCTCCTACGGCTGGCGCAAGCAGGTGCCCTACCTGGCGGCGGCCGGGTACCGGGTCTGGGCGCCGGACCAACGCGGCTACGCCCTGAGTGGCAAGCCGGACGGCGTCGCGGCCTACGCGCTGGACGAGCTGGCCGCGGACGTGATCGGCCTGATCGACGCGGCCGGCCGCGACCGGGCGTTGCTCATCGGCCACGACTGGGGCGCGGCCGTCGCCTGGTGGGTGGCCCAGACGCACCCGGAACGGGTGGCGCGATTGGTGGTCATCAACGTGCCGCACCCGGCCGTGATGCTGGCGCACCTGCGGGGCAGCCTCGCCCAACTGCTCAGGAGCTGGTACATCCTCTTCTTCCAGCTGCCCTGGCTGCCCGAGTGGACGCTGAGCTTCGGGAACGGGCGCGGCCTGACGCGGGCCCTGACGACCGGCACGCGCCCAGGGGCCTTCACCGAGGCCGACCTCGACGCCTACCGCGAGGCGTGGGCACGGCCCGGGGCGATGCGCTCGATGCTGAACTGGTACCGGGCGATCGTGCGGCGGCCCCCCGCCATGCCCGCCGAGCCGCGCATCACCGTGCCCACGCTGATGCTGTGGGGCGTGAACGACCTCGCCCTGACCCGCGAGCTGGCGCAGCCGAGCATCGACCTGTGCGACGACGGTCGGCTGGTCTTCTTCGAGGAGGCGAGCCACTGGGTCCACCACGAGGAGCCCGACCGCGTCAACGAGCTCATCGGCGCTTTCCTCGCCGCCGAGTCGCGGCCGCCGGCGGCCTGACCGCGGCCGGGGGCCGGCGGCCTACCAGCCCTCGGTCCCGGGCCCGCCCTTGAACGGCCCGGCCACCCGCGACGTCACCCAGCTGCCGTAGAAGTCGCCGCCGACCGGGCGCACGACCTCGCCGTCGACGGTGACGCGGTCGACGCGCGAGGGGTAGAAGGCGATCCAGCCGGCGATCGCCGCGAAGGCCGGCGTCGGGTCGGCGTACCACCAGCAGGCGGCCGGCGCCCGCCGATCGCCGACGACGAGGTCGGCGTACGAGGCCGCGCCCTTGAACTCGCAGAAGGTGCGGCGCGCCAGCGGATGCAGGAGGTCCGTGCGGACGTCGTCGGGCGGCAGGTAGTAGACCGGGGCGTGCGAGGTCTCCAGCACGCGGATCGCGCGCCGGCTCTCGGCGACCGTCGTCCCACCGTGGGTGACGACGACGTGCTCGGTCGACGGGGCGAGGGCCGGTGGGCGCGGGTAGTCCCAGACGGACTCCTGGCCGGGGCCGGGGGGTTCGGGGGTCGGGCGGCGCATGCCCGAGGGTACCGGCGAACGTCGGCCGCGACCGGTCGGCAGCACCCGATGTCGGCGGTGGTGACGCCCGGGGGCCCACGGGCGGTGGTGATGCCCGGGGCCCCCGGCACGCTGCGCCGCATATGCTCGCGGCCCAGGAGGTGTGGATGAAGCTGTCGTTGATCTACCTGCCGGTGAGGAATCTGAAGGCCGCCCTGACCCTGTACCGCGACACGCTCGGCCTCGAGGAGGCCTGGCGCGAGGGTGAGTTCACCGCCGGCCTGGCGTTGCCCGGCACCGACGTCCAGCTGATGCTCGACCAGGACGTCCCCGAGGGCGACAAGCCCGGGCCCTTCTTCCGGGTCGACGACGTCGACGCCTTCTACGCCGAGCACGACGGTGAGCTGGCGTTCGTGGCGCCGCCCAAGGACATCCCGCCCGGCCGCTACGTCGCCTTCGACGACCCGTGGGGCAACCGGGTGCACGTGCTCGACCTGAGCGCGGGGGGCTAGTCCCGCGGGGCACGTCGCCCGCGGGTCCGCGGCCACACGCGGGCCGCATCGGGCATCATCGTAGGCGTGAACGCAGCCGGCGCGCTCGTCTCCCTCGCCCTCGTCCTCGGCGTCTCCGGCCTGCTCGTGTGGACGGGCCTCACCAAGCGGCCGGGGCTCGGCGTCCTCGGCGCGCTGCTGGTCGTCGGCCTCACGCTGTGGCTCCGCGGCGACGGCCCGGCCGCCCTCGGCTTCACTTACCCGGACGCGTGGTGGCGGACGGTGCTGCTCGCGCTCGGGCTGGGCGTCGGCATCCAGCTGCTGTCCTTGGCGCTCGTCGAGCCGTGGGCCGAGCGCTGGACCGGTGAGGCGCACGACCACGCCATCGTGGACGGCGTGCGCGGGAGCTGGCGGGCGTTCGGCCTGTGGATGCTCGTCGTGTGGCTGCTCGTCGCCCCGCTCGAGGAGGTCGTCTTCCGCGGCTTCCTCATGAACGAGACGGCTCGGCTGCTCGGGACCTCGCCCTGGGCGACGGCCGTCAACGTCGTCCTGGGGGCGGTCGTGTTCGGCCTCGCGCACGGCTACCAGGGCCGTAGCGGCGTGCTGAGCACGGGCGTCGCCGGCGCCCTGCTCGGCCTGGTCTTCGTCGCCAGCGGGTTCGACCTGTGGCTGGCGATCCTCACGCACGCCTTCATCGACACGGCGGGGATCGCGCTGATCGCGGTCGGGGGCGACCGGGCCATGCGGCGCTGGTTCGGGAGGTCGTGAGCGACGGCGACCTTGGCTCGAGACTCGCGCGGGACCATGTGCCCTGGCTCCCTCAGGCCAGCCCAACGAACCTGGGGAGATGGACGATCCAGCGCTCGTCTCCATCGATGCGGCGGTCATCCCGGCGCGTGAGACGTGCTCGGCCGGCGGGCAGTTCGCACGTCGATACCGGTAGACGTGCGCGTGGGCCTTCGCCGCAGCTGGTCCCGTCTACCTGTCGTCCTCGGAGTCCTGTCGTCGCTGCTTCTTGCTGCCGGTGTCGCCACCACCAGCGGCGGGATCGGGGGCATCGGTTCACTCGCCGCTCTGGCCTACGTCGTCGTGCTCGCGATCGGCCTCGCGCGCGAGGCTGCCGCCGACGTCCCACGTCTCGACGCCCGGTGGCGTGAACACGTTGTCGACACTCCCGAGGTGCACCGCGGTAGGTACCTGGCGTCGTTCGGGCTGAGGCTCGTCGTCATGATCGCGATCGTCGGCCTGGCGACCGGCCTCGCCGTGGTCGTGCTGCGTGACGGCTGGTGGCTGATGGCGTTCAGCCTGATCCCCGCCGCGGCCGTGCTGATCACGCGTCGCACGCAGTTGACGGCTGGCGTGTGGACGGCAGGTGGCGTCGCCGTCACGGCGATGCTCCTGATCGAAGGCATCGCTCGCGGCAGCGTCGGAAGCGCCCTGGTGTTGGCGGCGGTGCTGGCGCCCCAGGTCATGGCGGGGATCGTGCTGGTGAGAGCGTCGCGTGTAGCGCGCGTGTGGTCGCTCGAGAGCCGTCCGTTGCTCGCCGTGCGGGCCTTCGGGCTCGGCTGCGTTCTGGCCGTGCCGCCCGCACTGATGAACGTCGTCGGAATGACCCGAGCGATGGCTGGCGAGGCGGAGGCCACGTTCACCAGCGTCTGGATGGCCTTCTACGCCCTGCAGCCGGCACTGCTCGAGGAAGGTTGGGCTCGGCTGTTCTTGCTGCCACTGCTCTACGTGACGTTCCGCTCCGCCCCGGGCGCCACGGCCGGGCGGGCGCTGGTGGCTGCACTGGTCCTCTCGGTAGCGATCCACGGCCTCGCGCACGCGCCGCAATCCATCTCCTCGGTGACCTCTGCGATGTTCACCGCGCTGGTGTACGGCATCCCGCTGGCGCTGCTCTTCCTGCGGCGCGGACTGGAGTGCGCGATCGGTTACCACTTCTTCATCGACTTCGTGAGGTTCGGCTACGTGGTGCTGATGTGGTCCGGGCCTTGATGCTCGAGACCACGCGAGCTAGGTGAAGCCATGCATCGTTGGGTCCTGATCGTCTTGCTCTTCGTCGGAGCGCACTTCGGAGCGTCGTACCTGGTGCCCCTGAAGGAGGAGGAGCGCGGCGCGTTCGGCGGCCTCCTCCGGTAGGTGTGGCCGTG
>JAABRV010000085.1 GCA_011390735.1 Trueperaceae bacterium | reverse complement strand
GTCGGCCACCCCCGCGACGCCGGCCCCCGTCACGGCCCCGGCCGCCGCGGCCGCGGCGCCGGCGGCGACCGAGGCGGCCCCTGCCGCCGGCGGCCCGCGTCCCCCGCGCTTCTCCTGGCATCCGGTCATGGCGCGCGCCGGCACCCAGCTCAAGGCGTTCCTGCTGCCGGCGACCGCCGAGCTCGACGGGGGAACGCTGACGCTGCGCTACGACGAGCGCCACGCGTTCCACTTCGGCCAGCTGCGCAAACGCGAGCAGGAGCTGCTGCAGCTCCTCGACGACGCGGAAGCCGGCTGGCTGGAGGTCGTGATCGAGGGCCCCGGTGGCCGCGATCGGCACGGCCCCAGGTCGCCCGGAGGCGAGGCGGATGCAAAAAAGCCGTGACGGGGCCGGCGCCCGTCGCGCCGGTCCCGGTCCCACCCCAGCCGACCCCGTCGGCGGCGGTCCCTTCGTCGGCGGCGCCCGAACCGGGGTCGGGCGTGCCGGAATCGACCTCGGACGCCACCGAGGCCGCGTCGGCCCCACCGACGCCCGCAGCCGAGGGCACGGATGAGGCTGACGGACCTTCGGACGGCGCGATCGACGAGGGCCTCCGACCCGATCCGCTCGACGAGCACCTGCCACCGGACCCCTACGACGAGGGCGCCCAGCCGGACCCGTTCGCCGACGCCACCCCGGCGCGGCCGGACGCCAGCGACGAGGGCGCGCCCGTCACCGCCCGCCGTCCGCCCGCGGCCCGCGCCTCGGCCGAGGCGCTCGCCGAGGCCGCCGCCGGCGACCGCCTCGCGCTGCTGCGCTCGGTCTTCCCCGGCCGGGTCCTGCGCCTGGTCCCCGACGCGCCCCCAGGCGGGGCCGGGGGGCGAGCCCCCACGCTGGACGACGGGGACGCCCTACCCCTCGACGCACCCACCGACGCCGACGGCGTCGGACCCGATCCCAACGAACCCGGAGGTTCGGCATGAACGTGCAGAAGCTGATGAAGGAGGCGCAGCGCGCCCAGAAGAAGATGGCCGAGGCGCAGGAGCGGCTCGCCAGCATGACCGTCGAGGGGACCGCCGGTGGCGGGCTCGTGCGCGTCACGGCGACCGGTGACGGCAGCGTCACGGCGGTCGCCATCGACCCCAGCGCGGTCGACACGGAGGACCTCAGCCTGCTCGAGGACCTGGTGACGGCCGCGGTCGCCGACGCGCAGCGCCGCAGCCGCGAGCTGCAGGAGAGCGAGATGGGCTCGGCCGTCGGCGGCCTCGGCGGCATGCCGGGGCTGTTCTGACGCCGGCGGCGACCGCGTGCGCTTCCCCGCTCCGCTCGTCACGCTGATCCGCGAGCTCGGTCGCCTCCCGGGGATCGGCCCGAAGTCCGCGCAGCGGCTGGCGTTCCACCTGTTCAACCGCCCGACGGCCGACGTCGAGGCGCTGGCCCAGGCCCTGCTCGACGCGAAGCATGGGCTCGACCGTTGCCCCGTCTGCTTCCACGTCAAGAGCAAGGACGCGCCGCTCTGCGCCGTCTGCGAGGACCCGCGACGCGACGCGTCGCTCGTCTGCGTCGTCGAGCAGCCCGCCGACGTGTTGGCGATCGAGCGCTCGGGCGCCTACCAGGGCCGCTACCACGTGCTCCACGGCGTCTTGTCACCCATGCACGGGGTCGGCCCCGACGAGCTGACGCTCGACGCGCTGTGGGCACGCCTCGAGGGGATCGAGGAAGTGGTCCTCGCGACCTCGACGACCGTCGAGGGCGAGGCGACGGCCATGTACCTGGCCCGCTCGCTGCACGAGCACGGCGTGCGCACGAGCCGCATCGCCTACGGCCTGCCCGTGGGCGGCGACCTGGAGTACGCCGACGAGGTGACCCTGGGCCAGGCGATCGCCCACCGGCGCCCCTTCTGACGACGCCGGCGCTGCCCCTGGCGACCTCGCGAGCGGCACCCGCCGGGGGCGCTGCGACGCAAGCCACCTTGACGCCGCGGGATCCGTCCATATAATGGCGCCCGTTTCGAGAGGACGTGATCCGTGGCCAAGAAGAGAGCCGCGACCGGCAGCAACCGACTCGTCATCGTCGAGTCGCCCACCAAGGCCCGCACCATCGAGCGCTTCCTGGGCGACGGTTTTCGTGTGGTGGCCAGCATGGGCCACGTGCGCGACCTGCCGGCGAACGCCAAGCAGGCCGGCGAGGCCGCCAAGGGCCTGACGTACGGCATCGACGTCGAGGGCGACTACCGCCCGCACTACGTGGTGTCGCCCCAGAACCAATCGAAGGTGCGGGCGCTGAAGCAGGCGCTGGCGGGCGTGGACGAGGTCTACATCGCGACGGATGAGGACCGCGAGGGCGAGGCCATCGGCTGGCACGTCGTCGAGGTCCTGAAGCCGAAGGTGCCCGTCAAGCGCATGGCGTTCCACGAGATCACCGAGGCGGCCATCCGCCGGGCGCTCGAGGAGACCCGCGACATCGACGCCAACCTGGTGGAGGCGCAGGAGACCCGGCGGGTGCTCGACCGCCTGGTCGGCTACGCCATCAGCCCGCTCCTGTGGCGCAAGATCGCCCAGGGCCTCTCCGCCGGCCGCGTCCAGAGCGTGGCCGTGCGGCTGCTGGTCGAACGCGAGCGCGAGCGAATGGACTTCGTCCCCGCCGCCTACTGGGACGTCGAGGCGACGGCGACGGCGGCGGCGAGCGGCGCGGACGCGGCGCCCTTCCGCGCCGCCCTGACGCAGCTCGATGGCGTCCGGCTCGTGAGCGGCAAGGACTTCGACGACCACACCGGCCGCCTCGCCGCCGGGCTCGTCCCGGGCAGGGACGTCGTCGTGCTGGACGAGCGCGGCGCCCGCGCCCTGGCCGACGGGGCCGCCGAGCGCCCGTGGCGGGTCGCCGCGATCGACCATCGCGAGGAGGCGCGCCGACCCGCGGCCCCCTTCATCACGTCGACGCTGCAGCAGGAGGCGTCGCGCAAGCTCGGCTGGTCGGCCCGCGACACCATGCGCGTCGCCCAGGGCCTGTACGAGCGCGGCCTCATCACCTACATGCGCACCGACAGCACCAACCTGGCCGCGGAGGCGCTCGACGCCGTGCGGCGGACCGTCCGCGAGCGCTACGGCGCCGACCACCTGCCGGACGCGCCGCGCACCTACGCCAGCAAGTCGAAGAACGCGCAGGAGGCGCACGAAGCCATCCGCCCGGCAGGCACCGAGATGCGAACCGCGGAAGAGCTCGGGCTGCGCGACCGCGACGCCGCGCTGTACGACCTCGTCTGGAAGCGCACGGTCGCGAGCCAGATGACGGACGCCCGGCTGCGCTTCACCACCGCCCAGCTCGAGGTCCATGCGGACGGCAAGACGGCGACCTTCCGGGCCAGCGGCCGCACCACCCTGTTCGCCGGCTTCTTCCGGGCGTACGTCGAGGGTCGCGACGATCCCAACGGCGAGCTCGACGCTCGCGACCAGGCGCTGCCGCCGCTCGCGGTCGGGGACGCGATCGACCCGCGCGACGTCGCCGCCGTGCCCCACGAGACCAAGCCCCCGGCGCGCTACACGGAGGCCAGCCTGGTGAAGCGTCTCGAGGGCGAGGGCATCGGGCGCCCCAGCACCTACGCATCCATCCTCGACACCATCCAGCAGCGCGGCTACGTGCGCAAGCAGGGCAGCCAGCTGGTGCCGACCTTCACCGGCTTCGCCACCACCCAGCTGCTGGAGGCGCAGTTCGCCGAGCTGGTCGACGAGAAGTTCACCGCCAAGATGGAGGACGACCTCGACGAGATCGCGCAGGGGCGGCAGGCGCGCGTGCCCTACCTGGACGCGATCTACGCCGGCGAACGCGGCATCGCCCAGCGCGTCACCGGCGGCCTCGCCGACCTCGACGCCAAGGAGATCAGCACGATCCGGCACCCCCGCTGGGAACCCTACGCCGTCAGCGTCGGGCGCTACGGCCCCTACGTCGAGGGCGAGATCGACGGCGAGGTCCTGCGCGCCAGCCTGCCGGACGAGGCCGTCGTCGCGGACCTGACGCGCGACGACCTCGAGCGCGCGCTGCGCGAGCGCAACGCGCCCGACGCCTCGCTCGGCCAGCACCAGCCGGAGGGCGAGCCGATGTTCCTCAAGCGCGGTCCCTACGGCCACTACCTGCAGCTGGGTGACGGCACCGGCGAGGCGCGGCCCAAGCGCGTCTCGCTGCCGCCCGGCGTCGCGCCGGAGGCCGTGGACCGCCCCATGGCCCAGGCGCTCCTCGACCTGCCACGGCGCCTCGGCACGCACCCCGAGAGCGGCGAGCCGGTCGAGGCGCACATCGGTCGCTTCGGGCCGTACGTGCGGCACGAGAAGCTGTTCGCCAGCTTGCCCAAGGGGACCGACGTGCTCAGCGTCGACCTCGCGACGGCGCTAGAGCTGCTGGCCAAGAAGCGCAGCCGCGGCGCCGCCCGCCGCACGCTCGGCGAGCACCCCGACGACGGCGCGCCCGTGACCCTGCACGACGGCAAGTACGGCCCGTACGTCAAGCACGGCAAGATCAACGCCTCGCTGAGCGAGGGGAGCGACCCGGACGCCCTGACGCTGGCCGAGGCCCTCGAGCTGCTCGCCGCGCGCGTGGCCGCCAAGGGCGGCGGCCGCGGCGGGCGGTCGGCGGGCGCGAAGGGTGCCGGCAAGTCCAAGGCTGCCGCCAAGGGGACCGGTGCGGCGCAGAGCGGCGCGAAGGGGCGACGCGCGCCGAAGGGGGCGAACGCGAAGGGGGCGAACGCGAAGCGAGCCACCGGCGCGGCCAAGCCCAAGCCCAAGGCCACGCCGGAGGACCTGATCCCCTTCCTGGACCGCCTCGAACCCGGCGACCGCGAGGTGGTGGCCGCCGTCGACGGCCTCGGCCGCGCGGCCGAGCCGCTGGCCGCCGTCGCCCGGCGACTGGGCCGCAGCGAGGACGACGTCGAGGCCGCCGCCAAACGCGCCCGCTTCAAGCTGCGCATGGCGTACGGCAAGGCGCGCGCCGCCGGCGATACCGCGGACGCGGGCTGACGCCCGCGCCCGGGGCGCGCGACGCGCGACGGGAGGACGCCACGGTGCGGAGCGTCGAGGTGGGACAGGTGGTGGGCGTGCTCGGTCTCGCCCGGGCGGCGGGCGAGGCGGGCGCCGCCCTGCCCGGCCGCCCGTGGGTGGCGGCGCGGCTCGAGCGGCGCATCGGATGGCGCCTGCAACGGCCTCGCTGGCTGCTGGCCCTGGACGCCGCCGTCATCGTCGATCTCCCGTACGGCGACTTCCGCGTCCTGCAGCGGGGCGACGCGCTGGAGCTCCCGGCCGACACCGAGGTCGCCCTGCAGCCGGTCGCCGACGCCGTCTCGCTGCTGTGGCACGACGGCGATGCCTGACGCCGCGGCGTCTCGCCCTGCCCGACCCGACGGCTACACTGGTCGCGTGCGCCGAACCCAGGTCCGCGACGCCCTCGTGCTGCGGCGCTCGCCGCTGCCGAGCGGGGACGTGGTCGCCACGCTGCTCTCGCCCACCGGCACCTGGCGGGCGATCGCCCGCAAGGGGCGGCTGCCGGGCGGCAACCTGGCCCGCCTGTCGCTGTTCCACGACGTCACGGTGCAGTTCTGGCGCCGCCACGACGACGACCTGGCGCTGATCACCCAGGTCCAGCTCAACGGTGCCCTCGCGGGCCTCGCCCGGCCCGAGGCCTACCCGTACGCCCACCTGCTCGCCGAGCTGGCCGACGTGCTGACGGTGGAGCAGCCGGTCGACGAGCGCTGCTACGCGCTGGTCGCCAGCGGCCTGCGCGGCCTACACGCGCACGCCGATCCAGAGGCCGTCGGCCTGGCCTACGCCTGGCGGCTGCTCGCGCTGGCCGGGGTGGCGCCCGACGTGCGGGCGTGCGCGGGCTGCGGCGGCGAGCCGAGCCACCTGTGGATCCCCGCGGGGCAGGCGCGCTGCGCCGCCTGCGCCGCCGGCGTCGGCGGCGACCGGGACGCGAACGAGGCGCTCTTCCTCGGCCGTGAGGGCCTGGCCGAGCTCGACGCCCTGGTGCGGGGGCCGTTGGCGTCCGCGGTGCATCAGCCGCCGGTCGACCGTGCGCGCCACTGGCGCGCCCTGCGCCGCTTCGTCCGCTGGCACGTCGGCCACGTGCGCGCCCTGGAGGCCCTGCCGTGCTGACGCTGGTCGCCGCCGTCGCCGTCGGCTACCTGCTGGGCGCCATCCCCAGCGCGGAGTTGGCCGCCCGCCTGAAGGGCCGGCGGATCTTCGAGGTCGGCTCGGGAAACATGGGCGCGATGAACACCGCCCGCAACCTGGGCTTCGCGCTCGGCGCCGCGGTCCTCGTCGTCGACGTCGCCAAGGGGGCCGCCGCCACGGCGGTGGCGCTGGCCATGGCCTCGCTCGTCGGCCTCGGCCCACAGGAGCGGCTCGTCGTGGCCCTCGCGGCCGGGGTGGCCGCGGTCGTCGGCCACGCCTGGTCGGTGGTCGTGGGCTGGCGCGGCGGCAAGGGGCTCGCGACGATCTTCGGCGTGTCGCTGCCGCTGTACCCGCTCGGTGGTCTGGCAGGCCTCGGCCTCATCGTGGCGCTGGCGCTCATCACCCGGCGCGCCCACCTGGCCGCCGTACTGACCCTGATCGCCTACCCGTGGCTGGTCGCGCTCGTCGCGCTGCGAACCGGCGAACCGCTCGAGACGGCCTTCGTCCTGTTCACCGCCACCGTGCCCCTCGCCGTGGTGTCCCTCATCAAGCATCGTCCCAGGCGCGTGCCCAGCGCCCGTTGACGGCGGGGCGCCGCCGGCCGAGCGGCCGCGACCCGTCGGGCGGGGACGCGCGGCGTCCGGTCCCCGCCACGCCTCACTGCCAGCGCTCGAAGGCCTCGGGCTCCTCCCCCAGGAGCCGGGCACGCGCCTCGCCCACGAGGTAGAGGCTGCCGGCGACGACCACCGTCGGCGGGTCGGCGGCGTCCGGCGCGTCGGCGCCGACCGCGCCCGGACCGGCCGCCGGGCGGGCAAGGGCCAGGTCGGCGGCCGCACCCAGCGCCTCCCCCACGTCGTCGACCGCGACGACGACCCCTTGGCCGCCCCCCCGCGCGCGCAGCCGCTCGGCCAGCCGCGACGCCGACACCGCGCGCGGGCTGCGCGACGCACGCGTCGCCACGAGAACGGGGGCCAGCCGAGTCAGGGCAGCGGGCAGCTCGCCTTCGAGCCGGTCCTCGGTCACGCCCACGACCGCGACCCGGGGGTTCGCGCCGAGCCGCCCGAGCGCATCCGCCAGGGCGTGCGCCCCGGCAGGGTTGTGGGCCCCATCCAGCAGCCAACGGCACCCGACGGCATCGAGCGGTTCGAGGCGACCGGGCCAGCGGACGGCGGCGGCGCCGGCGGCGACGGCCTCCCACCCCGCGCCCCACGCCCGCGCCGCCAGCGCCGCCGCCGCCAGGTTGCGCGCCTGGTGGGCGCCGAGCAGGGGCGCCCGGATCGGCGCCGGGCCGAGCCCGCGGACCTCCACGCCCGCCCACCCCAGGTCGCGCAGCTCCGCGCCCGCCTCGTCGACGACGGTCAGGTCGGCCCCGACTTCGGCCGCGCGGCGGCGCACGACCGTGAGCGCCACCCCCTCGGCCGAGGTCACCGCCGGCCGCCCGGCACGCAGCACGCCGGCCTTCTCGCCGGCGATCGTGGCCACGTCGGGGCCGAGCACGGCCTCGTGGTCGAGCGCGATCTGGGTGATGACCGACAGCGTCGGCTCGCTGGCGTTGGTGGCGTCGAGGCGACCGCCCAAGCCGACCTCGAGCACCGCACGGCCGACCCCGGCGCGCGCGAAGGCGAGGGCGGCGACGGCGACCAGCACCTCGAAGAAGGTGGCGCCCAGGCGCTCCGCGTGCGGCCGCACGTCGCGCAGGGCCGCGGCGAGCGCGGCCTCCGGCAGCGCCCGGCCGTCGACGGTGAAGCGCTCGTCGAAGCGCGTGAGGTGGGGGCTGACGAAGCGGGCGACCGGGCTGGGCCGCGGGGCCTCGCCGGGCCGCGTGGCCCGTGCGCGCCGCGCGACGTCCGCGCGCAGCATCGCGTCGAGGAGGGCGACGGTCGAGCCCTTGCCGTTGGTGCCGGCCACCAGCGCGACCTCGAAGGCGTCCTGCGGGTCGCCGAGGGCGGCGAAGAGGGCGCGCGTGCGCGCCAGGCCCGGGTGGACCCCGAAGCGCTGCAGGCGCTCGACCCAGGTCCAGTCGTCGTCGGCGCTCACGTCGCCTCGTCGGCCGCGATCAGGCGCCGCAGCTCCTCGTCGCCCGCGGGCGGCCCGTGGTGGCGCGCCACCAGCTCGACCACCCGGGCGTCCACGTCCAGCGCGCGCAACCGCCGGGCACCGAGGTCGGCGTGCTCGGCGTGCACGCGCCAGGCATCGCGCAGGGCCTCCGGGAAGCGCGCGGCGGTGGCCGGGCCGGGGGCCCAGACGTGCACCAGCACCCGCTCCCACACGCGGTACGGGCGCTCCGCCTTGCCGACGTCGTGCAGCAGCGCCGCCCGGACCGTGCGGGGCTCGGCGTCGGGGAACCGCGCCAGCAGCCGGTGCGCCACCCGGCACGCGTGGTCGCGATCGCGGGGGTCCATCGCGCGGTAGGCGTCGGCCTCGCGCGACTCGAGCCAACCCAGCGCGAAGGCGTCGTCCGGACGGGCGAGTCCTGGTGCGAGCCCCAGGAACGTCCGCCGAACCAGGCCGGCGAGATGCCGAAGCACGTTCACGGGCGCGAGTCTACCCGTCGGCGCGCCACGTATCATGGCGGGCGATGCGTGCCCTGCTGCTCCTCCTCGCGCTGCTCACCGCGCCGCTGGCGCTGGCCCAGGACCTGCCGCTCGACGACCGCGGCTGGCCGGTCGGCGACGACCCGGAGGCGGTGGCGGATGCCGCCGTGCTGGAGTGGCTGGAGCGCGAGCCGATCGCGATCGCCGAGCTGGCGGCGCTGCCCGCGGAGGAGGTGTGCCGGCGGCTCCCCGAGACCCTGCAGGCACCGCCACCCCCGCCCGGCACCCGCGTGGTGCTCGAGGATCGCCGCCGGCTGGAGCTGGACCCGGACGACGGGCGCCGCGCCTACACCTACGCGGCGGTCCGCCCCGGCGACGTCCTCGACGTGGTCCAGGTCGACCTGCTGCCCGCCGACGAGGGCTGGCGCGTCGAACGGGTGGCGTTCCGCACGACCGGCGAACTCACCGGGGTGCGCGCCTGGCTGCAGACGCCCACGGCGTCGGGGGCCTTCGTGGCCCTGACCCTGCTCGTGCTCTACGGGCTCGCCCGCCCGTCGCCGCTGCGGCGCGGCCTGGCCATGGGGCTCGCCACCGCGCGGCGGCACCGCACCACCGTCCTGGTGACGATGGGGCTGCTCTACGTCACCTTCGCGCTGGGTGCGGGAGCGGGCGCCGCCCTGCCGCCCGAGTGCGACGCGGCCATCCTCGCGGTCTTGGAGGGGGCGATCGATCAGGTCGGGGCCGGACAGGCGTACGGCAGCGGCGACGTCGCGCGGGCCGCCGCGACGACCTTCTACCAGAACTTCGTCGTGGTCACCTTCAGCGTGCACTTCTTCCTGACGTTGCTCCTGGGGGTACCGAGCTACCTGCTGGCCATCCCCCAGTTCTTCCTGGTGGCGGTCGCGTTCGGACCGGTCGTCGGGGGCCCGCTGCCGTCGCTGCTGCCGCTGCTGCTGCTGCTCGTGATCGAGCTCACCGCCTACTTCCTGGTGATCTCCGGTGGTGGCATCGTCCTCGGCACCGTGTTCCGCCGCGGCTTCGGCGCCTACCCGGCCGCGGCGCGGCAGGCCGCATCGCTGCTCGTGCCGGCCGGGCTGCTGCTGCTCGGGGGCGCCTGGTACGAGGCCGTGCTCATCGTCGCGTTGAGTCCCTAAGCGCCCCACGCCGCGCGCACCGCGGGCGCGACGTCGCGCAGGTCGCGCGCGCCGGCGAACGCCTCGGCCGCCGGTCCGAGGGCGACGAGCGGGACCTCCGCGCGCGTGTGGCGCCGGTCGAGCGCGTCCTCGAGGTTGCCGTGGTCGGAGGTGACCAGCAGCGTGACGCCGCCGGGCAGCGCGTCGAGCAGCGCGGCCACGAAGCGATCGAGGCGCTCGACCAGCGCCGTCGCCGTCGCCAGCTCCGCCCGGTGCCCCACCTGGTCGGTGAGCCACACGTCGAGGTACGTCAGCGGGTGGTCGGCCGCCAGCGCCGCCAGCCGCGCCGCCTCGCGCTCCACACCGCCGCCGCCGCTCGCTCGCGTGCCGTCGGCCGCGCCGCTGCCGCCGGCCCCGCCCCCCGCAGTGCGCGGCCAAGCGCCGCCGTCGAGGTCGGGCGCGACGGCGCGACCGGCCACCCACGCCTCGCGCCCGCGCAGCGGCACGCCGGCCGCCGTCGCCGCCACGACGGCGGCGGGCGCGCGGGCGCGCCGGTGGCGGCCGCTGGGGCGGGCCAGGGCCTCGAGGTAGGCGTCGGGGTACGCGTTGGCGAGGGCCGCCCCGACGCCCGGGGC
>JAABRV010000084.1 GCA_011390735.1 Trueperaceae bacterium | reverse complement strand
AAGCTCTTCGTGCAGGTCGATCTGCTCACCCGCGGCGGACCCCTTGGCGCCACCAACACGCTGGTGCGCTACATGGTGCAGGAGGGCTACTCCGCCCAGAAGATCGGCTACGCCTCCGCCGTCGCCATCCTCTTCTTCGTGCTGGTGGCCGGCTTCGCGCTGCTGCAGCGGGCGCTGATCCCCAATGATTAGGCGCCTGGGCCGTCTCCTCCCGACGCTCGTCGCGGTCATCCTCGCGTTCGTGGTGCTGGTGCCGCTGTCGATGATGTTCACCGTCAGCCTCAACCCCGACGAGGCGCGCATCCAGATCAGCCTGGGCACGATCGAGGCGTTCATCCCCCACGTGGCGTCGCTCGAGAACTACCGGGAGGTGCTGTCCGACCCGCACCAACCCTTCCTCCGCTACCTGCTCAATACCCTGATCGTGGTGGCCGGCATCGTGGGGACCGGGCTGATCGTGAACGCCGCGGCCGCCTTCGCCCTCGCGTGGGGGCGCGGGCCCTACCGCAAGGCGTTCCTCGCCACCGTGATCGCCGTGTACGTCATCCCGGGCGAGAGCCTGGTGCTGCCCCTGCTGCTGATGATGAGCCGCATCGGCTGGGTCGACTCCTACCAGGTGCAGATCTTCCCGTTCATCGCCAACGCCTTCGCGATCTTCCTCTTCTATCAGTTCTTCTCGGGCATGCCGCGCGAGCTGATCGAGGCCGCCAAGATCGACGGCGCCGGCCTGTTGCAGGTCTTCTTCCGCATCGGCCTGCCGCTCTCCATGCCGGTGGTGTCGACGCTGGCGATCCTAGGCTTCCTCGACGCCTGGAACAGCTACCTGTGGCCCATGATGGTGACCCGCGGCCCGGAGTACCGCCCGCTGAGCGTCGCCATGGCCGCCTACTTCACCAGTCAGCAGGCGTTCTGGGGCAACGTGATGGCCTTCGCGGTGCTCATGACCCTGCCCGTCCTGATCGTCTACCTCATCTTCCAGCGCTGGTTCGTGGCGTCCGTCATGAGCTCCGGCGTGAAGGGCTAGGTCCAACCCCCGTGAACCCCCCCGGCGTCCCGGCGGCGTCCGCCGATCCCGCCCCCGACCCGCACCGGCCCACGTTCCACTTCCTCCCACCGAGCGGCTGGATGAACGACCCGAACGGCCTGCTGGTCGTCGACGGCCGGCTGCACCTCTTCTACCAGCACAACCCGGACGGACCCTTCCACGACCGCATCCATTGGGGACACGCCGTCAGCGACGACCTGCTCCACTGGCGCCACCTCCCCATCGCGCTGACCCCCGACCCCGAGGGCCCCGACGCCCACGGCTGCTGGTCGGGCTGCGCCGTCGTCCACGAGGGCGTTCCCACCCTGCTCTACACTGGCATCCAGCCGCAGGTGCAGTGCCTCGCCTCCGGCGACGGCGACTGGCAGGCGTGGCGCAAGCACCCGACCCCCGTGATCGCCGGTCCGCCCCCCGGCGTCGCCGTCGTGGGCGACCCGCCCGAGATGCGCGACCCGTGGCTCTGGCGCGAGGACGGCGACTGGCACATGCTCCTCGGCAGCGGCCTGGTCGCGCCCGACGGGCGCGCGGACGGCGCCCTGCTCCACTACCGTTCCGACGACCTGCGCGCATGGACCTACCTCGGCGTGGCGCACCGCGGCCGCTTCGCCCCCGACGCGTTCGTGTGGGAGTGCCCGAACCTGTTCGAGCTCGACGGCCACCACGTCGTGCTGGTCTCCGAGCAGCTCGAGTTCCGCCACACCTACGCCCAGACCGGCGGCTGGGACGGTTCCACCTTCACGCCCACCTGGTCGGGGATCGCGGACCACGGGCACGTGTTCTACGCCGGCCTCACCGTCGAGCACCCGGTCCACCGGCGCCTGCTCTTCGGCTGGATCAAGGAGCGACGCCCCGACGCCGTGGTCCGCGCCCGCTCGCGATGGTCCGGAGCGCTGTCGCTCGCGCGCGTGGTGGGGATCGACGCGCGCGGACGCCTCACCATGGTCCCCGCCCCCGAGTACGCCGCGCTGCGCCGCGACGCCGCGGCCGAGCGCGACCTGCGGCTCGCCGCCGGCGACGCCCGGGCTCTGGAGGGGGTCCGCGGCGACGCCCTCGAGCTGTCGCTGACGGTCGAGGTGCCCGCGGGGGCGCGCCTGATCCTCGAGCTGCGCGCCACCGACGACGGCACCGAGCGCACGCGGCTGGTCGTCGATGGCGGCCAGCGGACGATCGTGGTCGACACGACCCGCGCCACCCTCGACCCCGAGATCGACGGGGAGGTCGTGGCCGCGCCCTACCCCGCCGTTGGACCGCTCGAGCTGCGCGTCTTCCTCGACCGCTCGATCGTCGAGGTCTTCGCCGGCACCACCACCTGCATCACGGCCCGGACCTACCCCACCCGGACCGACGCCACCGGCGTCTTCCTCCGAGCGGAGGGCGGCGAGGTGCGCGTCTCGCGGCTCGAGGCCTGGCAGATGGCGGGGGTGTGGTGAGGGGCCGCTCCTGAGCCCCACCCTCACAACACGTCGTACTTGTCCGGCCGCCCGCGCGCCTTCTCCAGCGGGTACTTGCGCTCGTTCTGCCGCATCTTGCGCTCGAACTCCGTCTCGAGGTCGATGCCCAGGTCGTGCGCGAGCAGCAGCGTCCAGTAGAGGACGTCGGCCAGCTCGTCCGCGACCGGCTCGGGGTCGGCGGCGACCTTCGCGCGCAGGGCGGCGTCGTCGTGCCAGCGCAGGTGCTCGGCGAGCTCGCCCGCCTCGATGAGCAGCGAGAGCGCCTCGTCCTTGAGACCGTGGAACTGCTTCCAGTCGCGGGCATCGCGGAAGGCGAGGATCCGGTCGGTGAGGTGACGCATGGCGCAGGGTACGGGAACGGCGCCGCCGCTGCCAGCGCACGGTAGAACCGCCATCAGGTAGGAGGTAGCGATGGACGAACCCGCCACCGCCGACGGGGCGGCCGCTCGAGCGGCGCGCCCAGGCGTCGACGACCGGCCGCATGCTCGCGGTACTCAGCCGACCGTGCTGGCGCTGCTCGACCCGGCGGCGCTGAGCACGGCCGCCGTCGACTCCCGCAACACGAGCCGCGTCGCGAGCCGGGTCACGGTGCCGGGGAGATCGGGGTTCGCGATCAGCGAGAAGAGTCGCTCGGCAGCGAGGTAGCCCATGTCCCGCGCCGGTTGCGCGACGACGGTCAGCGACGGCGTCATCAGCTGGGCCCAGCGTGAGTCGTCGAAGCCGACGAGCGACATCTGCTGCGGCACCTGGATCGCCGCGCGCTTCAGCGACCGCAGCACGCCGGCCGTGACCTGGTTGTTGAACGCGAAGACCGCCGTCGGGCGGCGACCTGCGGGTAGCTCGAGCAGGCGCTGCATCGCCTCGAACCCCGAAGCCTCGTCGTGCCGGGCCGCCGGCGCGATCCACCCCGGGTCGACCGCCAGACCGGCCTCGCGCATGCCGTCGAGGTAGCCCTGGAGGCGCTCCGCGCCCGTGGTGACCGTTCGCGAGCCGGTAACGGCGGCGATTCGCGCGTGACCTAGTTGGGCCAGGTGGGCGACCACGGCGCGGCTGCTGGCGACGTTGTCGGCCAGGATGACGTGGGCGTCCTCGCGGCCACTCGAGCGGTCGATCTCGACGACGGGCGTGCGGGCGTACCGCGCCAGCAGTTCGCGGCTACGCTCCGTCGGGACGATGATGAGTCCGGCGAAGCGATGTTGGTTCAGCGCTTGTAGGAAGCGCTCCTCGCGCATCGGGTCCTCGTCCGTGTTGCCGAACATGACGGTGTAGCCACGCTGGTAGGCGGCGTCCTGAACGCCCTTGGCGATGGTCGCGTGGAAGTCGTTGAGGATGTCGGCGATCACCAGCCCGACGATCATGCTCTGACGCCGGCGCAGACCCCGCGCGAGCACGTTGGGCTGGTAGTTCATCTCCTCGACGATCCTGAGGATCCGCTCGTGCGTGGCCCGGGCGACGCGGTCCGGATGGCTGAGCGCCCGCGAGACGGTCGAGGTCGAGACCTGCGCGCGCTCGGCGATGTCGCTCAGCGTCACCGAGCCTGCAATCGATTGTCGCATCAGCCACAAGCCTACGGACTTCGCCGCGCGCGCGTCAAGACGCCGCCCGATCGACCGCAGCCGACGGCCCGCCACCAGCGTGAACGACAATCACGTTGAGGACGCGATTCACTCGATCCTACCGGGTCGTCGACGCACGCCAACCGCCGCGAACGGCCCTTGACGCTGCGGAACCCGACGCGTCACAATTGCTGACAACGATTGCATTGAGACGGGCCGTTCGCCCGCACGCGCGTGCCGGTATCCGTCGATCGGGCCGAGGGAGGTTCCAGCCGTGGATCAGCGCGCCAGCACCTGTCATCTCGTCGCCAGCGGCGACCTACGGCCCGCGGCGAATCGCCTCTGCTGGCCCGCACAGCGCAGCATGGAGGATGCCCTCACGCGTGCCTTCGCGGCCGAAGGCGTCGCCCTCGTGCGCGCCCACGACGTGGATGAAGTCGCGGGGCACGGGTTCATCGACGGCCAGCGACGCGGGACCGAGGTGTTCGCCAACATCCCCCGGGACGCCCCGGTCGTCGTCGCCGAGGCCGTGTGGCAGTACTCGCACCACGTCCTCGCTGGCCTGCGCCGGCATCGCGGGCCGATCCTCACCGTCGCCAATTGGAGCGGCACGTGGCCCGGCCTCGTCGGTCTCCTGAACCTCAACGGCTCGCTCACGAAGGCCGGCGTGGCGTACGCGACGCTCTGGAGCGAAGACTTCCAGGACGACGCGTTCCGGCGCGGGCTCCGACAGTGGCTGCGCGACGGCCGCGTCGACCACGACGTCAGCCACGTGCGACCGCTGGACCCGGCGGCGCTCAGCGAGAGCGACCGGGCGGTCGGTGCGTCGATCGCCTCGGAGTTGCGTGAGCGCATCGCGATCCTCGGCGTCTTCGACGAGGGCTGCATGGGCATGTACAACGCCATCGTCGACGACGAGCTCCTCAACCCGCTGGGCATCTACAAGGAGCGTCTGTCGCAGTCGGCGCTCTACGCGGAGATGCGCGACGTTCCGGACGCGGAGGCCGCGGAGGCGTTCGCATGGCTGACCGCGCGCGGGATGCGCTTCGAGTTCGGGGACGACCCGGCCACCGACCTCACCCGCGATCAGGTCCTCGAGCAGCTCAAGATGTACGTCGCGGCGCTGCGCATCGCCGACCGGTTCGGGTGCGACGCCATCGGCATCCAGTATCAGCAGGGCCTCAAGGACCTCACCCCGGCCAGCGATCTGGTCGAGGGGTTGCTGAACACCAGCGACCGGCCCCCGGTGCGCCCGGCGAACGGTGCGACGCCGCTGTACGACGGGCGGCCCCTGCCGCACTTCAACGAGGTCGACGAGTGCGCGGCGATCGACGCCCTCGTCGCCAACCGCGTGTGGACGCGCCTCGGTCACGATCCATCGACGACGCTCCACGATCTCCGCTGGGGCGAGAGCTTCGCACTCGACGGGCACGACGCCTTCGTCTGGACGTTCGAGATCTCCGGCGCGGTGCCCGCCTCGCACCTCGTGGACGGGTACGCCGGCGCGACCGGTCACCGGCAACCGCCGATGTACTTCCCCCGCGGCGGCAGCACGCTGTCGGGCGTCTGCCGGCCGGGCGACCTGGTGTGGAGCCGCACCTTCGTCGCCGACGGCGCCCTGCACGTCGACCTCGGCCGCGCGAGCGCCGTCGCCCTCCCGGAGCGCGAGACGACCCGACGGCGCGAGCTGACCACCCCCCAGTGGCCGATCCTGCATGCGGTCGTCCATGGCGTCGACCGCGACCAGATGATGGCGCGCCACAAGGCCAACCACATCCAGGTGACGTACGCCCCGTCGGGTTCGGAGGCCGATCGCGCCCTCGCGTGCGCGGCCGCGACATTCGACGCCCTCGGCGTGCGCGTGAACCTGTGCGGCGAGGTCGACGTCGGATGAGCAACCGCGGGACGCTGCTGCTCGGGACCGACGTCGGCACGGCGTCGTCGAAGGCGGTGCCGAGCGACGTCGCCGGCCTCCTGCAGCGCGCCGACCTCGAGCGCTGGGTGGCGTACGAACCGGACCTCGAGCCGGCCCCGGAAGGAGTGTAGATGCGCAAGCTTCGTGGAGTGGTGGTACCGCCGCCGACGCCCCTCGATCCTGAGGGTGCCCGGCTCGACGTGACGGCGATCCGGCCGATGGTGGAGTACCTCGTGGCCGGCGGGGTCCACGGGGTGTTCGTCAACGGCACGACCGGTGAAGGTGCGCTCCTCTCGATCGACGAACGCGAACGGACCACCGCGGCCTTCGCCGAGGCGGCGGCGGGGCGACTGGCCGTGATCGTCCAGGTGGGCGATGCGAGCACCGCCGTGAGCGCAAGACTCGCACGGCATGCCGCCTCCTTCGGCGCCGACGGTGTCGCCGTGGTGGCGCCGTACTACTTCGAGCACGACCAGGCGGCGCTCGAGCGCCACGTGCGTGCCGTGGCCGAGGCCTGCGACGTTCCCACCTTCCTCTACGACATCCCCCAACGCACCTCGAACGGCTACGGCCTGGAGATCACCCGGCGCCTATACGCCGACGGGGTCGTCGTCGGCTCCAAGGACTCCAGTGGCAACCTCCCCAAGATGCTCGACCTGCTCGACCTCGATGGCTTCACGCTGCTGACCGGAGCGGACCACCTGGCCCTGACGACCCTGCAGGCCGGTGCTGCGGGCATGGTCACGGGGCCCGGCGGTGTGTTCCCCGAGCCCTACGTGAAGCTGTTCGACAGCATCGTGGCGGACGACCTCGCGGAGGCGGCGCGCTGGCAACGCGTCGTGGTTCGGACCACCCGTGCACTCGGGTATGGCGGCGACCTGCCCCTGCTCAAGGCCGCCCTCGGGCTGGTGGTGGACGGCATCGGGGCGCCGCGCCCGCCTCACACGTCGACGCCGCCCGAGCGCCTGCGCCGCGTGGCCGCCGCGCTCGCCGACATCGCCCGCGACGCCGGCCTCACGGACGCCGGCGAGCGCTTCGCGCGCCACCAGTGACGCGCCGAACCGGAGCGTGCGGCATCGCACGCATGCTTGCCAATCGAAGGGGGTGATGCCACCGCGAACGCTGCTCGATCACACCATCCGCACGTCGACTGAACCGCCTCTCGAGGAAGGACCCACCGCATGAAGCGACTGCTCACGATGCTCGCCATTCTGCTGCTGGCCGCGGCCGCCGCGGCCCAGACGTTCCCCGCTCGCCCGATCACCTTCACCGTGCCGTGGTCGCCCGGCGGCGGCACCGACACCACCTCTCGCACCCTTGCCGCCGTGCTGGCCCAGTCGCTCGACGTGAACGTCAACGTCGTGAACCGCACGGGCGGCGGTGGCGTCGTCGGTCACCTGGCGCTCGCACAGGCCCCCGCCGACGGGTACACCATCGGCGCGATCACCGTCGAGATCACGATGCTGCCTCACATCGGCCAGACGACGCTCAGCTACGTCGACTACACGCCCCTCGGCCTGATGATCAACAACCCGTCCGCCGTCACGGTGCGCGCCGACGCCCCGTGGGACACGCTCGACGAGCTGCTCGACCACATCCGGGCCAACCCCGGCGAACTGCAGGCCTCCGGCACGTCCTTGGGCGGGATCTGGGACCTCGCCCGCATCGGCCTGCTCCTCGAAGCCGACATCGACCCGGACGCGATGCCGTGGGTGCCCAGCCAGGGCGCCGCTCCCGCCTTCCAGGAGCTGCTGGCCGGAGGCGTGGACGTCGTGACGGCGGCGCTGGCCGAGGCCGCGTCCCTCCTGGGCGCCGGCGAGGTCAAGGTCCTCGGCGTCATGGCGCCGAACCGGGTCGCGCGGTTCCCCGACGTGCCCACCCTCAAGGAGCTGGGGTACGACTGGAGCATCGGCGGCTGGGCCGCCGTGGCCGCGCCCGCCGGCCTGCCGGACGACGTGCGCGCGACGCTGGCGGACGCGATCGAAGCCGCCATGGCGTCCGACGAGTTCATCGAGCCGCTGACCGCCGCCGGCTTCACGCTGCAACCGATGAACGCGGACGAGTTCGGCACCTTCATCCAGGAGCAGCACGAGGTCAACGGCCGCCTGCTCGAGATCGCCGGCGTCACCGAGGAGTAAGCCATGGACCGGCCCCGGATGACCAATCTCCTGTTCGGCCTGGCGTTCATCCTCGCCGGGACGTGGGTGTGGTTCGAGACGCGTGGCTTCCCCACCCTGCGTGACGGTCATCCGGGGCCGGCGCTCTTCCCTGGCCTGCTGGCCATCGCTCTGGCAACCTGCGGCGTGGCGTTGCTGCTCCACGCAGTCGTGCAGCCGGCCCGCCTCGTCGCCGAGTTCCGCACCTTCAGCCTGCAGGGCCACGGACTGCTGCGGGTCCTGCTCGTCGTCCTGCTCGGCCTGCTGTACCCGCTGTTCCACCGGCAGATCGGCTTCGTGCCCTCCAGCGCCGCGCTCATCTTCGGCGTGACGGTCCTGCTACGGGCCAAGTGGTGGCTCGCGGCGGTCGTCACGGTCGCGAGTACCTGGGGCATCTACCTCGCCTTCACCCGCCTGCTGGGGGTGCCGCTATGAACGAGCTGTTCACCTGGCAGGGGTTGATGGCGCTCATCGGCGGCGGGCTCTACGGAGCGATCTTCGGCTCCGTGCCGGGCCTGACCGCCACCCTGGCGGTGGCGCTCTTCATCCCCATCGCCTTCTTCCTCGACCCCGTCCTGGCGCTGCCGGCGATCATCGCCATCACGGCGGTGGCGATCTACGCCGGCGACGTCGGCTCGGTGGTCGCCAAGATCCCGGGCACGCCCGCCTCCGCCGCGTACGTCGAGGAGCTGTACGAGATCGCGCGCCGCCGCGGCGCGAAGTACGCCCTCGGCATCAGCGCGATGGGCAGCATGGTCGGGGGCCTCTTCGGCACCGTTCTCCTGATCTTCGCCGCGACGACGCTGGCGACGGTCGCCAAGAACTTCTCCTCTTTCGAGTACTTCTGGATCGCCATCCTAGGATTGACGGCCGGCATCTTCGCCTCCAGTGGCTCGTCCCTCAAGGCGTTGATCTCGCTGCTCGTCGGCGTGCTGTTCTCCACCGTGGGGATCGATCCCACGCTCGGGTACGCGCGGTTCGACTTCGACAGCCCCAACATGCTGGGCGGCCTCAACTTCATCGTCGCCATGATCGGCCTGTTCGGCTTCAGCGAGGTGCTACAGAACGTGTTCGCGCGCGGCACGGTCGAGCGGCGGAGGGTCCCGACCACCGCCGGCTCCAAGGCGCTCGCCTTCTTCTGGGAGCCGATCCTGCTGATGCTGCGCAACAAGCTGCTGGTGCTGCGCTCGTCGCTCATCGGTACCTTCGTGGGCTTCCTGCCCGGCGCAGGGGCCGACATCGCCGCCTGGGTGGCAAGCTCGTTGCAGAAGCTCGCCGGCCGCCGCGGCGAACAAGACGAGGAGGCCGAGGACCGCGTGGTGCTGGCGGGTACCAACAGCAACAACGCCGCCGTGGCCAGCGCCTGGATTCCGGCGCTCTCGCTGGGACTGCCCGGCGACACGACCACGGCCATCGTGCTCGGCGTGTTCATCATGAAGGGCATCACCCCGGGACCACTGCTGTTCGAGCAGCAGCCCGGGTTGGTGATGGCGCTCTTCGGCGCCTTCCTCGTCGCCAACGTCGTGCTCCTGCCGGTGTTCGGCTTCCTGACCGCCTACATCGCCGCCTACGTCGTGCGCATCCCCGTCAACCTGCTGCTCGGGGTCATCGCGGGCATCTGCATCGTGGGCGCGTACGCGATCAACAACAACCCGTTCGACGTCGCCGTCATGGTCCTGATGGGCCTGTTCGCCTTCGTGCTGCGCATGGGCGACTTCCCGCTCGCGCAGGTGGTCCTGGGGATGGTGCTCGGTCCCATCCTCGAGCAGAGCTTCATGGTCAGCGCGATCAAGTCGCGCTGGAACCTGGTGGCGTTCTTCGACCGTCCGATCGCGATCGGCCTCATGCTCGCGACGGTGGTGCTGGTCGCCGCCGGCCTGCGGATCAAGGCGCAGGCCGCCGCCGCGGAGCGCCTGGCGAGGCTCGAGCGGTCAGAGGACTGACGCACGCACGCGGCCGACTCCGTCCGCCGCCGCCGAACCCCGCTGGTAACCTGCTCCCCGTCGGCGGTGCGCGGCGCCGCCGACGGATGGGAGCGCGACATGCCCGACGAACGGTACGACGTGGTGGTGGTCGGCGGTGGCTCGGCCGGTGCGGTGATGGCGAGCCGGCTGAGCGAAGACCCCGACACGCGCGTGCTGCTGCTGGAGGCAGGTCGCAGCGACCGGCCCTGGGACGTGTTCATCCACATGCCGGCCGCGCTCCCCTTCCCCATCGGCAGCCGCTTCTACGACTGGGGCTACCGCTCCGACCCCGAGCCGCACATGGGCGGTCGGCGCGTCTACCACGCGCGCGGCAAGGTGCTCGGCGGCTCCTCCAGCATCAACGGCATGATCTTCCAGCGCGG
>JAABRV010000083.1 GCA_011390735.1 Trueperaceae bacterium | reverse complement strand
CCCGACCGTGCCCCGAGCGGCGAAGATGGGGGCATGGACCCCATGACCATCGGCTTCCTCCACCCGGGCGAGATGGGCGTCTCGCTCGCCGCCACCGCGCTGCGCGGCGGGCACCGGGCGCTGTGGGCCTCGGAGGGCCGCGGCCCGGCCACCCGCGAGCGCGCGGCCGAGCACGGACTGACCGACGCCGGCAGTGTGGGCGCCCTGTGCGCGCGCAGCGACGTCGTGCTGTCGATCTGCCCGCCCCACGCCGCCGAGGACGTCGCCGCGGCGGTCGCGGACGCCGGCTTCCGCGGGCTCTTCGTCGACGCCAACGCGATCGCGCCGGCGCGCGCGGTCGGCATCGGGCGGCGCCTCGCGGCCGCGGGCATCGACGTCGTCGACGGCGGCGTCATCGGCGGGCCGGCGTGGACGCCGGGCACGCGGCTGGTGCTGTCCGGTCCGCGAGCCGCGGCGGTGGCGGCCGTCTTCGCCGCGGGCCCGCTGGCGACCGAGGTGCTGGGGCCCGGGCTGGGCACCGCCTCCGCCCTGAAGATGGCCTACGCCAGCGTCACCAAGGGCACGACGGCCCTGCTCGTCGCCGCGCTCGCCGCCGCCGAGGGCCACGGCGTGCGCGGGGCGCTCCTGCGCCAGTGGGACCTCGACGAGGCCGGCTCGGGCGACGCCCGCGCCGAGCGAGCGCGGCGCGTCACCCGCAAGGCGTGGCGCTTCGCCGGCGAGATGGAGGAGATCTCGGCCACCTTCGAGGCCGCCGGCGTCCCCGGCGGCTTCCATGCGGCCGCCGCCGAGCTCTACCGGCGCCTGGCGACGTTCAAGGACGCGGCCGCGCCGCCGGCCCTCGCGGACGTGCTCGCGGCGGCGGGGGGCGGCGGCGCTTCGCCGGACGGCGGCGCGGCCGGCGCGAACGAGGGTGACCCGGACTCGGACGGCCGCCACGCGGAGGGCCCCCGATGAGCGCCTCCACGCTCCCGGTCGGCCGCCGCTACTGCGGCGAGGACGACTACTGGCGCCTGCGCGCCTTCCTGCGGCGCGTCTACCTGCTGGAGGGCCGGCACGAGCGCAGCTGGCACGTCGCGCGCTTCGACTACGCGCGCTGGCACAGCTGCCTCAACGGCGCCGGGGTGGGGCTCGACGAGGTCGCCTGGCTGTGGGAGGCCGACGGCGAGGTCGTGGGGCTGGTCATGCCCGACGGCGGCCGCGGCGAGGCGCACCTCTCGGTCGACCCCGGCGCGCGCACGCCTGCGCTGGAGCGGGCGATGCTCGACGTCGCGGAGGCGGAGTTGACCGACGCCGCGGCCGACGGCGGCCGCCGGCTCGTCGTGTGGGCGATGGAGGACGACCCCCTGCGGCCGGCGCTCCTCGCCGAGCGCGGCTACGAGCGCCGGCCGTGGGTCGACCACAAATGGCGCGGCGACCTCACGCGGGCGCTCCCCGAGCCCGAGGTCGCCCCCGGGTACGCCGTCCGGGCGCTCGGCGACGGCCTCGAGCTGCTGGAGCGCTGCTACGCGTCGGGCCTCGGTTTCCACGAGGGCGACACCGCCGTGGCGCTCGACAACCGCGCCGACCCGACCTGGTACCGCAACGTCCAGAACGGGCCGCTCTACCGCCGCGACCTGGACCTGGTGGCCGTCGCCCCCGACGGCGCGATCGCGGCCTTCTGCACGCTGTGGTTCGACGACGTGACCCGCAGCGTCTACGTCGAGCCGGTCGCCACGGTGCCGGCGCACCGGCGGCGCGGCCTGGCCCGGGCGCTGCTGTTCGAGGGCCTGCGGCGCGCGCAGCGCCTCGGCGCGACGCTGGCGACGGTCGGCGGCTTCAGCGAGGCCGCCAACGGGCTCTACCGCTCGGTGATGGGCGACGACCACGACCGCCTGGTGCCGTGGGAGCGGGCCTGGGGGTGAGGCTGCGCCCCAGCGCCGGCGGCCGCGGGATCGGGCGCCGGCGCGCGCCGCCGCGATGGCCGGCGCCCGTGGGCGGCGGCTCAGCCGCCGGCGCCCGACGCCAACACGCCGATGCCCACCAGCATGAGGGCCGCTGCGACGACCTTGGCGCCCAAGCGGTCGCGCTCGCGCAGCAGCAGCACGCCGACCGCCATCAGCAGCAGCAGCCGCAGCTGCGCCACCAGGATGACGTCGCCGGCGGTGCCGCCCGCGCCGTAGGCCTCGACGATCAGCCATTGGGTGAGCGCGAAGGTCGCGGCCACGGTCCAGGCGCCGCCGCGCCACAGCGACGGCGCGCGCAGCTCGGAGACGCGCGGACGCGCGACGGCGAGCATGCCGGCGCCGGTGAGCAGCAACACCAGCGCCGTGTAGCCGAGCGGGTGGAACGGGCCGCTGAAGGCCTTGTCGATGACGTTGCCGGCCCCGAACGCCACCGCGGCCGCGAGGGCGAGCCGCTGGGGCACGGAGAACCCGAGCCGGCGCGGCCGCTCGGCGATCGTGGCGAGGGACGCCAGCACCAGGACGGCACCGAGCAGCGAGGTCGTCGGGAACGGCTCGCGCAGGACCAGGGCGCTGCCGAGCACGGTCCACAGGGCCGAGCTGCGCAGGAACAGGTCGACCTGGGACAGCTGGCTGCGGGCGAGCGCCGCGAAGTACAGCAGGTTGCCGGCGACGTGCACCGCCGCCATCAGCGCGAGCTGGGGCAGCCGCTCGGTCGCCGGCGACAGGTCGGCGCCCACGAGGGGCAGCAGCGCCAGGCAGAGCAGGCCGCCGGTGACGTGCACGACGCCGCCGAGCACGGCGGGGCGCAGCGACGCGATCAGCCGCTTGGCGGCCGCGACGTTGACGGCGCTGGCGACGCCGGCCGCGAGCGCGAAGGCGAGCCAGGTCATGGGGACCTCGGCTCTGGGCGGCGGCGTGGCGATGCTGGGGCGCACACGGTGGCGGAAGCCTACCGCCCCGACGCTCCGATGGGGCCCGCCCGCGGTCCGGCGCGGTAGCCTGGCACCCTCATGACCTCGCGATGCGCCTCTGGCCCGCGCCCGCCGCGACCGTCGCCGGAGCCGGCGGCGTGACCGTCACCTTCCCGCTCGAGCGGCTGCGGACCTTCGCGCGCGACGCCTACCGGGCGCTGGGCCTGCCCGACGCCGACGCGGCCTTGGTCGCCGACACGCTGGTCCAGGCGGACGCCTGGGGCCACGCGTCGCACGGGGTCATGCGCACCTTCTGGTACGGGGCGCGCATCGAGACCGGCGCGATGGCGGCCGTCACGACGCCCGAGTGGCTCACCGACGCCGGTGGGCTCGCCGTGCTCGACGGTCACGACGGCGTGGGCCAGGTGGTCGCGGAGCGCGCGATGACGAGCGCGATCGAACGTGCCAAGCGGCATGGGATCGGCGCCGTTGCGGTGCGCGCGTCCGGGCACTTCGGCACCGCGATGTACTTCACCCGCATGGCGGCCGAGGCCGGCTGCATCGGCTTCCTCTCGACCAACGCCAGCCCGGCGATGGCGCCGTGGGGCGGGCGCGAGAAGCGCATCGGCACCAACCCGTGGTCGGTCGCCGCCCCGGCCGGCGCGTACCCCCCGATGCTGCTCGACCTCGCCAACACGGCCGTGGCGCGCGGCAAGCTCTACGTGGCGCGGCAGCGCGGCGAGGCGATCCCGGAGGGGTGGGCGATCGACGAGCGGGGGAGGGCGACGACCGACCCCGAGGTCGGCATCGCGGGGACGATCCTGCCGATGGCGGGCCACAAGGGCTACGCCATCGCGGTGGCGATGGACGTGCTCTCGGGCGTCCTGAGCGGCGGCGCCTTCGGCGCCTCGGTGGTCGGGCCCTACCGGGCGGAGGACCGCAGCGGCGCCGGCCACCTGGCCCTGGCGATCGACATCGCGGCCTGCCGGCCGCTGGCGGCGTTCGAGGCCGACATGGAGGCGCTCATCCGCGAGCTCAAGGCGACGCCGCGGGCGGCCGGGGTCGACGAGGTCCTCTACCCCGGCGAACCCGAGGCGCGCGCGGCCGAGCGCGCCGCCGCGCACGGGGTGGCGCTGCCGGAGGCGACCGTCGAGGAGCTCAACGCCCAGGCGCGGCGGATCGGGGTGGCCGAGCTCGCGTGAGCAGGTCGTCCACGACCCCGGCAGCGGGACTCTGGGCCGTCGCGGCGGGCGGGGCCGTCGGCACGGCCGCCCGTGCGTCCCTGGCGTGGCTGCTGCCGGCGCAGGCGGGGGGGTTCCCGGCCACCATCTTGGCGATCAACGTGGCGGGGGCCCTGGCGCTCGGGTGGCTCGTGGGGCTGTGGGCGCGGTCCGGGCGCGACCCCGGGTGGCGCCTCCCCTTCTTCGCCACGGGCCTGTTGGGCTCCTTCACCACCTTCTCGGCGCTGGCGCTGGACGTGGCCGCGCTCGTGGGTCCGCGCCCCTGGGTGGCGCTGGCGTATGCCCTGGCGAGCGTGGGCATCGGCTGGGCCGCGGCCGCGGCCGGCTGGTCGCTGGGCCGGGGCCGGGCGTGACGCCGGCGCTCTTCCTGGCGCTCGTGGCCGCGGGGGCGCTCGGGGCGGTGGCGCGCGCGTGGGTCGGCGCGTCGGTGCTGCGCCGCTGGCCGCGCCGCGGGCTCGGGACGCTGGTCGTCAACCTGACGGGCGCCTTCCTCCTGGGGCTGTGGGCGGGCCTGCCGCAGGTGCCCGTGGGCTGGCTCGAGGTGGCCGGGACCGGCTTCCTCGGCGCGTTCACCACCTTCTCCACCTGGATGCTCGAGGCGACGGCGGCGTGGCGCGCGGGGTCGCGCGGCTCGGTCGCGGCCGGGCTGGTCGCGACGCTCGTCGCGGGCGTCGCGTCGGCGGCGCTCGGGTTCGCGCTCGGGCGCGCCTGGGGTTAACGCCGCCGAGTGGCCGACTCGAGGCGCCGTACCTGCGCCTCGTCGAGCCCGAGCCGCTCGGCCACGGCACGCACGGCGCGAGCGCCGTCGCACGCGTCGTCGCCGTCGGGGGGCGCCTCCGCGCTCGCCAGGAGGGCGATCGCCGCCGCGAGCGCGCCCTCGAGCCGATCGCACGCGCGCTGCAGGCGCCGGGTGCGCAGCAGGTTGCGGATCCGCAGCGTCGCCTCGAGGACGTTGACGGGCTTGGTGAGGAAGTCGGTGGCGCCGAGCTCGAGCGCCCGGCGGCGGGCCTCGGGCGTCGCGTCGGCCGTCATGACCAGGACGGGCAGGAAGCGGTCGGGCGGCAGCGCGTGACGTAGGCCCCGCAGGACCTCGTAACCGTCGACGTGCGGCATCATCAGGTCGAGCAGCACCAGGTCGGCGTCCTCGGCGACGACCGTGTCGAGGGCGCGCCGGGGGTCGCTGACGCCGACGACGTACCGGAACCCGTCGCGCTCGAGCAGCGCCGTCAGGAACTCGACGTTGGTGACCTGGTCGTCGATGACGATGACGCGGAAGTCCGAGACGTCGAGGTCAACCACGGGTGCCCCAGGCATCCGCGATCGCGTGCAGCAGCGCGTCGTGGGCATCGCTGAGCGTCGGGGCGTCCGCGGGTGCCGCCCATGTGGCGCCCGCCGCCGGCTCTCCGGGTTCCGCCGCGACGACGATCGTCGGCGGCGGCGCCGTGGCCGTCGTCCAGTCGCGGGGATCGAAGCGGGCGGTCGGCTCCGAAGCCGCCGTCGGGTTCAGCCAGATCAGCGCGTCGAACCTGCGTTGCCCCACGAGCCGTTCGGCGCTGGCGCGCTCCTCCGCGACGTACCAGCGGCGCGTGAGGCCGCTGCGGGCGATGGCGCCCGTCAGGGGCGCCACGCGGTCGTAGTCGCCGACGACCAGCAGACTGTCCAGGCGCGCGCCGTCGCCCTCGGGCTGCGGCACGACGGGGAGGGTCAGCGTCGCGAGGGTGCCGCCGCCCGGGGCGGCCGACAGCGTCACGTCGCCCCCCATCACCCGGGCGAGCTGTCGGCTCAGCGGCAGTCCGATGCCGAAGCCGATGGCTCCGCTGGCATCGCTGCGCGTGTACGACTCGAAGACCTTGTCGAGCAGGTCGGCCGGTACGCCCGGGCCCTCGTCCTCGACCTCGAACACGAGCGTGTCGCCGTCGATGCGGGCCCGCAGGGCGAGGCGCCCGCCTTCGCCGGCGCCGTACTTGATGGCGTTCGAGGCGAGGTTGGCCAGCACCTGGTGCGTCCGCTGGCGATCGAGCACGACCGGGGGCGCGGGCGCGACCTCCGTGGCGAGGGTGATGGCGCCGAGGTCGTGGCTGCCGCGCATCGCCTCGACCACCTGGGCGGTCACCGAGCGCAGCGACGTCGGGTCGAGGCGGACCTCGAAGAAGCCGCCCTCGGAGCGCGAGAGCTCGAGCATGTCGTCGATCAGGCTCACCATGGAGCGGCCGGCGCGCTCGATACGCTCGGCGGCGCGCCGGTCGGCGTCGGCCGGGAGGGCGTCGACGAGCATCTCCGCGTAGCCGATGATCGCGTTCAGCGGCGAGCGGAGCTCGTGCGAGATGCGGGCGAGGAACGCGCTGCGGCTCTTGCTGGCCTTCACCGATGCCTCGTGGGCGGCCCGCAGCAGGCGCTGCTGCTCGACCTCCGCGCTGATGTCGGTCACGACCGAGATCGAGCCTGCGAGGCGTCCGTCGCGCATGACGGGGACGCCGGTGATCAGCACGTCGAGCTCGCCGCCGTCGCTGCGCCGCAGCCGCGCCCGGTAGCTGGTGGTGCGCCCGGCCCGGCGGTCGGCGCGCACGGCGTCGAGATCGACGCCGGCCGCGGGCAGGGTGACGTCGTGCGGGTGCATGCCCACGAGTTCCTCGGCCCGATACCCGGTCATCGCGGCGTACGCCGGGTTGACGTAGGTGAAGCGCAGGTCGGGGCCCGTGACCGTGAGCCCCTGCGCGACGGTCTCCATGACCGCCCGCGCGAAGTCGCGTTCCGCCGCGAGGGCCGCGCGCTGCGCGCGCTCCTGCGTCACGTCGCGGTGCACGGCGACGTAGCCGCCGACGTCCTCGCCGTCGTCGCGGATGACGTGGGCGTCGATGGCCACCCAGTAGGGGGTGCCGTCCTTGCGGTAGTTGAGCAGCGTCTCCGAGAAGGTGCCGGTGGCCCGCAGCGACGCCCGGATGCGGTCGACCACGGTCGGGTCGGTGCCCGGGCCCTGCAGGAGCTCGCCCGGATGGCGGCCCAGAAGCTCGTCGAGGCGGTAACCGGAGATCCGCACGAAGGACTCGTTCGCCCACTCGATGCGTTCGTCCGAGTCGGTGATGAGCACGCCGTTCGAGGTCAGGCTCGCGACCATGGCGAGCCGGCGGTTCTGCTGCTCGACCGACGCCCGCGGCGGCCGCGCGTTCCTCGCCCGGGTCGTGTCCACGTCGTCCGAGTCTACCGTGGCTCCGGACGTCGGCCTCGCCATGCCGTAGGGCCTGACCGTCGCGGTCAGGCGCGCGCCGCGCGGGCCGCCGGCGGTCGCGACCCGATCGCGTGATCGGCGCGGGCCGCGTGGCGCGCGCGCAGCAGCTCGAGGACGTGCTGGATCGTCGCCCGCATGGGGACCGGCTTGACCAACACGTCGGTCGCCTCGAGGGCGAGCGCCCGCGCGCGGGCCGCGGGCGAGGCGTCGCCCGTCACGACGAGCACCGGCCGGAACACGCCGCCCGCATCGCCGTCGTGCAGCCGCGCGAGGATCTCGTAGCCGTCCACGTGCGGCATCGCCAGGTCGAGGACCACCACGTCGGCGTCCACCTCGCGGACGACGCGCAGCGCATCGCGCGCGTCGGTGACGCCATGGACCTCCGAGACGCCGGCGCGCGTGAGCAGATCGGTCATGAGCGCCACGATGGCCTCGTCGTCGTCGACCACGACGACGCGGTCGGCGCCTGCGGTGGGGGGGACTCGCGTGGGCCTCATCACGGTCCCCGTTGTGACACGCGGGCTCTGTCGGATTCCTCACGCGGTGGCGTGGTGTGCTCCTGGGCCCTCGTCGCCTGCGGCCGTCAAGGTCCGTGCGGCATGGCGCGCCGCCCGAGGTCACGCCACAGCTGGACGCCGCCCACGGCCGTCACGACGACCGCGACGGTGTAGAGCACGAGCATCGTGAGGACCAGCGCGAGGCGCCAACCCGCGGGCTCCGCGTCGCCGTGGGCCAGCCCGGTCACGACCGCGAGCCCCTGGGTCGCCACCAGCGCGGCCACCGCGGCGGTGGTGCCGCCGATGACGGTCCAGCGCCGGCGCGCGAGGCGCACCGCGGCGATCGACAGCAGCAGCCCGCCGGCCGCGAAGAAGAGGAACAGCTCGGCCGGCATGAGGAAGTCGAACCGCGGGGTGCGGTCGGCGACCGTGCCGATGGCGGAGAGAACGAGGGTGGCCGCGATCGGGAACCAGGCCAGCAGCGTCCCGACGACGACGAGCCCGCGGTCGAGGGTGGTGGCGTGGGGCACGTCAACCTCCGAGACCCAGCAGGTTGCCGACGAGGAAGGCGATCCACGCCAGCGCCGGCAGTCCACCGAGCAGCAGGCCGAGCCAGGTCGTGCGGCCGCGCGCGCCGCGGCCCAGGGCGCCGACCCCGACCAGGACGGCCGAAGACGCGAGCGCGATCGATGCGAGGCCGGCCATCGCCGCGATCTCCGGTTGGCGCTGAATGAGACCCGTGGCCAGGAACGCGACGGCCGCCAGCGCACCCAGCGCCAGGGCCCAGCCCCCGAGCTCGGGCGCGGTGCCCGGTGCGCGGCCCACCGTCGCCAGGACGACGAGGCCGGCGGTGACGCCGAGCAGGAACGCCATCGAGGCGAGCATCGTGCCCCCTCTCGCGCGGAGGCCCGCCGGCGGCCGATCGCGTGGGCCGGGACGATCCCGGTACCCGATGGCGGCTCTGGCGGCCGCGCCTCCGCTCGCTTCACCCCATGGTAGTCCCGTGGTCCGCCCCGCGGCGCGTCATTCGAGGCGCGGGGGCGGGCGCCGTGACCGCACCGATTGAGAAACCCGTCAGAGTCCGTGGGCGACGATGGGGTCACGCCAACGGTTCGCGCCTCGGCGCGGCAGCGCACGTCCCAGCGGTCATGCGGGGCGGCGCATCCACGCGCTCGCGCGGTGAGGAGCACGGCCATGACCATCGCCACGGTCCGCACCCCCGGGGTGGGGGCACGCCCCACGTCCTCGTTCCAGACCGCCTACGGCGAGCTGGTCCCGACGGTGCGGGCGGAGCAGATGCGGTCGCTGGAGCAGCGCTGGATGCGCGAGCGCAACGGCACGCCCGACCACCTCGCAATGCTGGCCGGTGGGCGGCTGGCGAGCGTCGTCGCCGGTTGGCAGACCGCCGGTCCGCTCCGCGTCGTCGTCGTGGCCGGGGCGGGCTGGAACGGCGCCGCCGGCCTGCACGCCGCACGGGCGCTCGCGCAGATGGGGCACGCGATCGCGGTGGTGCCGGTCGCGCAGGGTCCCTTCGGGGCGCGCGCCATCGCGTCGTCGCCCGTGCTGCGGGGCGCGGTGGTGCGCGTGGTCGATCCGGGTCGGCGCGAGGCCGCGTTCGGGGAGGCCGACGTGGTGGTCGACGCCATCGTCGGGTGCGGCCTGCAGGGCGCCGCGCGCGGGGTGGCGGGGGACGTCATCCACGACGTGAACCGGCTCGCGCGGCGCATCGTCGCCGCCGACGTGCCTTCGGGCATGGACGCCGACACGGGCCTCGCCTGGGGGCCGGTGGTGCGCCCGACGGTGGTCGTCGCCTTCGGGCTCCCCAAGGCCGGCCTGGCCCAGGCCGCCGCCTTCGGGAGCGACCTGTTGCTGGCCGATCTGCGCTTCGCGCCCAGCGCCGTCCGCGAGCTGGGGCTCGGCTACGGCGACCCGTTCCGGCGGGGGCCGGTGGTGCCGGTGCGGGTCGCCATCGAGGCCGTCGGCGCGGATTAGGCCGCAGGTGTACGATGCCCGCACCATGAGCAGCGTGCGGGACTACTACGAGACGCTCGACTACGGCCCGGCCCCCGAGGCGGCCGACGCGGCGCGAGCCTGGCTCGCGCGCCACGGCGCCCGCCTCGGCCATTGGATCGACGGCGGCTGGGCGGAGGGCGGCACCGACGTCTTCGAGACCCTCGACCCCGCCACCGGCGCCACGCTGGCGACGGTGGCGCAGGGGTCGGCGGACGACGTCGATCGCGCCGTGGCCGCCGCGCGCACCGCACTCCCGCTTTGGCGCGGACTCGGCGGCCACGGCCGCGCCCGTCACCTCTACGCGTTGGCCCGCGCCGTGCAGAAGCACGCGCGCCTGCTCGCCGTGCTGGAGACGCTCGACAACGGCAAGCCGATCCGCGAGACCCGCGACCTCGACGTGCCCCTCGTGGCGCGGCACTTCTACCACCACGCCGGCTGGGCGCAGCTGCTCGACGCCGAGTTCCCCGGCCACGAGGGCGTGGGGGTGTGCGGGCAGATCGTGCCGTGGAACTTCCCGCTGCTCATGCTGGCGTGGAAGGTCGCGCCCGCGCTGGCCGCCGGTTGCACGGTCGTCCTCAAGCCGGCCGAGTTCACGCCGCTCACCGCCCTGGCGTTCGCCGAGCTGGCGCAGCAGGCGGGCCTCCCGGCCGGCGTGCTCAACGTCGTCACCGGCGACGGACGCACGGGCCAGGCGCTGGTCGACCACCCGGACGTCGACAAGATCGCCTTCACCGGCTCCACCGAGGTCGGGCGCATCATCCGCACCCGCACCGCCGGCAGCGGCAAGGCGCTGACGCTGGAGCTGGGCGGCAAGAGCCCCTTCATCGTCTTCGACGACGCCGACCTCGACGCCGC
>JAABRV010000082.1 GCA_011390735.1 Trueperaceae bacterium | reverse complement strand
ATGCCGCGACGCAGGCCGTCGTGCGTGCCGACCTGGCGCAGCGCAACCTCGCCGCGGCGCGCGTGCGCCACGAGGCGGGCGCGATCACCGACCTGGCGCTGAGCCAGGCGGCGGCCGATGCCGAGACCGCGGAGCGCGCGGCGCGCGATGCCGCCACCGACCTGGCGTTCGCGTGGAGCGACCTGGCGGCGGTCGTGGGCATCCCCGCCGACGAGCTGCGCGCGGCCGGCCTGGCGCCCGTACCCTCCGATCTGCCGGAACTCCCGGAGCTCGAGCGCGACCTCGCAAACCTCGCCGCCGTCCACGCCGGCATCGCCGCGGCCGAACGCGCGCTCGCGCTGGCCGAGCTGCGCCTCCGCGGCGCCGACCACGAGGGCTCGTCCCCGAACGCCATCTCCGACGCGCGCGCCGACGCCGCCACGGCCCAGCGGCGCGTCGAGGACGCCATCCGCAACGCCGAGCAGCAGCTGCGTTCGGCGCACCAGAACCTGCTGGTCGCCTACGGGCGGCTGGACGACGCGCGCACCGCCGATGCCGCGGCCGTCACCACGCTCGAGGCGCAGCGGGTGCGCCAGGAGGCGGGCGAACTCAGCCCCATCGCGTGGCTGCAGGCGCAACTCGACCGCGAGCGGGCCGCCGCGACGCTGCGCGCGAGCGTCCACGCCGCCTGGCTGCAGTGGCTGCGCTACGAGCAGGCGGTCGCGGGGGGCTGAGCAAGTCGATCAGTCGACCGCTGGACCACGAACCGGCAAACAAGACGTGATCGCCCACGGCTCCATCCTGCCGGGGGCGATCACGTCGTTTGCGGCGAGCGCATCATGCCTCCTGCCGGATGTCGCTCCCCATGATCAGACCGACGATCTCCGCTCTGGTGCTGGTCGCACGGTCGCGCTCCGCCAGCTTATGCCCGTTGTGCATGACCACGATCCGGTCGCACGAGCGGAAGACGTGCTCGAGGTTGTGGCTGATGACGATGACGGTGACGCCCTGCGCCTTGAGCCGGTCGATGATCGCGAGGACCTTCTCCTGCTCCTCGACCCCAAGGGCGGCGGTCGGCTCGTCCATGATCACGAGCTTGGCGTCGGCGTACAGGGCACGGCCGATCGCGACGGCCTGGCGCTGGCCGCCGGACATGACGGCCGCGGGCGTGTACGGATTGGTGATCGCGAGACCCACGCGGTCCTGGATGACCGCGATAGCCTCGCGACGCATCCGCTCCACGTCAAGCACCGGGATGACCCCGAAGAGGCGCTTGCGGAGCTCGCGCCCCAGGAAGAAGTTCGTGCCGAGGTCGAAGGTGGGGACCAGCGCGAGATCCTGGTAGATCGTCTCAATACCGTGCGCTTTGGCGACGTCCGGGTGGTCGACCTTGACCATCTGGCCGTCGATCTCGATCGTGCCGGTGTCGGCCGGATGGACCCCGGTGAGCACCTTGATCAGCGTCGACTTGCCGGCGCCGTTGTCACCGACGATCGCAAGCACCTCGCCACGGCGTACGTCGAGGTCGATGGGCTTGAGCGCCTCGACACCACCGAAGCGCTTGGCGACGCCGCGGAAGCGGACGTGGACGTCAGCGGAGGCCCCGACGGGGGCCTCCGCACGACGCGCCTGGGTGACTTCAGTTGTCACGCTTCGCCAACTCCGCCTCGATCTCGGGCCAGTTCTCCATCAACTCAAGAGCGCCGACGGGCACCTTGGTCAGGATGTCCTCGCGGCTCGCGACCATCAGCATGTCGAGCGGGTACTGCTTCTCGACCGGCCGGCCGTTGAGGTGGTTGTCGATGGCCTCGGCGATGTAGCGGCCGCTCGACTGGGAGTCGCGGAAGATCGCGCCCTTGATCAGGCCTTCCCAGATCATGTCGAGCTCCGGTGGCACGGCGCCGTAACCGAAAACCGCGATGTCGCTGCGGCCCATGCCGTCGAGCGCGACCGCGGTGCCCATGGCCATGGCGCTGTTGCCAGCGTAGATCGCCTTGATGTCGGGGTGGGCAAGCACGAGGCGTTCGGTGGCGTCGAAGGCGCGTGCCTGCTCCCAGTAGGCGTAGTGCTCGAAGGCAATCTCGATGCCGGCCTCGACCCAGATGTCCTTGGCCGTGCCGACGCGCTGCTCGGAGATCTGGTTACCGGGCTCGGCAAACATGAGGCCGACTTGGTCGCCGGGCGAGAGAAGGTTCTCGAGGGCCCAGCGTGCGGTCACTTCACCACCCTCCTCGTGGAAGTAGCCGGAGTACGCGAGCACGTCGACGCCGGACTCCTCGGGGTGGACCGCGAGGTGGTTGATGACGATGATCGGGACGCCAGCCTCGTTGGCGGCCTGCAGGGCCGGCACGATGGCGAAGTAGTCGATCGGACCGACGATGATGTAGTCGACCCCGAGAGTGATCAGGTCCTCGACGATGTCGAGCTGCTGCTGGACGTTGGCCTCCGCGGTCGAGGCGCGAGCGATGAACTCGAAGTCGACGCCGCGGCGAGTGAGCTCCTCCTGGAAGCCGGCCGCAAACTGACCGAAGTAATCGAGCGTGTCGTACACGGGCGGAGCGAAGCCGATGCGGACCGTCTGCGCCAGCGCGGGGGCGCCGATCAGCAGGGCGGCGAGCAGGACGAGCAGGGGACGGACGTTGCGGAACATGCGGGACCTCCTCCAGGTCGGGGCGGGCGTTCGGCCGGTGGGGTGGGATTCCGGCCGCTGGTTGGACGGGCTCATTCGGTGGTCATCCCCTGGCGGCGGAAGCGCGCCAGTTGGATGGCGACGGCGACGACCAGCGTCAGGCCGATGACGACCTGTTGCCAGTAGAAGGGGACGCGCATCAGGAGCAGGCCGTTCTCGGCCACGCCGAGGAAGGCAGCGCCGAGAAAGGTGCCGAGCAGCGTGGCAAACCCGCCGAACAGCAGGGTGCCGCCGAGGACGACGACAGCGATTGCGTGAAGCTCCATCATGGCTCCGAGGACCGCCTGGGCCGCGTCCAGGCGCGATGCGAGCATGATGCCCGCGAGGCCCGCCATGGCGCCCGAGAAGACGTATGCGAGCATCTCGAAGCGGCCGACACGGATGCCGGCACGAATCGCGGCGGACCGGTTGCCGCCGACGGCCAGGACGTAGGCCCCGAATCGGGTGCGGTTCATCAGATAGGCGCCGAACAACACGACGCCGACCGCGATGATGCCCGCCATTGGCAGCCCGAACACGCGACCCTGGCCAATGAACGAGAAGGCGTCGGGGAAGTTGCGGAGCTGGTTGGGACCCATGACCAGGTAGGCGGCGCCACGCACGGCCGTCAGGGTGCCGAGCGTGACGATGAGGGGCGGCACCTTGAAGACGGTCACGAAGGTACCGTTCACCAGACCGACCAGGGCGCCCACGCCGATCCCCGCAAGGACCGCCAGCGGCACCGCGGTGCCCGCGTCGAGGCCGCTCTTCAGGACGAGCGCGCTGACGCATGCGGAGAGCGCGACGTTCGACCCAACCGACAGGTCGATGCCGCGCGCGGCCATGACGACCGTCATGCCGGTGCCGAGAACGAGGAAGATCGAGATTTGCCGGAAGACGTTGAACAGGTTGCGGGCGTCGAGGAAGACGGGGTTGACCAGCGAGATGATGACCGCCAGCAGGAGCAACGGGACCACGAGACCCAGCGGCGCCCGCAGACCGGGGTTGCGCTGGAGGAACCCGAACCGGAGTGGGGTCTTGGCTGCCGGATTCACCGGCATAGGGACGGCCTTCTGGGTCATGCGACAGCTCCTTCGGGACGGCCGTGGACCGCCGTAGGTTGCTCGGGCGCAGGCGCCAGACGTTGGACGAGGTCTGGGCCAATCCCGGCGCGAGCGCCGGGAACGGTGACGGCCACCGCGCCAGCGGCGCAGGCGAGCGTGGCAGCGGTCATGAGGTCGCGGCCCCCGGCCACTTCGGCTGCGAGGACGCCGACGAAGGTGTCGCCTGCCCCCAGCGTGTCGACGGCCACGACGTCCGGTGCGGGCACCCGTTGCGTCGGCGCACCAGGCATGGCGACGACGGCTCCGGCCGCGCCCAGCGTGACGACAACGGCCGCTACCCGATCGGGATCGAGCCGCCGCAACAGCACCATCGCCGCCTCAGCTGCAGACTCCGGGTGCTCGACCGGCTGGCCGACAAGCCACGTGGCCTCGTGCTCGTTGACCACCAAGTGGCTCACGAGCGGCCACAGCGCGCCATCCATGCCCTCGACCGGGGCAGCGTTGAGCACGAGCGGTAGGTCACGATCGGCCGCGGCGGCGGCGGCCGCCAGGGTGGCGCCCATGGGCGCCTCGAGCGCCAGCGCCACGGCACCGACGTCGTCCCACAGCGAGTTCGGTAGTCTGTGGACGTCGGCCGGCGTCAGGTTCGCGTTCGCTCGCGGGACGACCAGTGTCTGGTAGTGGCCGTCGGGGTCCATGAACACGATGCCCAGGCCGGTGCCCTCCGCATCGCGCTGCACATGGGTGGTGTCGACACCAGCCTCGGCCCAAGCGGACATCAGCACCCCGCCGAAGGCGTCGTCGCCGACGCGGCCGACGAAGCTCACCTTGGCGCCCCACGCCGCGGCCGCGGCGGCCAGGTTGGCGGCCTTGCCGCCAGGGCTCTCGCGGTAGTCGGTCGCCAGCACGGTCTCGCCTACACCGGGCAGGCGGGGAGCGACCGCCGTCTGGTCGAAGTTGGCGCCGCCGATGACCAGCACGCGCCTCACGGCTGGCCGCCGATGAGCACCGGTGAGCGCAGCAGTTCGTGGACGCGCAGCGCGTCGTGCCGCGCCTGGGCGTCACGGATGGCGTCGGCGTCGAGGGCCGACGCCGCCTGCCAGAAGCGTCGCAGGGCGTCGACGTTGCGCGCGCACTCGGCCACCGGGTCCTCACGGACCGGGAAGGTGTCGAAGTAGATGTGCTGGGCGTAGCCACCCTGCTGCAGCGTCCAGATCAGCTCGAGCGTCTGCACCGGGTGGATCGACCCGACGATGAGCCCGTCGTCGGCCTGCCCGTAGGCGTCGTTGAGGTGGATTCCGTACAGTTTGCCCTCGCGCAGTGCTCGCGCGGCAGCCTGCGCAGGGTTCTCGCGCGCCATCAGCGCATGGGCGACGTCGAGCGCGACGCCGACGTTGACTCGCGCCACGTCGCGCACGCACAGCAGCGAGGTCGACATGTCGCCGACCGCGTAGAAGCGGCGCGGCTCGAGGGGCTTGTACTCCAGCGCGATCTGGAGCTCGGGGAGAGCGTCCGCGACGCGCTGGAATCCCTCGACCGTGTGCGCCCACAGCGCCTGATAGTCGACCTGGAAGGGGTAGTCGTAGCCGTCCTGACCGGGCCACACGATGACCTGTTTGGCGCCCAGCGCCAGCGCCCACTCGCCCGCCTCGATCGTCAGCTCGATGGCTCGTCGCCGTATCGCCGCGTCGGGATGGGTGAAAGCGCCATCCAGGAAGCTGTCGTCGTAACGCAGGTTGACGGCGCCAACGCCGAGCCCGGCATCGGCGAGAGTCGCCACGACATCCTCTTGCGCCACGTCCTCGACATGCTGCGGGTAGTTGACGTCGACCAGGTCGAGCCCAGCAACGGTACCTGCGCGCCGAATGCGACCGAGGGTGTCAAGCGCGGTCGGCCAAAGATCGGGTCGCGAGGCCATCGAGTTCAGACGCGTGGAGGTGGGGGGCAGCTGCATGACCGTCCTAACTCAGCCGCTTGCGGGCGACCGAACCCATGGTGAACTCGAGATTGCGCAGCGCATCGCCGCCGAAACGCTGGGCGACGCGAACGAAGAGGGCATCGAGCAGGGTGAGTTGGGCGATGCGGCTGGCCGCGTTCTCGCCCGTGATCGGCGACCCCTGCGAGGCACTGACCAGGACGGCGTCGGCGATCTCTGCGAGCTTCGACTCGGCCACGTTCGTCACGCCCACGACGGTGGCGCCGCGTTCGCGCGCGAGTTCGCTGGCCTCGAGGACCGCCGAGGTGGCACCCGAGTGGCTGATCGCGACCACGACGTCGCCAGGGTTGAGCAGGGCGGCACTCATCGCCATCAGGTGGGGATCATCGTGAGCGCGACTTGTGACGCCGATGCGGAGCAACTTGTGCTCGAAGTCGCGGGCAATGGTCGCGGATCCCCCGACCCCGAACATCAGGCGCACGGGCGCCGTCGCCAGGGCCGCTGCCGCGGACTCGAAGGCTCGGACGTCGAAGATGGCCTGCGTATCCGAGAGCGCCTGCATGGCGGTGCTGAAGACCTTGCGGACCACGGTTGCCGTGTCGTCGGCGAGCGAGAGTTCCTCATGCAGGTCGACGCCGTGCAGGCGCTGGTACGCAAGCAGAACTTCACGGAGCTCACGAAAACCGGTGAAGCCCAGGCGCTTGGCGAACTTGACGACGGCCGCCTCACTGACGTCGGCCAGCACCGCGACGTGGGCGAGCCGCAGCCCACCCTCGGTCGTGCCGCGAGCGCCGAGGAGCACCGTACCGATCGCACGTTCTGCCGCCGTCAGAGACGGCAACAGCCCCTGGATGGTCACGATCAGCGCACGCGGATTGGCGTGATAGACCGCTGGACGCTCCAGCACATGGGACTCCATGCGTCCCTCCCCTCGGTACCGTCTTGGAAGACCGTCCAAACCTTACGGACCGTGAAGTCGTGCGTCAAGTCATCCTGGGTAGGCCGTGAGGATCAAGGAGTGGAGAGGTGTCACAGACGGTAGAGGAATCTCTCGTCACGAAACACCGCACGGTCAAACATCACACACAACTTCACGGCAGTAAAGGAAGGAGTGAAGCTACGGCGTCGTTGCTGACGCCACGTTCGAATCGATGCCGTCGGCACTCTGCCTTGCAGACCCACGGCTCGCGCCGCACTCAGCGATCCAACACAGCCATGAACCCCCGCACCCGCGCCTCGTCGACCGGGTTCCACCACACGCCGTCCTCCTTGAGCGCGCTGGCGACGATCACGCCGTCCGCGATCTCCAGGATGGACCCGACGCTCTCGGGCGTGACGCCGCTGCCCACGAGCAGCGGCAGGCGCGTCGCCGCGCGCACGGCGGCGAGTTCCGCGAGGTCGGCGCCGTCGCCGGTGCGCTGCCCGGTCACGATGACGGCGTCGGCGTCGAAGAACTCGAGGTCGCGGGTCAGCTCGGCCAGGCTGCGGTCGGCCGTGATCGCGTGTGCGCCGTGCTTGACGTGGACATCGGCGAACACCCGGATCCCCTCGGCACGGAGCCACGCCCGATAGCGGGTCGCCGCGGCGGCCGGCCCCTCGAGGATCCCCTCGTTGGCGACGTAGGCGTTCGCCCACTGGTTGACGCGCACGAAGCCGGCGCCCCCCGCCTGCGCCACCGCCAGCGCGTGGCGGGCGCCGTTGGCGAGCACGTTGACGCCCAGCGGCAGGCCGACCTCGCGGCGGATGCGGTCGGTGATCACGGCCATGACCGCGGCGGTCTCGGGGCCCAGGTCGTCGGGCTTGGCGAAGGGGATGTCGCCGTGGTTCTCGACGATCAGGCCGTGGACGCCGCCGCGAGCGTAGCGGCGGGCGTCCTCGAGGGCCGTGTCGACGAGGGCGTCGATCGCGGCGCCCCGGTAGCCGGGTGACCCCGGCAGGGCGGGCAGGTGGACGACGCCGACGACCACCCGGCGGCGGCCGAACACGTCGCTCAGGGCGTCGGGCTTGCTGCGGTAGACGTCGGGCATGGGCTCCTCCGGTCGTGTCGCGTGCTTCAGCGTACCGGGCCGGTTCGCGCGCGGTCCCCGTGTCCTGCCCGTCACCGGCTAGCATCGAGCAACCCCCCTCGCCGGCCCCGCGCCGGCCCCCGAGGAGCACCGCATGCGCAAGGAAGCGTTCGGCACGTCGCGCGCCCCCCTCACCCCGGCCCTCAAGGTCGGGAGCACGGTGTACGTGTCGGGCCAGGTGCCCGTCGACGAGCACGGTCGCGTGGCGGGGACCGACATCGGCAGCCAGACCCTGCAGGTGCTACGCAACCTGGAGCAGGCGTTGAACGCCGCCGGAGCGACGCGCGACGACGTCGTCAAGACGCTGGTCATCCTCGGTGACGTCCGCCGCGACTTCGCCGGGATGAACGCGGTCTACGCCGAGTTCTTCGCCGAGCCGCGGCCCACGCGCAGCACGATCGGCGCCGAGCTGGCGATCGACGTGCTGGTCGAGATCGAGGCCGTGGCGATCATCGGGGCGGGGGGCTGATCGCCGGCCGCCTCTCGCCCGCCCCGTCCGATCAGCCCTCGCTGGACGCCAGCACCTCGCCGATGAGGAACACGGGGTCGTCGAGCAGCTTCAGGTTCTCCTCGAAGCGCGCCAGCGCCTCCGGGTCGTAGAACGCCGCCTCGAAGCTCTCCCGGTCGGGCCACTCCGCGATCGTCACGAACCGGTGGCGCGGCTTCGCGCCCCGCGGCCAGGCGGACTCGACCACGGCGAAGTCGGTGCGCAGCACGCCGGGTCGGCTGGCGTTGTTGGCCTGGTGTTCGCCGAGGCGCCATGCGAGGAACGCCTCCTCGTCGGCGCCGGGGGGCAGGTTGTAGAGGACGGTGAGTCGGACCATGGCGCATCGTGGCACGCCGCGGGCGCGCGGGTGCCGCGCGGGCGCGTTCCCCGGGGAAGCGGCCCCGATCAGGCGGGCGGCGACCGCCGCTCGAAGGCCGCGACGCGGCTCCCGGCGGCGAGGGCCAGCCCCGCGAGCAGCGCCCCGGCCAGGCCGAAGCCGACGGCGAAGCCGGCGACCCCGATCACGGCGCCGATCGCCACGGGCATCGCCAGCTGCGCCGCGCGGTTGAGCGACAGGCGCAGCCCCAGCGCCGTCCCCCGGTGGCGTGGATCGACATGGCTGGCGACGGTGACGATGCTCAGCGGCAGGCCGACGCCGGTGCCGAACCCGGCCAGCACGCCGAGCAGCGCGAAGGCCGCCAGCGAGGTGACCATGCCGAGCGCGCCGACGGCGAGCGCGACGGCCAGCATCGCCACGACCAGCGTGCGGGCCGGGCCCCCGAGGGTCCGTGACACGACCGGCATGAGCGGTCGCACCAACACCGCCGCCAGCGCACCGAGGCTGATCAGGGCACCGATCGTCGTGGCCGGGTACCCCAGCTCCGTCAGCGCCACCGGCAGGAACGCCTGCCGCACGCTGATCGCCACGAACACCCCCGCGCTCGACAGCACCGCGAGCTGCACGCCGACGTTGGCCAGCGCCTCACGCGCGCCGAAGCGCCCCACCACCCCCGCCGACGGCCGCACGGCGGCGTCCTCCTCGGCCGCGGGGGCCGCGCCCTCTCCGTCGCCTTCCGTGGCCGCGCCGGAGGCTTCGGCCTTCGGCCCGCCGACGGCGCCACGGATCCGCCACGCGACGGAGAAGGTGAACGCGGCGACGGACGCGGCCACCGCGAAGGCCGCACGGAAACCGGCCGCGTCGATCGCGACGCCGGCCAGCAGCGGTCCCACCAGGCGCCCCGCCGACAGCAGGGTCGCGTAGGTCGCGTAGTTGCGCTCCAGCGCCCGGCCGCCGCCCAGGTCGGCCACGAACGACTGCGAGGAGAGGGCGGCGAACAACTGGAACACGCCCAGCAGCAGCTGGGCCAGGGCCAGCGCCGGCGCCGACGGCACGAGCACGAGCAGCAGCGGGGCCGTGGCCATGCCGCCCGTGCCGAACGCGAGCCAGCGACCGGCGCCGCCGCGGTCGATCCAGCGTCCGGCGGTCATCGCCAGCAGCACCGGCAACGCGTTGGGGAGGGCCACCAGGACACCGACCCATAGCGGGGCGAGACCCAGCGCCACGGCGAACAGCGGCACCGAGGTCGCGAGCATCGACTGGCCGACCGTCGACGCCCCCATCGCCAGGCTGAGGAGCCAGAAGGTCGACCGCGGACGGGTCACGGTGCAGCGTACCGGTGCGCCGCGTCGCGCCGTCGCGGTCCGTGGTCCGTGTCGGGCGCCGCCGGCTCGGGTTCGACGCCGAACGTCGCGCCGGGCCGGCCGCACGCGATGATGCGGCATGCCCCGGGCCCTCGGCTTCACGCTCCTCGCCCTGGTCGCGTTCGCGGCCAACTCGCTGCTCGCCCGGGCGGCCATCGGCCCGGCCGTGGACGGCAGCAGCGCGATCGGTCCCGTGGCCTTCACCGCGCTGCGCCTGGCGGCCGGCGCCCTGGTGCTGTGGCCTTGGTGGCGGCCGGGTCGACGTGGGGCCGGGGGGCTCGGCGCATCCGGAGCGGCCGTCGCGCCGCATGCCGCGCCGCCAGCGCGCCGCATCGCGGCCGGCGCCGGCGCGCTCGTCGCCTACGCCCTCCCCTTCTCGCTCGCCTACGTGGCGCTCGGCGCGGCCACCGGGGCGCTGCTGCTGTTCGGCGCGGTGCAGCTGACGATGATCGGTGCCGGGCTGCGCGCCGGCGAGCGCCTGGGTCCGTTCCGCGTCGCCGGCCTCATCGCGGCGTTCGTGGGCCTGGTCGTCCTGCTCGCGCCGGGCCTGAGCGCGCCGCCGCCGCTGGCGGCCGCCACGATGCTGCTGGCGGGCGTGGCGTGGGGCGCGTACTCGCTGATCGGCCGCGGCGAGGCGCGACCGATCGCGGCGACCGCGCGCAACTTCGCCTGGTCCCTGCCCGCGGCCGCGGCCCTGGCGGCGTGGCCCGGCGCGTGGGCGGGCGCCAGCGCCGCGGGCGCCGTGCTGGCCTTGACGTCGGGCGCGCTGACCTCCGGCCTCGGCTACGTCGCCTGGTACCTGGCGCTGCCGTCGCTGTCGCGCACCGTG
>JAABRV010000081.1 GCA_011390735.1 Trueperaceae bacterium | reverse complement strand
GACGCGCAGCGCCTCCTCCTCCGACACGTCGTCGGCGACCGCAGTGGCGACCACCCGGTGCTCGCCGAGCGTCAGCGTGCCGGTCTTGTCGAACACCACCACGTCGATGCGGCGCGCCTCCTCGAGCCCGCGGCGATCGCGCACGAGCAGGCCGTTGCGCGCACCGAGGGTCGTGGAGATGGCCACGACCAGGGGGACGGCGAGGCCCAACGCGTGGGGGCAGGCGATGACGAGCACCGTCACCACGCGGATCATCGTGAAGTCGATCGTGGCGCCCAGCCACAGCCACGCGACGAGCGTCACGGCGCCGGCGCCGAGGGCGACGAAGGTGAGGAGCTGGGCCGCGCGGTCGGCCAGGTGCTGCGCCCGCGACTTGGAGGACTGGGCGTCCGCGACCAACCGCATGATGCCCGCGAGCTTGGTCTCGTCGCCGGTGCCGGTGACCTCGACGCGCAGCGCGCCGTCGCCGTTGATCGTGCCGGCGATGACCTCGTCGCCCTCGCCCTTCGTCGCCGGCCGCGACTCGCCGGTGACGAGCGCCTCGTTCAGGTCCGAGGCGCCGTGGCGGATGACGCCGTCGGCGGGGACGCTCGCTCCCGGGCGGACGAGCACCGTGTCGCCGGCCTCGAGCTCGGTGACGGGGACGGTCTCCTCGCCGCCGTCGGTGAGGCGGGTGGCCGTGTCGGGCAGCAGCTTGGCGAGTTCCTGCAGGGCGCCCTGCGCCTGCGTGATCGACCGCATCTCGATCCAGTGGCCGAGGAGCATGATCGTCACCAGGGTGGCGAGCTCCCACCAGAGCGGGCTGGCCTCGAGCAGGCCGAGCTCGACGATCCAGGAGAAGACGAACGCCACCAGGATGGCCAGCGAGATCAGGGTCATCATGCCCGGACGCCGGTCGGCGAGCTCGCGCCAGGCGCCCTGCAGGAAGACGAGGCCGCCGTAGACGAAGACGACCGTGCCGAGGACCGGCGCGATCCAGGCCGAGCCCGGGAACGCCGGGGCCTGGTAACCCAGCAACGCCTGGATGTGGTCCGACCAGATCACGACCGGGATCGTGAGCAGCAGCGAGAGCCAGAACTTGGAGCGGAAGCCCTCGGGCGAGTGCCCGGCGTGGGCGTCGTGGTCGCCATGGTCGTCGTGCGAGCTTCGGTCTTCTCGGTGATGTGGGGTCATGTCGTCACCTCGACGGGGGCCGGCGCCCTAGAGGACCAGCGTAGGGCTCGACGGGGACGCGCCGTGTCGCGGGGAGCGGCGCGAACGGGCGGGGTGAGATGGGCAAGGGGGTCGCGGCCGTCGATCCGACCGCGACCCCCGTGAGCCGCTCGCTGCGTGCTCGCTCACCGCGCTACTCGCTGGACGCCTCGCTGACCTCGCCCGTCCGGGCGTCGATGAGCAGGACGCCCGTACGGTCGCCGTCTTGGTAGGTGACCTCATAGGTCACGCGCGGTCCGGTGACCTCGACGACCGAGCCGCCGTCGCCCCGGCCCGCGAGGAAGGCGCGGGCCAGCGCCTCGGCCGCGGCCGAGCTCATCCCGCTCGCTGCGCCGGGACCGCCGAAGCCGCCCATGCCGCCGAAGCCGCCCATGCCGCCGAAGCCGCCCATGCCGCCGAAGCCGCCCATGCCGCCGAAGCCGCCGAAGCCGGGGTGCATCATCTCGCCGTGCATGCCGGACGGGCCGTGCATCATGCCGCCGCGCAGGCCGCGCGGATCGCCCATCATGCCGAAGCCATGCGGCGCGCCGAACGCGTCGTCGACGCCCTGCCCGCCCGTGGCACCGAACGGGCCCTGGCCGCCCATCATGCCCTGGCCGCCCATCATGCCGGGCATGCCCGAGACGCCGAACCAATCGGCCAGCCAGCCGCTCATCGTCCGCATCTCGCGCGTCTGACCGGCGACGATGTCGCGCGCCAGCGCCTCGACCTCGGGGTGCTCCGCGAAGCCGCCGGCCAGCAGCAGGCGCGCGTCGCGCACGGCCATCATGTGGTGCATCAGCATGTCCTCGAGCCAGGCCCGCTCCAGGTCGGCCACGGATGCGTCGGGGCCGAGGTCACGCATCATCGGGGTGTAGAGCGCTTCGGGGTCGGCGTCGGGGTACCACGCGGCGAGCCAGCCTTGCATGCGTTCGACCTCCTCCGATTGCGTCTCGATCACGCTCTCCAGCAGGTCACGGAGCTCCGGGCGCTCGGTCACCTCGAGCAGCGCCTCGGCGGTCTCGATCGCCTCGCGGTGGTGGGGGATCATGTGCTGCAGGAAGCCGAGCTCGTCGTTCGGCGCGGACGTCATCGTGCCGGGCGTACCGGGCATGCCGGGACCGGCCGAGCCGGGCTGGCCGTGCATCATGCCCTGCGTGATGCCGATGGCGGCCAGCGCCATCAGCCCCACGAGCGCGGCGGTTCGTAGAGTGCTCTTCATGTCGGTTCTCCTCTGTGGTCGTGTTGCAGGGTGGCGCGGCGATGGCGGTACTCCGCCTCGTCGATCTCGCCTCTCGCGAAGCGGCTTCGCAGGACGTCGAGGGCACCGTCCTCATGGTCGGGGCGCCGCGACCGCGGCAGCAGCGCCCGCACCAGCGCGACCCCACCGAGGACGGTCAATGCCAGGAGCAGCAGCATCCACAGCGCCCCCCACGCGCCGCCCCAGGCCATGCCGAACGGGTACATCATCATCTCGATCACCTCGTCCCCAGGTTAGTCGGCGGGCGTTCAGGTCATGTGCCGCGCGTGTCAAGGCTTCGTCAAGCGCCAGGTTCGAGGCCGGTGACCGTCGCCGACGCAGCCGACGCGGACTCAGCGCGCTGCGGGCACGCCCCGTTCGGCCAGCTGGCGCCAGGTCGCGCCGCCGTCGGCCGTGACGAGCACGTCCATCCCGAAGCTGCCCACGAACAGGGTGGCCGCATCCGTTGGGTGCGGCGCCACGTAGCCGACGGCGTCGCCGCCGCCGAGGACGAGGCCGAGCGGCACCCAAGCAGCGTCCTCGAGGGCGACGAGTCCGAGTTCAGGGTCGTTGGCATACGCGAAGAGGCGCCCGTCCGCCGCGTAACGCAACGCCGTGACGGCGACGTCCGGCCATGCCTCGAGGCGCCAGGTCGCGCCGCCGTCGTCGCTGACCCACAGGCCGTTCGGGGTCCCGGCCAGGAGACGGTCGGGATCCGTGGGGTGCACTTCGAGGCTGAGGATGCCGCCCGCGCGCAGGGGCGCGGCGGCGCCGAAGGCCTCCCAGGTCGCGCCGCCGTCGGCGGACCGCAGGAGCGCGCCGCCCATGGCGTCGAAGCCGACGAGCGCCTCGCCGTCGTGCTGCTGCACCGTGAGCGCGTGGAGGTCGGCGCGGCCGGCGAGCGCCACCGGTCGCCAGTGGCGCCCGCGGTCGCGGCTGACGAGCAGGCCGGTCGGGTTCGCCAGACCCGTGCGCAGATCCGGGTGCCCGCTGGCGTAGAGGACGCCGGGCTCCGAGGGGTGGGCGCGGAACCCCATGAGGTCGTGTTGCTCGTTGCCGACGGCGTACCAGGCGCCGTCGGGCGTCACGCGCGCGAGGCCGTGGTGGGTGGCCACGAACAGGTCGCCGCCCGCCCACACGGGAGCGTCGAGCCCGTGGACGTGCGAGAAACGTTCGAGTGGTCGGTCGCCTGCGGCGCGGGTCGCGCCGAGGTACCAGCCGCCGGCGATCGCGGCGGCCGCCAGACCGATCAGCGCGAGGCCGACGGGCCAACGACGCCTACGGCGGGGCAGTGCGGCGGTCCGCCGGGGGCGCGAGCCAGCGGGGAGGGAGGGGGTCGTCACGTCCGTCAGCCTAGGGTGTCGGCGTTCCCCCGGCATGGCGCGCGTGTCAAGCTGCCGTTAAGCCCGGGCGCCGGCGGTGACGATCGCGCCGGTCGACCGGGACCCGTGGGAGGGGGGTGGGACCGTGGCCCAGACCGTGCTGATCGTCGAAGACGACGCGGACGTCGTGCGCGTCGCGCGCGCCTACCTCGAGCGGGAGGGCTTCGTGGTGGCGGTCGAGTCCGACGGCGAGTCGGGCCTGCGGCGCGCGCTCGCCGACGCGCCGGCGCTCGTGATCCTCGATTGGATGCTGCCGCGCATGTCGGGCCTGGAGGTGCTGCGCGAGCTGCGGCGCGAGCGGCCGACGCCCGTCATCCTGCTGACCGCCCGCACCGACGAGCTCGATCGCGTCATCGGCCTCGAGGTCGGGGCCGACGACTACGTCACCAAGCCCTTCAGCCCGCGGGAGCTCGTCGCGCGCGTGCGGGCGGTGCTGCGGCGCAGCGAGGGGACGGTCGCCGAGAGGGCCGACGAGGTCGTCGAGCACGGCGACCTGCGCCTGGACGTGGCGCGCCGGCTGGCGTCCTACGCCGGCCGCGAGCTGGCGCTGACCACCCTCGAGTTCGACCTGCTGCTCGCGTTCGCGCGGGCGCCCGGGCGCGTCTTCGGCCGGGAGGCCCTCATCGAGCGGGTGTGGGGGCCCGAGTTCGAGGGCGTCGACCGCGTGGTGGACGTGCACGTCTCCAACCTGCGGCAGAAGCTCGCGGCGGGCGGCGCCGAGGACCTGCTGCGCACGGTGCGCGGCGTCGGGTACGCCCTCGGATGAGCCGTTCCGGGCGCCGGCGGTCGCGCAGCCTGTTGTGGCGGGTGTTCGCCTCCTACCTGGTGGTGGTGGCGGTGGCGACCGTCGGCGCGCTGGTGGCCGGCGAGGCGTTCGCGCCGTTCCTGCTCGAGCGGCACATGCGCTCGATGGGCCCGATGATGGGCCACGGCGCCGACCCGATGGCGGCGATGACGGCGGACCTGGCCGACGCCTACCGCAGCGCGCTCACCCAGTCGCTCGCCTGGGCGGCCCTCGTCGCGACCGCCGCGGCGGGCGTCGTCGCCTGGAGCGTGACGCGGCGGGTCGTCGATCCGCTCGCCGATCTGCGCGAGGCGAGCGCGGCCATCGCCACCGGGAACTACGATCGCCGCCTCGATGCCGATGCGCCCGGAGAGATCGGCGACCTCGCTGGCAGCTTCAACACCATGGCCGAGGCCCTCGAGCAGGGCGAGGCGATCCGCCGGCAGCTGCTCAGCGACCTCTCGCACGAGCTGCGCACGCCGCTGTCGAACCTGCGTGGCTACCTCGAGGCCCTCGAGGACGGGGTGTTCACCCTCGATGCCGCGACGTCGGCCGCGCTGGGGCGCCAGGTGGAGCGCCTCGAGCGACTGGTCGCCGACCTGAGCCTGCTCAGCGGCCTGGAGGCGGGGGAGGTGCCGGTCGTGGCGACGCCCATGGACGTCGCCACGCTGGTGGGCGACAGCGCCGCGGCGTTCCGGGCGCGCTTCGAGGAGCGGGACGTGGCCCTGGCGGTCGACGCGCCGGTCGGGCTGGCCGTGAGGGCCGACGCGAACCGCGCCGCGCAGGTGCTCGAGAACCTGCTCGACAACGCGCTGCGGCACACGCCGGCGGGGGGCAGGGTGACCGTGCGCGCGCGTCCGGACGGCGCGTTCGCCCGCGTCGAGGTGCGCGACACGGGCCCGGGCGTGCCCGAGGCCCTGCGCGAGGCGGTCTTCCGCCGGCTCTACCGCGGCGACCCGGCGCGCGCCGCCGCGCAGGGCGAGGGGAGCGGCATCGGCCTGACGATCGCGCGCGAGCTCGTCGTGCGCCAGGGCGGCGAGATCTGGGTCGAGGACGCGGCCGCGCGGGGCGCGGACGCGTGGGGCGGGCCGCACGAGGACGCCCCCGCCGGGAGCGGGGGCGCCTGCTTCGTGTTCACGCTGCCGCGCGCGCATCCCGTCGCGGCCTGAGCCTCAGATCCGCCCGAACACCACCGTGGCGTTCTGCCCGCCGAAGGCGAAGTTGGTCGACAGCGCGACGTCGACTTGCTGCTCGCGGGCGGTGTGCGGGATGTAGTCGAGGTCGAGCTCCGGGTCGGGGTCGTGGAGGTTGCGCGTCGGCGGCAGCACGCCGTGGTGCAGGGCCTGCACGGTCGCGATGGCCTCGACGCCGCCCGCGGCGCCGAGCATGTGGCCGGTCATCGATTTGGTCGACGACACGGGCGGCACCGCGTCCGCCGAGCCCCACACGGCCTTGAGGGCCAGCGTCTCGTTGAGGTCGTTGGCGGGCGTGCTGGTGCCGTGCGCGTTGACGTAGCCGACCCGCTCGCGGTCGAGTTTGGCGTCGCGCAGGGCCCAATCGATGCAGCGCACCGCGCCCACGCCGCCGGGCGCGGGGGCGGTGATGTGGTGCGCGTCGGCGCTGGTGGCGCCGCCGAGCACCTCGGCGTAGATGCGCGCGCCGCGGGCCTTGGCGTGCTCGTACGACTCGAGGATCAGCATCCCGGCGCCCTCGCCGGCGACGAAGCCGTCGCGGCTGGCCGCGAACGGGCGGCTGGCGCCCGCGGGGTCGTCGTTGCGGGTCGACAGCGCCTTCATGATCGCGAAGCCGCCGATGCCCATCGGCGTGATCGGGGCCTCGGCGCCGCCGGTGACCATGATCTCGGCCTCGCCGCGCTGGATGACGCGCATGGCGTCGATGATCGCGCCCGAACCGGAGGCGCAGGCGGTGACGACCGAGCTCGAGGGGCCGGTCAGGCCGAAGCGCATCGCCACGTGGCCGCTGGCCATGTTGGCGATGACGCTGGGGATGAAGAAGGGGCTCATGCGCATCGCGCCTCGCTCGGCGCGGATCAGCGACTGCTGCTCCCAGCTCCACAGGCCGCCGACGCCGCTGCCGATGCAGGTGCCGGCATGCTCGCCGCGGACGTCGTCCTCGCTGAGGCCGGCGTCGGCGATGGCCAGCTCGCTGCCGATGAGGGCGTACTGCACGAAGCGGTCGAGGCGGCGGGCCTCCTTGCGCTCGATGTAGGCCTCGACGTCGACGTCGACCTCGCCGGCGATGTGCACGGTCAGGTCGCTGGTGTCGAAGCGCGTGATCGTGCGAATGCCGTTGCGCGCCTGGTGCTGGCCCTCGAGGAAGGCGTCGGCGCCGATCCCGATCGGGGTCACGGGACCGATGCCAGTCACGACGACTCGCTGCATGTGGGTCTCACCTCCGTCCGCGGCAGATCTCGGCCGTTTCGGACGCCCGCGGGTGCCCGAAGGAGCACGAACTCGTGTGGCGGACGCGAGGCGTCCCCCAGGCTACGTCAGTTCCGCGCCGCGATGAACCGAACGGCGTCGCCGACGGTGCGGATGCCCTCGGCCTCTTCGTCGCTGATCTCGATGCCGAACTCGTCCTCGAGCCCCATGATCAGCTCGACGACGTCGAGCGAGTCGGCGCCGAGGTCGTCGACGAACGAGGCGCTGTCGATGACGTCGGCAGGGTCGGCGTCGAGCTTGTCGGCGACGACTTCCTTGATCTTGTCCAGGATGGCGGCTTCGTCCACGGGATCCTCCTCCAGGCGGGCCTTGGCGTGCTGCTCGGGTCCCGCGCACTGTAGCACTTCGATTTTGACTGCGGTCGCAACAGGTCGCTCGGTGCAGGGCGCCGCGTGACGGTGTCGGTCGCCGCCGGGTGCGGCCACCGGGATGATGGCACACTCGCCCCGACGCCGCAAGGCGTCGGCAGATGCCGCAAGGCGAGGGGGGACGTCAGGTCATCACCATGCCGCCGTCCACCGTCAGCGTCTGGCCGTTGACGTAGGCGGCGTCGTCGGACACGAGGTAGGCGATGGCGGCCGCGACCTCCTCGGGGCGGCCGAAGCGGCCGACGGGGATCTGCTGCAGGTAGGCGTCGCGCAGTTCGTCGGGCAGGCCGCCGGTCATGTCGGACTCGATGAAGCCGGGCGCGACGGCGTTGACGGTGACGCCCTTGCCCGCGTACTCGCGGGCGAGGGCCTTGGTCAGGCCGATCAGGCCGGCCTTCGCCGCGACGTAGTTCGCCTGGCCGACGTTGCCCATCAGCGCCACGACCGAGCTGACGTTGACGATGCGCCCCCAGCCGGCGCGCAGCATGCCGCGCAGGGCCGCCTTCGACAGGTGGAAGGCGGACGAGAGGTCGGTGTCGATCACCGTCTCCCAGTCCTCGCGCTTCATGCGCAGCGCCAGCGTGTCGCGGGTGACGCCCGCGTTGTTGACCAGCACGTCCAGGCGGCCGAGGTCGGCCGCCACGCGCTTGATGAGGTCGGCGCAGGCATCGGGGTCGGCGACGTCTGCGCCGAACGCCTGGGCGTTCCCGCCGGCGGCGGCGATCTCGCGGACGACCTCGGCCGCGGCGGCCTCGCCGCGGGCGTAGTGCACGGCCACGGCGTGCCCGCGCGCCGCCAGCGTGAGCGCGGTGGCGCGGCCGAGGCCGCGGCTCGAGCCGGTCACCAGCGCCACGCGTGGCGCGTCGTCCGGTGCTCTGGGGGTCGGGGTCATGCGCTCGCCTCCTCGGGAGGATCGCCGGAGCCGCGTTCGGGCCCGCCGTCGGGCGCCGCCGGACGCCGGGTCGCGCGGACGGCCGCCGCGACGCCGTCGGGGTCGGCGGCGGCGAGGGCCTCGACGTCGTCGCCGGTCAGCGTGCGGCCCACCAGGCCGGTGAGGACGTTCCCGCTGCCGAACTCGACGAAGCGGCGCACGCCGAGCGCGTGCAGGCGCTCGAGCGTCTCGACCCAGCGGACGGGCGCCGTCACCTGCTCGAGCAGCAGGGCGCGCTCGACCTCGGGCTCCTCGACCACCTCGGCGGTGACGTTGGCGACCAGCCGTGCCGCGAGCGGGCGCAGCGGGGTGGCCGCCAGGTGAGGCCGCAGCGCCTCGGCCGCCGGGCGCATGAGGCGGCAGTGGAACGGCGCGGAGACCTTGAGGGGAACGGCCCGGCCGCCGGCGGCCTTGAGCCGCTCCGCGGCGGCCGCCACGCCAGCGGCGCTGCCGGAGATCACCGTCTGCTGCGGGGCATTGAGGTTGGCGACGTCGACCACCAGGCCCTCGGTCCGCACGGCGTCGACGGCGGCCTCGACCTCGTCGCGGCCGAGCTTCAGGATCGCCGCCATGGCGCCCTCGCCCGGGGGCACGGCCGCCTGCATGGCCTCACCGCGGGCGCGCACCAGCCGCACGGCGTCGCCGATCGTCAGCGCGCCGGCCGCCACCAGGGCGGTGAACTCGCCGAGCGAGTGACCGGCGACGTGGGTCGCCGGTGGGCCGCCCGCCTCGAGGTAGGCGGCGTAGGCGGCGGCCCCGGCGGCCACCAGGGCGGGCTGTTGGTTGGCGGTGAGCTGCAGGGTCTCGGCCGGGCCCTCCCACATCAGCTCGAGCAGGCCCGGGTGGGCCGCCTCGGCGGCGTCGAGGGCCGCGCGCGCGGCCGGGCTGGCGTCGTGCAGCGCCCGGGCCATGCCGACGGCCTGCGAGCCCTGGCCGGGGAACAGCGCCGCGAAGGGCGCGCCGTCTCCGGCCGTGGAAGCGAGCGTCACGCGGGCGGCACCGGGACCGGGAGCGGCGACGGGGTGGGGGCGGTCCATGGGCCCCAGGTGAGGACCCCCGACGCCCAGGTGAGGCCGGCGCCGAAGCTGACGAGGAGGAGGTGGTCGCCGGGCGCGATGCGGCCCTCGTCGAGCGCGTGCGCGAGCGCGAGCGGGATCGACGCGGTCGAGTTGTTGCCGTACTCGTCGACGGTGACGATCACGCGGTCGCTGGCGAGGCCGAGCCGCTCGCGCGCCGCCTCGATGATGCGCAGGTTGGCCTGGTGCGGGACGAACAGCGAGATGTCGTCCGCGTGGAGGCCGGCCTTCTCGACGGCCTCGAGGGTGGCGGTGTTCATCACGCGGACCGCGAACTTGAAGACCTCGCGGCCGTTCATGAACAGCTTGTCGGAGAGCCGCGTGCCGTCGGGCAGGCAGCGTCCGACCGAGCCCAGGTGGAGGAGCCCACCGCCGTCGCCGTCGGCGCCGATGATCAGCGAGCGCAGGCCGAACTCGTCCGGCACCGCCTCCACGACGACCGCGCCGGCGCCGTCACCGAAGAGCACGGCGGTGGCGCGGTCCTCCCAGTTGATGACCTTGGTCAGCGCCTCGGCGCCGATGGCCAGCACGCGCTGGGCCTGGCCCGACTGCACGTAGGCCTGGGCGACCGACAACGCGTAGAGCCAGCCCGGGCAGGCCGCGAGCAGGTCGAACGCGGCGGCCCTGAGGCCGAACCTCGCCTGCACCAGCGCGGCGGTCGAGGGGAAGAGCGCGTCGGGCGTGTTGGTCGCGACCAGCACCAGGTCGACGCCATCGAGCGCCGCCTCGCCGTGCCGGCGCACGAGATCCTCGACCGCGCGGAAGGCGAGGTCGCTGGTGAACTCGTCGTCGGCCGCCACGTGCCGACGCCGGATCCCCGTCCGGGTGGTGATCCACTCGTCCGAGGTGTCCATGATCTTCTCGAGGTCGTGGTTGGTGACGACCTTCGGGGGCGCGTAGGCCCCCAGGGCGGTCACGCCCGCGCGCGGCCGCGTCATCCGGTGGGGCCGCTCAGGCTTCGACGACTTGGCGGCCGGCGTACGAGCCGCACTCGGGGCACACCTGGTGCGGGGGCTTCATCGCCTTGCAAGCGGGGCACTCGACGAGCGTCGGCGGCGTCAGCGCGTGGTGGCTGCGGCGGGCGTCGCGGCTGCTCTTCGAGGTCTTCTTCTTGGGTACGGGATGCTTGGCCATCGGGGGCTTCCTTTCGGCGCAGGGACGGGGATCAGTCCTGCAGGTCGAGGTCCTTGAGCGCCGCGAAGGGGGATTCCTTCTCGCTCCGGGCTTCGCTCGCGGCGGCGTGCTCGGGGTGTTCGTTGAGGTTCACGCCGTCGAGCGAGAGCCCCTTGCAGTCCTCGCGGCAGAGCGCCGTGAGGGGGACGTCGATGGCCAGCACCTGCACCAGGAGCGGCGCGAAGTCGACGACCGGCTGGCCGAACACCAGCACGTCGTCGTCGCCCGCCTC
>JAABRV010000080.1 GCA_011390735.1 Trueperaceae bacterium | reverse complement strand
GGACATCAGTTCCTCCGAGTCGGGATGTTGAGGTTGGAATCAGGGCTGACACCGTCGGTGCCCAACCCTCGGTTGTTGCACGGCAGTCTTCGCGCGCTCGCGCGCGAAAACTGCTTGGTGTTCGGCCCGGCGGAGCCGGGCCGAACACACGCGGACAATCCCGATGCCGCGTGGCAAACCTCCCGAATCTAGCACGTTCCGCCGCCCGCGTGTACTGGCCGGCGGGCCACGGGCGCGTCGACGGCCGACGAAGAGGGGGTCGAGCGGCGCGCCCGACCCCCTCGGTTCGACCTGTGTGGCGCGGCTAACGCAGCGCGTTCAGCGCGGAGCGCGCCTCGTCCATCGACGGATCCAGCTCCAGCGCGCGCTCGAACGCCCGCCGGGCGGCCTCGTCGTCGCCTGCCGCGTTGCGCGCGACGTAGGCGCGGCCGAGATGGAAGTGGGCATCGGCCGACTCCGGGGGCAGCAGGGCGCCCTGTTGGGCGCGCCGCAGCGCGTCCTCGACGCGGCCCTGCTCGAGGTAGGCGCGGGAGAGGTACGTGTAGAGCGGCGGCGCGAAGACGGCGCCATCGAGGGTCAGGGCGAGCTCGAAGTGCGGGATCGAGCCCGCGGCGTCGCCGCACTCGAACAGCACGATGGCCAGCTGTGAGACGGCCGAAAGCGAGGACGGCGCCAGGCTCACGGCCTGCGACAGCTCGTACTCGGCGCCCGAGCAGTCGCCGAGCCGGTAGTTCACGTGACCGAGGTTGTTGTGCGCCGACGCGCTGGCGGGGTCGAGGACGACCGCTCGCCGGAACGCCGTCTGCGCGAGCTCCAGCTGCCCCTGGTCGCGGTAGGTCCGTCCCAGGTTGACCTGGATCACCGAGCGCTCGCGCTCGGTCAGCCCGCTGGTGGCGGCGAGTTCGACGGCACGCTCGAGGGCGGCGCGCGCCTGCTCGAGGTCACCGGCCTCGTAGTAGATGATGCCCTTGGTGTTTTTCACGGTGGCGTCGTCGGGCGCGATGCCCTCGGCCCGATCGAGCACCTCGATCGCGTCCGCCAGGCGGCTGGCGAACGTCAGCGGGTCGCTCACGTACTGGTTCTGGTACGCCAGCGCCAGCTGCACGTAGCCGGGCACGTAGCTGGCGTCGGCGTCGATCGCCCCGCGGAAGGTCTCCACGGCGCTGCCGAAGGCCCCCTGGCAGGCGAGGGCACGGCCCTTGCCCACCATGGCCTCGACGTTCTCGGGGTCGCGCTTGAGCGCCTCTTGGTAGAAGTACTGCGACAGCGCGCAGTCGCCCTGGGCGTAGTAGAAGCTGCCGTCCCGCAGCCAGGTGGAGACGTCCTCGGTCGACCCCTGGCTCCAGGCATGTCCGGTCAGCAGCAGCGCGCTCAGCACCACGGCCGCGAGTCGGACTGGGCCGAAGCCCGCGCGTGGGCGCCGAACGGTTGAGCGATGCAAGGTGGTGTTCAACGTGTCCTCCGGAGTGCTCGTGGTGGGTCCGCGCGAGTGTAGCATCGCGCCGCCGGTACCCACCGCCCGCCGTTGCAGGCCCTGACGGCATGATGTCCCCGACGCGTGAGAGGGGCGTGTGCGGCCGGCGCGCGCTTCGGGATCCCAGGTCACGTTGCGCGCCGGTCGGGCGGTTAGGATGACGGTGCTTCGCCGGCCCAGCCGGCGGTGGATCCCGCTCGCCGGCGGCCGGGCCGCTCGTCAGCCGGTCGCCATCTGCGCCCAAGGAAACCGTGTGAACCCCATCCCCGAACCCCACGCTCAGGCTGCTGCGGACACCGTGCGCCCAAAGGGCGCCGTGCGCCCAAAGGGCGCCAAGCGCCCAAAGGGCGCCGAGCGCCCTGCGGGCGCCGTGCGCCGCGGCCTCTCGACCCTGCAGCTCGTCGTGCTCACGATCGCGGCGAACGCGCTGGTCATCATCCAGGGGGCGTTCGTCCGCGCCACCGGCTCCGGCGCCGGCTGCGGGCGGCACTGGCCGCTGTGCAACGGCGAGGTGGTGCCGCTCTCGGGCGGCGTGCACACGGCGATCGAGTTCACCCACCGGCTGCTCTCCCTCGGCGTCCTGATCCTGGGCGTGTGGCTGTTCGCCCGCGTGTGGCGGATGCGGCGCGAGAGGCCGGGGCTCTTCGCCTTCACCGTGGCCGCGACCGTGTTCCTGTTCATCGAGGCGGGCCTGGGTGCCCTCACGGTGTTGTGGGGGCTCACGGGCGACAACCAGTCGATCGAGCGCGGCCTGATGGTGTCGACCCATCTGGTGAACTCGCTGCTGCTCGTGGGGTCGCTGGCCGGCGTCCTGCTGTATGCGCGACCGCGGCCGCCGGCGTGGCCGCTGAGGCTGCGCGGTCAGGGCCCGCTCGGGACGGTGCTGGCGATCGGCCTGGTCGGCATGCTGTTCCTCATGTTCAGCGGCGGCATCGCCGCGATGGGGAACACGATGTTCCCCTCGGCGTCCCTGGCCGAGGGCATCGCCGCCGACTTCGATCCCGCATCGCATCCGTTGATCCGCCTGCGCATCCTGCACCCGATCATCGGCATCACCGTGGGCATCTACCTGTTCCTGTCGCTCGGCACGGCGTGGTGGATCAAACCGACGCCCGAGGGCCGCTCGCTGGCGCAGGGCCTGCTGGGCGTGTACCTGGTGCAGTTGGGCGTCGGCACCCTGAACCTGGCGCTGCTGGCGCCGATCGTGCTGCAACTGCTGCACCTGGGCCTGGCGGTCGTGTCGTTCTTCCTGCTGGCGGCCCTGACGGTGGTGCTGTTGGCGGCGCCGGCGCGGCGGCCGGCGCGGGCGGCGGCCGGACGGCCTGCCGACGCCGCGATGGAGCGTGCCTGAGATGGGAGACAGCATGAACGCAACCGGTACGCCGCGGGCGACCTGGCGCGACTACCTCACCCTGACCAAGCCGCGGGTGATCAGCCTGCTGCTGCTGACCACCGTGGGGGCGATGTTCATCGCGGCGGAGGGGTACCCGGGCACCTGGATGCTGCTGGGACTGCTCGTGGGCGGCTACATGTCGGCGGGCGCCGCGGGCGTGTACAACATGGTCTACGACCGTGACATCGACGGCCGCATGCGGCGCACCGCGATGCGCCCGACGGTGACCAACGTGGTGCCCACGGGCCACGCGCTGGCGTTCGCGATCGCGCTGACGATCGCTAGCTTCGCGCTCATCTGGGCGTCGAGCAACCTGCTGGCCGCGCTGCTCTCGTGGGCCGGCATCGCGTTCTACGTCATCATCTACACGATCTGGCTGAAGCGCACCACGTGGCAGAACATCGTCATCGGCGGCGCCGCCGGCGCGATCCCGCCGCTCGTCGGCTGGGCGGCCGTGACCGGCGAGCTCTCGCTGCTGGCGTGGCTGCTGTTCGCGCTGATCTTCCTGTGGACGCCGGTCCACTTCTGGGCGCTGGCGCTGATGATCCAGCACGACTACGACGAGGTCGGCATCCCGATGGCGCCGTCCGTGATCGGCGAGCGCGCCACCGTCATGCAGATGGTCATGTACGCCCTGCTGACCATGATGCTGACGGTGATCCCGTTCGCCCTCTCCGAGTTCTCGTGGCTCTACCTCATGGCCGCCCTGGCCCTCAACGTCGTGCTGGCCCTGCGGGTCGCGCGGCTGTTCATGCTGGCGCGAAGCGGCGTGGCGATCGACAAGCAGACGGCGTTGCCGGTCTACAAGTACTCGATGCTGTACCTGGCGCTGCTGTTCCTGTCGATGGCCATCGATCGCGCGCTGTTCGTCTGAGCGCCGTGGACAGGCGGCTGCTCACCCCGAAGTGGCTGTTCGGCCACCTGCTGGTGCTGCTCGTGGTGGTTTCGTTCACGCAGTTCGGCCTGTGGCAGTTGCGTCGCCACACGGAGCGAGTGGCGCGCAACGAGGTCATGCTGGCGCGCGCCGCCGCGGCGCCGGTGGCGCTCGACGAGGCCCTGGCGGCTGCCGCGGCGGAGGCCGCCGGAGGGGTGGACCCGGCGCTGGCCCTGCGCGACCGGCGCGTGCGCGTCGCCGGCTGGTTCGAGCCGGAGGACGAGGTGCTGCGCCGACCGGTCAGCCGCAACGGCTTGCCGGGCTACCACGTGGTCACGCCGCTGCGTCTGGAGGACGACCCCGATGGGCGTCGGTTGTGGGTGGAGCGCGGCTGGGTCTCCGACGACTTCGACCGCGTGCCGGTCGCCGAGGCGCCGCCGCCCAAGGGGCGGGTGGAGATCGTCGGCTGGCTGCGCGCGACGACGGCCCCGCCCACGGGCTGGGTGGCCGCGATCGCCCCGCGCGATCCCCCGACCGGCCGGCTGACGGCCGTCGCCTACCTCGATCCCGATCGCCTGGGTGATCAGGTGGCCGGGCCGCTCGTGCCCGCCGTGCTGTGGCTCGAGGAGATCGTGGGATCGACGCCCGCGGTCGGCGCCTGGCCGGCGCCGCCCGAGCCTGACGAGGTCACGCTCGGCCCGCACCTGGGGTACGCCATCCAGTGGTTCGCGTTCGTGGTGGTCACCGTCGTCGGCTACGCGGCGCTGCTGCGGCGCGTGACGCGCGAGGGCTGAGCCACCCCGCGGCCGCGACCCCCCGCTTCCGCGCGGGTGGGCGCGGCGCGATCCGCGTTCAGCGCCGGTGCTCGGCCAACGCCCGCTCGAGCGCCTCGAGCAGGGCGTCGAACGGCTTGACGAACTTCTCGACGCCCTCGACCTCCAGCTTCGCCGTCACCGCGTCGAGGTCGATGCCCAGGTCCGCGAGCGCGGCCAGGTCGCGCCGGGCGCCCTCGATGTCGTCGGTGAGCCGCGGGGCGGGATCGCCCTCGGCGCGGTAGGCGTCCATCGTCTCGCGGGGCAGCGTCGTGATCGTCGGCTCGCCGATGAGCGGCTCGACGTACTTCGTCGCGGGGTAGGCGGGGTCCTTGGTGCCGGTCGAGGCCCACAGCAGCCACTGCGGGCGCGCGCCCGCCGACGCCAGGCGGGCGAAGCGGTCGCCGCCGAAGGCAGCCTGGTAGCGGGTCCAGGCGACCTTGGCGCTGGCGATCGCGGCGCGGCCGCGCAGCCGCCGCGCCGTCGCCGCGGCGGCGCCGTGGCCGGCCGCGCGTTCGTCGAGCAGGGGATCGATCGCGACGTCGATGCGCGACAGGAAGAACGAGGCCACCGAGGCGATGCCGCCGAGCGGTTGCCCGGCCTCCAGCCGCCGTTCCAGTCCCCGCAGGTAGGCGTCGGCGACCGCGGCGTAGCGGTCCAGGCCGAACAGCAGCGTGACGTTGACGTTGACCCCGTCGGCGACGAGCTGCTCGATCGCGGGCAGGCCGGCGGCCGTCCCGGGGACCTTGATGAACACGTTGGGGCGCCCGAGCTGGGCCCACAGCCGCCGGGCCTCGGCGACGGTGCCCTCGGTGTCGTCGGCGAGCCGTGGCGACACCTCGAGCGACACGTAGCCGGCGGCGCCGAGCGAGTCGGTGTGGACGTCGGCGAAGAGGTCGGCCGCTGCGCCGATGTCCTCGAGCACCAGCGTCTCGTAGACCTCCTCGAGGCCCTGCCCCGCATGCGCGAGTTCGGCGATGGCGTCGTCGTACGCGTCGGAGCGGGCGATGGCCTTCTCGAAGATGGCCGGGTTGGAGGTGACCCCGTGGATGCCGTCCTCGTCGATCAGGCGTCGCAGGCTGCCGTCGCGCAGCATGCCGCGGCCGAGCTCGTCGAGGTAGACGGACTGTCCCAGGGCGGCGAGTCGTCGCAGGGGGTTCATGCGCCACGATACCCAAGCCCTCGGGGTGCGGGCGTCGTCAGGACGTCCGTTCGAGGCCGTCGCACACGATGCGCGGGTCGTCGCCCAGGTCGCCCTCGAGGCGCAGTCGGGCCCGCGGCAGGGGGCGCACCGCGGGGCCGCTCACGGCGCGGCCGGCGCGCAGCGGGTCGAACACGCTGAAGTGGCAGGCGCAGGTGAGCGACGGCCGGTCGCTGCGGTGGTTGAAGGCGAAGGCCACCGCCTCGGTGTCGCGGTTGAGCTCGACGATGCACGACAGGTGGGTGCAGACCCGGGAGAACGCGACCAGGTGCACGCCGACGCCGATGTCGAGCCCGCCGGGCACCGGCGCGGGGACGCGGACGGCGACGCAGGGCACGCCCGAGGCCATGAAGTCGACCCCGTCCCACACCTCGGAGAAGGCCGACAGCGGGGCGACGTCGGCGTCGGCGAGCGGCTCGAACTCGGGGTTGGGATCGGGCGCGTCCTTGGCGAAGTGGATGGCGTAGGCCTGCCACACGCCGTAGGCGGCCGCGCCGGCGGCCGCCAGCACGGGCAGGCGCCACAGCCAGGTGGACAGCTCGCGGCGACCGCGGTCGACCGCCTGCGGGTCGGGCGCGACCGGCGCGGCGGGCTCGCCGGAGGGCGTCGCGACGGCCGGTGGCTCGGTCCCCGTCGAGCCGTCCGCGGCCGCGGGGTGGGCGGGCTCCTCTCGCTCCATCGGCCTCAGCGCGGCGTCGCCAGCTCCTGCCCGACCCAGCGGACGAGGACCTCGATCTCGGCCTCCGACAGCAGCGCGCCGAACCCGGGCATGATGCCGCGGCCGAAGCGGATGGTGCTGCGGGCGTTGGCCTCGTTGGCGGCGCGGGCGTTGCCGGCCAAGCGCACGCCGGTGCCGCCCTGGCCCACGGCCCCGTGGCAGACCACGCAGTGGCGGGCGTACAGCTCGGCGCCCACCTCGACGAGGAGGGCGGGGTCGCTCAGGGCCGCGAGCGCGCGCGAGGCCGCGGCCTCGGCCGCGTCGGCGGCTTCTGGCGCAGCGGTGGGCGCGGCCGACGCGGACGCGCCGCTCGCCTCGGCGCTGGCCGCCTCCTGGCGCAGGCGCGCGCCCTCGATCAGGCCGGTCACGCGCCCGGCGGCCTCGACCCCGACGACCTCGACGTGCGCCTCCCAGGCGCGGATCGCGTTCTCGTCGTCGCCCTGCACGGCGTAGGCGTTCCCCAGGAAGAGGCTCGCCTGCGGCTCCAGCTGGGTGAGGCCGCCGGCGGCGCTGGCCGCCCGCTCCAGCAGGCCGATGGCGTCGTCGCTGCGGCCGCGGGTGAAGAGCAATTGGCCGACGCGGCTGAGCGCCGTGGGCTCGGACGCGTCGTGTTCGGAGAGGACCTCGAAGTAGATCTCGACCGCCGGATCGTTGGCGCCGGAGGTCCAGAAGACGTCGGCCAGCGCCATCAGGTTGTCGCGGTCGCGCACCTCGGCGACGGCGCTCGCCGCCGGAGCGATCGCCTGGACGAGCTGCAGGCGCGCCTCGGCGTCGGGGTCGCCGGCCCCCTCCGGGGTGGCGAGGTAGGCGCCGAAGGCTTCGGAGGAGGCGTCCAGGTCACCCAGGGCGAACGACAGCTCGCCGATCGCGTAGAGCGTCTCGGGGTCGGTCGGGTCGACCGCCCGCGCCTCCTTCAGCAGCTCGAGCGCCGCCGGCAGGTCACGTTGCAGGACGAGCAGCGCCAGCCGCTTGTAGGCGATCGGCGGCGCACCCACCGAGGTGCCGTCGTCGCTGGCGAGCGCGACGACGCGGCGGTAGGTCTCCTCGGCCCCCTCCGCGTCCTCCATCTCCCAGTAGGCGTCGCCGAGCGCCATGAGGTTGGTGGCGTTGGGTTCGCGTTCAGCGGCCCGGATGAGGTCGCGCAGCGCCTCGGCCGTGCGCAGGTCTTCGGCGAAGAACGTCGTGACGGTGTTCTGGCCGACGCGCGGGAGCACGAAGGAACCGAGCGCGGCGGTGGTGACCGCGACCACGCCCAGCAGCGCGAGCGCGCCGATCGGCAGGCGCCGGCCCGCGGCGGTTCGGGCATTGGCGGCCCGGGCGCGTGCCTCGGCGGCGCTGTCGGCGGCGCCGCGCGCCTCGCTGCGAGCCCGCTCCAGCGCCTTCAGGACGGTGGCAGCCTTCGACTCGTAGCGCGCGCGGAGCTCGTCGCGCCGGTCGGCGGGCAGGTCGAGCCGACCGTCGAGCTCGCGGATCGCCCGCAGCAGCGAGTCGCGCTCCTCCTCCAGGTCGACCAGCACGGGGTCGCGATCGTCGGGCAAGGGATCGACGAGGGAGCGGCGACCGGTGAGCGGCGCGGCCGCGTAGGCGACCGTGATGAGGGCGAGCAGGACGATGAGGATGGCGGTGAGCAAGGGCGGGACCTCGGGCGCCGTCAGGGGCGCGGTGCGGGGGCGGGGGGCGCGGCTTCGTCGCTGGCGGGGGTCTCGGCTTCGCCGCCGGCGAGGGCGGCACGGACGCGGGCGAGGTCCTCGGCGGCGACCGGGGTCACCGCGTCGGCGGCGGCGCGCCAGCGGCGCACCAGCACGATCAGCCCGCCGCCGGCGACCAGGACGGCCGCGACGGGCAGCAGCCAGACGAGGAGGAGCACGCCGCGACGCGGAGGCGAGAGCAGGATCCAGTCGCCGTAGCGGTCCTGGAAGTAGGCCAGGATCTCGGCCCGGGTGCGGCCCGCGTCGAGCTGTTCCTGGATGATCTGGCGCATCTCGCGGGCGATGGCGGCGTTGGATTCGCCCACCGACTCCGCCACGCAGGTCGGGCAGCGCAGCTCGTTGCCGATGTCGAAGACCCGGGGATCGAGCATGATGTCCTGCGCGAGCGCCACGCCGAGCAGGAGGGCGACCGCGATGGCGGCGAGGACCGGGGTGCGGCGGAGACGGTTCATCGCAGCAGTGCCTCCACGCGCTCCGTGAGCACGGCCGCGTCGACGGGCCCGACGTGCTTGTAGGCGAGGGTGCCGTCGGCGCGCACGAAGAAGGTCTCGGGGACGCCGAAGAGGCCGTAGGCGATCGAGACGCGCGAGTCGTCGTCGATGACGTTGGGGAAGGTGAAGTCGAAGCGCTCGATGAAGGCGCGGCCGGCGGCGCGGGCGTCGCGCTCCTGGGTCTGGATGCCGATGAACAGCACCTCGTCGCCGTAGCGCCGCTGGGCGGCCTCGAGGTGCGGCGCCTCCGCGTAGCAGGGGCCGCACCAGGAGGCCCAGAAGTTGATGACCATCGGCCGGCCCGCGTGGTCGGCCAGGTCGAGGCGCGGCCCGAACTCGGCGAGGTAGCGCTCGTACACGGGCAGGTCGAAGCTCGGCACCTGCCGGTTCAGCAGGTTGGACGGCACGTTGCGGTCGGGCGCGCCGCGCAGCAGGCCGAAGAGGAACAGGGCGGTCAGGCCGCCGACGATGGCGACGACGACCGCGACGCGCTTCACGCCCGCGCCCTACCGGTGGCGTCCGCCGGCACCAGCGCGGGGGCCGGGCCGCGCGGCGGCACCAGCGTCCAGACGGTGCCGAGCGCCAGGATGACCGCACCGAACCAGATCCAGGTGACGAGCGGGCTCTGGATCACGCGCATGATGACGGCGTCGGCCGTCGGGTCGACGGCGCCGGCGACGCTGAGGTAGAGGTCGTGGCCGAGCGTGTAGCGCACCGCGGCGGTGGGCACCGTCATCGAGTTGTTGCCGAAGGCGTTGATGTGGGGCCGCAGCAGGTCGACCTGGCGGCCGCCCTGGAAGACGGCGACCTCGACGCCGACGGACACGCGGCCGGCGCCGCGCTCGCTGAACGGCGCCAGCGCCTGCAGCTCGTACTGGCTGAAGGCCACCCGCTCGCCGTAGGGGAGACGCAGTTGGACGTCGGTGCGGTAGCCCGACGAGGCGGCGATGCCGAGGGCGACCACCACGACGCCGAAGTGGACGACCATGGAGCCGACCTTGCGGCGCTGTTCGAAGGCGTAGCGCATCGTGGTCGCGGCGAGCCCACGCCCGGTGAGGCGGGCACGGGGCACGACGGCGCCCGCGAGCAGCAGGCCCAGGCTGACGAGGTTCCAGCCGGCGAGGCCGATGGTGAGCACCGGGTAGATCTCGCGCAACCCGAAGATGAGCGCCCCGCCGGTCGCCAGCGCGAAGCCGCCCGACATCCAGACGAGGTTGCGCGCCAGCGTCTGCGTCTCGGCCTTGCGCCAGGGCAGCAGCGGGCCGATGCCCATGAGCAGCAGCACCAGCATCCACATGGGCAGCGAGACGACGTCGAAGAACGGCGCGCCGACGGTGACGCGCGAGCCGTTGACGGCCTCGACGATGAGCGGGAACAGCGTGCCGATCAGCACCATGAAGGTCAGCGCCAGGAAGAGGACGTTGACGAGCAGGAAGGCGCCCTCGCGGCTGACCGCGGCATCGAGCTCGGCGCGGTCGCGCACCTGATCCCAGCGCCAGGCCACCAGGCCGAGGCTCAGGAGCGTGACGAGCACGAAGAACCCCAGGAACACCGGGCCCACGGGGCCGTCGCCGAAGGCGTGGACGGACGACACCACCCCGGAGCGGGTGAGGAAGGTGCCGAGGATCGTCAGCGAGAACGTCAGCACGATGAGCAGCACGTTCCACGACTTGAGCATGCGCCGCCGCTCCTGCACCTGCACGCTGTGGATGAAGGCGGTCGCCGTGAGCCACGGCATGAAGCTGACGTTCTCGACCGGGTCCCAGGCCCAGTAGCCGCCCCAGCCGAGGACCTCGTAGCTCCACCAGCCGCCCGAGATGATCGCCGCGGTGAGGAAGCCCCAGCCGGCCAGCGTCCAGCGGCGCGTGAGCTGCATCCACTCGGTGCCGGGCCGGCGCGTGATCAGCGCGGCCATCGCGAAGGCGAACGGCACCGTCAGCCCGACGAAGCCCAGGTACATCAGCACCGGGTGGACGGCCATCATCCAGTGGTTCTGCAGCAGCGGGTTGGCGCCGGGTCCGTCGAACGGCGGGTTGGCGAGCACGATGAAGGGGTTGGCCACGAGCGCGACGACGCCGAGGAAGAACACCTGGACGCCCTGCATGACCACCAGCGCCCATGGCCGCAGCGCGTGGTTCGGGGTCGTCACCGCGAGCACGGCGGTGTAGCCGGTGAGCAGCCAGGCCCACAGCAGCACCGAGCCCTCCAGGGCCGCCCACAGCGTCACGACCTTGACCCAGATCGGCGAGTCGATGCGCGAGTGCTCGGCGACGTACTTCACGCTGAAGTCGTCGGTGAGCAGCGCGGCCTGCA
>JAABRV010000007.1:30000-34321 GCA_011390735.1 Trueperaceae bacterium | reverse complement strand
GTAGCCGGCGGTGCGCAGGGCCTGCTGGTAGTTCCAGGTGTGGTGCGACATGCTCGCGCCCGGTGTACCACCGGTGCGGGGCGACGGCAAGGTGCGGCCCTACCACCCGTGCGCGGCCCCGCGGTCGCGGAGCGGTCGCCGTCGAGCGGCGACGCCGTCATCGCCCATCGCCAGCGGCGGACAATCCGCCCCAGATGTTATTGCAACTGCATGCGATAGTGACGACGGATCGCGGCGTCGCCCGTCGTCGGTCCGGGTCCCCGGAGGTGCCATGAACCGCACGTCGCTCCGCTCCGTTCTCCTCCTCGCCACGCTGCTGTGGGCCGGCGCGGTCGGCGCGCAGGCCGAGCGGCCGTTCCGCCTCGCCATCACCGGCGACGAGGGGACGCTCACGCCCTACACCTACGTGACCGGTTACCCCGGTTACGAGCTCATGACCCTGATCTACGACCAGCTCTTCCTGATGGACGAGGACCTCGTGCCGCGGCCCTGGTTGGCCACCGGGCTCGAGATCGTCGACGACGTCCACTACGTGCTCACGCTGCGCGAGGGTGTGCGCTGGCACGACGGTCAGCCCTTCACGGCGGAGGACGTCGCGTTCACGATCCGCTACTACCAGACCCACCCGCTGGGCCGCTTCACCAGCTCCGCCAACCGCGTCGTGGACGCGCGCGTCGACGGCGACCTCGAGATCACGCTGACGCTCGAAGGCCCCGACGCCACGTTCGTCGAGGCAGCCCTCGCCGACCTGCCGATGCTGCCCCGGCACCTCTGGCAGGACGTCGACGAGCCCCGCGCGATGGCCGAGGCGATCGGCACGGGGCCCTATCGCTTGGTCGAGGCGCGCAGCGAGCAGTTCTACCGCCTCGAGGCCAACCCCGACTTCTGGGGCCCGCCGCCCGCGGTGGGGACGATCATCGCCCCGATCGTCCGCGACGAGACGACCACCTTCCAGGCGCTGCTCGCCGGCGAGATCGACGCCGCGGTGCGGCCGGTGCCGGCCGGCTCGGTCACCTCGTTCCAGGCGCGGCCCGACCTGGCGATCGCGCAGGGCTCCGGCTTCGCCACCACGTTGCTCATCCTGGACGTCACGCGGCCCGGGCTGGACGACGTGGCGGTGCGTCGCGTCATCGCCGGCGCGATCGACTACCGGCGCCTCGTCGATCTGCTCCTGCTCGGGTTCGGCACCGTCGGCACGCCCGGCTTCCTGCACCCGGACAACCCCTTCGCCAACCCGGCCACGGCCGAGCCGCCGCGCCTCTCGCCGGCGGAGGCGCGTGGCGTCCTGCGTGACGCGGGCTACCTGGAGCGGGCCGACGGGACCTTCGCCTTCGCCGACGGCGCCGGCGAAGGCGCCCCGCTGGCGTTCGAGCTGCTCGCGCCGGCCAACAACCCGACGCGCCTGCGGGCCGCCGAGCTCATCGCCCAGGACCTGGCCGCGGCGGGCATCGCGGTGACCGTGCGCAGCATGGAGTCCGAGGCGCTGACGCAGCGCGTGTGGCCCGACTTCGACGTCTCGCAGGGGCGCGACTACGAACTGGCGGTCTTCGGCTGGAGTGCGCCGGTGAACGCGCGCGCCAACCTGCGCGGCCTGCTCCACGGCGACCCGGCCAAGGGCACGCTGAACCTCGCCGGTTACGACGATCCCGAGGTGAACGAGCTCGCCGACCGCGCCGTCGCGACGGTCGACGCGGCCGCCCGCCGCGCCGTCTTGTGGACCCTGCAGGAGCGCATGGCCCGAGACGTCCCGCTCGTTCCGCTCTTCTACCAGGACGGCGTGTACGCCTACCGCCCGGCCGCCTACGACGGCTGGAGCTACATGGCGGGGCAGGGCATCCTCCACAAGCGCTCGTTCCTCAGGCGCTGAGGCGAGGGCGCGCCCGCGTGGCCTGGTACCTGGGGCGCGTCGGCCAGTACGGCCTCGTGCTGCTGGTCGCGATGACCTTCAACTTCGCGTTGCCGCGGGCGATGCCCGGGAGCCCGCTGCGCTACCTCGCCGGCGAGGACGTCGGCCTGCTGACGCCCGCGCAGGTCGCCGACCTGCGCGCGAGCTACGGCCTCGACCGGCCGCTGGCGTCCCAGTACGTCGCGTACCTCGGCGACGCGGTCCGCGGCGCCTGGGGCTTCTCCTACCAGCTCGGCAAGCCGGTCGCCGCGGCGATCCGCGAGCGGCTGCCGTGGACGCTCCTGCTCGTCGGTTCCAGCCTGCTGGTCGCGACGGCGCTCGGCATCGTGGGCGGCGCGATCGCCGCCTGGCGGCGGGGCGGTCGCTTCGACACCGCCGCGCTCTCGGGCGCCATCCTGGTCGACGCGCTGCCCACCTTCTGGCTCGGCATGCTGTTCGTCGCGGCCTTCGCGGTCTCGTGGCGCCTCTTGCCCGTCTTCGGGGCCTACACCCCTTGGGGCGACCGCAGCGGCTGGCCCTTCGCGCTCGACGTCGCACGTCACCTGGTCCTGCCCGCGACGACGCTCACGCTGGCGTCGCTCTCGGGGACCTTCCTGGTCATGCGCTACGCCATGCTCGACGTGCTCGGGCAGGACTACGTCCGCACCGCACGCGCCAAGGGCCTGCCGGAGCGGCGGGTGGTGCTGGGGCACGCGGTGCGCAACGCGTTGCTGCCCGTCTCGACCGTGGTGTTCCTCAACCTCGGGTTCTTGGTCGGCGGCGCCACCGTGGTGGAGACGGTGTTCGCCTACCCCGGCGTCGGCACGCTGCTGTACCAGGCCGTGCTCGCGCGCGACTACCCGGTGCTGCAGGGCGCCTTCTTCATGCTCACGGTCTCCGTCCTGCTGGCGAACGTTCTGGCCGACGCGGTCTACCCGCTGCTGGACCCGCGGGTGCGGCGGGGCGGCTGATGGGGACCCCCCTCACCGTCCCGCTTGCCGGCGCCGACCGCGCGGGCCCCGGCGCCCGCCAGCGGCCCTGGCTCGCCGCGCTCTTCCGGACACGCGCCGCGGCGTTCGGCACGGTCGTCCTGGCCGTCGTGTTGGCGACCGCACTGTTCGGTCGGGCCCTGGCGCCGTACGACCCGCGTGAGGTCGTGGCGCGGCCCTACCAGCCGCCCAGCACGCAGCACTGGCTCGGCACCAACGACATCGGTCAGGACATCTTCTCGGAGCTGCTGTGGGGCACGCGCGCCTCTCTGACCGTGGGGCTGGTCGCGGCGCTGGCGGCCGTGGTGGTGGGCACGGCCGTCGGCGTCGTCGCCGGCCTCGCGGGCGGCTGGATCGACGCCGTACTCATGCGCGCCACCGACGTCGTGCTGACGCTGCCCTTCCTGCCGCTGGCGATCGTGCTGGCGGCGTTCCTGGGCCCGAGCCTGGGCAACACCGCGCTCGTCCTGGCGCTGGTGATCTGGGCCCGCCCCGCGCGCGTCGTGCGCAGCCACGCGCTCGGCATCGCGGGGCACGCCTACGTCGAGGCCGCCCACGCGCTCGGCGGCGGCTTCGGCCACGTGCTCCGGCGCCACGTGGTGCCGGCCGTGTTGCCGCTGGCGCTGTCGCAGTTCATCCTGGCGGTGTCGTCGGCCATCCTGGCCGAGGCCAGCCTGGCGTTCCTCGGCCTCGGCGACCCCATCCAGAAGTCGTGGGGCAGCGTGCTGTTCTACGCCCAGTCGCGCGGCGCCTTCCTCAGCGGTGCTTGGCCCTGGTGGGTCGTGCCGCCCGGCCTGCTCATCGCCCTCACCGTCCTCGGCTTCGCCCTCGTGGGGCGCTCGCTCGAGGCCGTCCTGCTGCCGCGCCTGCGCGGCCGCTGAACCGCCGCCGTCAGCGCTCGGCGGCCACCCAGCGCACCTCGTAGAGCACCGGCCACAGCTTGCCCGTGAGCCACCAGCGGCCCGTTTCGGGGTCGTGGGCGATGCCGTTGAGCACGGCGTCGCGGTTCGTGGCCACCAGCGGGTCGTCGGGGACCAGCGCGGCGGCGTCGACGACGGCGTCCACCCGGCCGCTGCCGGCGTCGATGCGCACGATGTCGGTCGTCAGCCAGACGTTGGCGTACACGTGGTCGCCCACGCACTCGAGCTCGTTGAGGCGGGGCACGGGCCGACCGTCGCGGCGGACCTCGAGCCGACCCGTCAGCTCGAAGGTGGTCGCGTCGCGGCGCTGCAGCGTCGACGAGCCGTCCGACATCCACAGGCCCGTGCCGTCGAAGCACAGGCCCCAGCCCTCGCCCTCGTAGCGGAAGCGACCGACCTCCTCGAAGGTGTCGCGGTCGTAGACCAGCGCCGTGCCCTCGCGGTAGGTCAGCTGGATCAGGTGGTCGCCGGCCAGCGCCAGCCCCTCGGCGAAGAAGCGGGTCTCGAGCGGGCGGCGGCGCACGACG
>JAABRV010000007.1:0-25000 GCA_011390735.1 Trueperaceae bacterium | reverse complement strand
CGCGAGGGCGCCACGGCACGGATCTGCAGCGCGAAGAGCATGCCGGCGCCGCGCGCCTCGACGATGAGGTCCGGGAAGCGTTCGGCGAGCTCGCGCAGGCGGGCGAGGCCGACCTCGCCGTCGCGCCGGGCCTTGGCGACCAGGCCCTCCTCGTGGATGAGCTCCAGCGAGCGAAGGGCGACCACCATCGCGAGGGTCGCCCCACCGAAGGTGTTCGAATGGCGCTTCGACTCGACGCCCGGCAGCATCTTCTGGAAGACGTCCTCACGGGCGATCGTGGCCGCCACCGGCACCATGCCGCCGCCGAGCGTCTTGGCCAGCGTGATGACGTCCGGGTCGAGGCCGTCGGCGACGCTGGCGAACCAGTGGCCCGTGCGCCCGAGGCCCGTCTGGATCTCGTCCGCCACCACCAGGATGCCGTGCCGCTTGCAGAGCTCCCCGAGCCCGGCCAGGAAGCCGGCCGGCGGGCGGATGACGCCGGCCTCGCCCTGGATCGGTTCGACGACGACGGCCGTGACCTTGTCGGGACCGATCTCGCGCACGGCGGCCTCGAAGGCGTCGAGGTCCCCATAGGCAACGGTGCGCACGGGGCCGAACAGGGGCCTGAAGGGCGCCTGGTACTCCTCGTTCGGGGTCAGGGCCAGCGCCGCGGCGGTCTTGCCGTGGTAGGCGCGCGTGAAGTTGATCAGCGTGCCGCCCGGACGCGAGAAGCGCACGAACTTGACCGCGGCCTCGATCGCCTCGGCGCCGGAGTTGGAGAAGAACACCCGGCTCCGCGCGTGGCTCGGCGCCACCGACGCCAGGATGGCGACGAGGTTCTCCTCGACCGCCGCCCGCCAGGCCGAGAGCGACGACTGCGGCAGCCCGATGTCGCGGGTCTCCGCGAGGTAGCGCTCCACCGTGCGCACGAGGGGCGGGTAGTTCTCGCCGAAGGGCACGGCGGCGTAGCCGCCCGCGTGGATGAGGTGCCGGCGCTCCTCGTCCTCGAACGCCCACGGCGAGACGGTGCGGAAGGGGCCGCCGATGCCCAAGACGTCGACGAGACCCATGAGGTCGCGGTTCCCGTGGGCGTGCTCGCGGGCGACGGTGGCGGCGCGGTCGACGTCGGCGAACAGCTCGTCGCTGTGGACCGGCAGTCGCAGGGGCGCCTGCGCCGACGGGTCGGCCGTGACCGGCGGGTCGCGGGCGGGCAGCGCGCTCATCGCAGGGGCCTACGGGTGACGTTGCCGGCCGCGTCCTCGACCACGACCTCGCCGCCGGCCACGTCGGCGACGTCGACGCGGAACGCGTGCTCGGGCGCCGGCGTGAACGCCAGCGGGATGCCGTTGATCAGGACGCTGGTGACCTGCGAGTTGTCGCGCACCGTGCCCTCGACGCGCAGCCGACCGCTACCGAGCGGGGTGACCGAGGTCAGCTCCACCGTCGGCGGGGTGCTGTCGAGGCGCAGCCGGTAGGGCATGACGGTGACCCGTCCGCGGGCGTCCTCGGCCTCGATGAGGACGGTGACCTCGCCGTCCGTGAGGTCGCGGATGGTGAAGAAGAACTCGACCAGCTTCTTGCCCCGCTCGCTCTCGTAGGCGCTGGTGGCGAGCAGGTCGACGCCGTCGACGCGGACGGCGGCGATGCCCTCGTCGTCGAAGGCGTAGCCCACGATGCGCAGGTTCTCGGTGGCGCTCGTCGTGCCACTGCGCGGCTCGCGGATGGAGACCGACGGCGGCATCGCGTCGCCGCGCTCCACGCAGGCAGTCGCCAGCAGGAGGGCGGCGAGCGCGGCGAGCGCGGCCACGCGGCGGTGGCGGCGCCCGGTGGTGGCGGGGTCGTAATTCATGCTGCGCAATCTACCGCTCGTCGGCGAGCGGCGTCGCGGGCCGGTGGACCGATCGGGCGCGCGCGAGCGCCGCGCGGCAGGTATTCCACGAACTGGGGGCCCACGCGTTAGAATCGCGTCACCTGCCCCGAACTCGATCCGGGTTCGGTGTGGAGGGGAGAACGGCACGCTTGAGCGTGCGACGTCGTCGGGAATCGGCTCGGCGATGCCATGGTTTTGATCCATCTGGAGGTAGCATGCATCGGTTCTTCGCCATCCTAGCCAGCACGTTGCTCGTGGGGGCCATCGCGTTCGCCCAGGCGCCCGCGAACACTTACGTGTTCAGTACGTTCGGGCAGATCGCCTCGCTCGATCCCGTGCGCGCCTACGACACCTCGTCCGGCGCGATCCTCGAGAACGTCTACGAGACGCTGTTCACCTTCGACGACCCGGCGATCGACCGGCTCAAGCCCGGCCTGGCGACCGACGTCCAGATCCTCAACGACGGCCTCACCTACCGCTTCACGCTGCGCGACGGCGTGCAGTTCCACAGCGGCAACACGATGACCTGTGCGGACGTCGCCTGGTCGATCAAGTACGGCCTCGTCACCGCCGCGCCCGAGGGCGCCACCAGCTACCTGCTGGGCAAGCAGTTCCTCGGTAGCCAGCAGGCCGGTGACGACGTCGAGGCCTACCTGGCCGAGGTCACCTGGGAAGAGATCGACGGCGCCGTCACCTGCCCCGAGGGCCCCGACGGACTCGTCGCCGACTTCAACGTGCAGGCGCCCGACCCGGCGTTCCTGGCCGTGCTCGCCTACACCGCGTTCAGCGTCATCGACAGCGAGTACGCGATCGCCAACGGCGTGTGGGACGGCACCGAGGCCACCTGGCAGGACTGGATCGGCCGCGACCTGACCGGGGAGTTCCTGCACCGCAACCCGTCCGGCACCGGCGCCTACCGGGTCGTCGAGTGGGGCGACGCCAGCCTGATCGCCACCCGCTTCGACGACTACTGGGGCGGCCCGGCGCAGATCGAGAACGTCGTCTTCAACTACGTCGAGGAGGAGGCCACCCGCATCCTGGCGCTCCAGCAGGGTGACGCCGACCGCATCGAACTCGGCCAGCGCGCCAGCCTCGTCCAGATCGAGGGCACCCCGGGCGTGACCGTCCACGAGGAGCCCGAGTGGGCCAGCACCTGCGTCTCCGCCGGCTTCTTCAACTTCGCCATCGACACGACCGACAACGTCGACGTCGGCTCCGGCCAGCTCGACGGCAACGGCATCCCGAGCGATTTCTTCGCCGACGTGAACGTGCGCCGCGGCTTCGCGCACCTGTTCGACCAGGAAGAGTTCATCGCCCAGATCTACCAGGGCGCCGGCACCACGCTGACCATGGGCCTGCCGAGCACCTTCCCGGGCTACAACCCCGACGTCCCCGTGCGCACCCTCGACCTCGAGGCCGCCGAAGAGGCCTTCCGCCTCGCGTGGGACGGCGCCGTCTGGGAGACCGGGTTCGAGTTCACCGCGCTGTACAACGCCGGCAACACGACCCGCGAGACGCTGCTCAACATCATCAAGGACAACGTCGAGTTCCTGAACCCGAAGTTCACGATGAACGTCCGCAGCCTGCCGTGGCCCGACTTCCTCGCCCGCACGGCCGAGAAGAAGGTCCCCTTCTTCGCGCTCGGCTGGTGCGCGGACTACGCCGACGCCCGCAACTTCGTCAACACCTTCTACGACAACGACGGCTTCTACTCCGCCCGCACCTCGATCGACATCCCCGAGATGCAGGTGCTCATCGACCAGGCCGACGTCATCCTCGACCAGGAGACCCGCGCCTTCCTGTACCGCGACATCGGCACGCTGCACTACGACCTGGCGCCCATGATCGTGTACCCGGTCCTGACCGAGTTCATCGTCACGCGCGACAACATCTCCGGCATCTACTTCAACCCGATGCGCAGCCACGACTTCCTGTGGAAGGACATCGCCAAGAACTGAGCTGACCGATCCGGTGGGCGGGGGTGGCATCCACCCCCGCCCACCAACCGGCGGGCGCGTCGCTCACGACGCGATCGCGGGCCCCGCGAAGCTATCTGATCATGCCGGTCGCGTGACGATCGGCCATCCGCGCCCCCCTTATCGGGCGCCTTACGGAGGACCACCGGTTGTTCACCTTCATCCTGCGCCGCCTGATGATGCTCCCCCTGGTGTTCTTCGGGGTGACGATCATCATCGTCCTGCTCATGCAACTCCTGACCCCCGCCCAGCGCGCGGCCGCCTACATCCGTAGCGAGAACCAGGCCAACCAGATCCCCGAGATCATCCGCCAGTACCGGCTCGACGAACCCTGGTACGTGCAGTACGGCCTGTGGATCGGGCGGCTGGCCGACGGCGACCTCGGCTACTCGCGCACGACCAACGAGCCGGTCCTCACCACGCTGCGCAAGCGGCTGCCGACGACCGCCGAGCTCGCCCTGCTCGCCATCCTGCCCGTGGTCGGGGTGGGTATCTTCCTTGGCACCATGGCGGCGCTCAACCGCGACGGGGTGATCGACCAGGTGGTCCGTGTGCTGTCGATCTTCGGCTGGTCGATCCCCACCTTCGTCATGGGGATCTGGCTGCTGGTGATCTTCTATGGCCTGCTGGGCTGGTTCCAGCCGGGACGAATATCGACGGAGTTCGCCATCCAGATGGCCACCGGCGACTTCCGCAACTACACCGGCTTCCTGACGCTCGACGCCCTGCTCAACGGGCGCCTCGACATCGCCCTCGACGCGCTGCGGCACCTGGTGCTGCCGGTGATCACGCTGGCCACCGTGTCGTCCGCGCAGATCATGCGCGTCATGCGCTCGTCGCTGCTCGACGCGCTCTCCGAGGACTACGTCCGGACGGCCCGCGCCAAGGGCCTGCGGGCGCGCGTCGTCAACCGCAAGCACGCGCGTCGCAACGCCCTCATCCCGGTCATCACGCTCTCCGGCTTCGTGCTCATCGGCCTGATCAACGGCGTCGTCATCACCGAGACGATCTTCAACTACCCGGGCCTCGGGCAGTGGGCGGCCCGCGCGGCGCTCAACCTCGACTACGCCTCGGTGCTCGGCTTCGCGATCTTCACGGCCGTCACCGTCGTCGCCGCGAACCTGCTCGTCGACGTGCTGTACGGCATCGTCGACCCGCGGATCCGGTACGGCTGATGGACGCCGCTCCCGCACCCAAGTTCGTCGAGCGCAAGACGGCGCTCGGTCGCTGGTGGCAGTCGAAGAGCCTGCGTCGCTTCCGCCGCAACCCGCTCGCCATCGTCGGGCTGGTGATCGTGGCGTCGTTCGTCGTCATCGCGACCATCGCGCCGCTCGTCACCCCGCTCGGCCGCTCCTGCATGCGCGACCTGGGCCTCACGGCCGCTACCGCCGACGCGCACCGCGACGTCCGCAACGCCGCCTTCTGGCAGCTCATGTTCCGGACGCCGGACTCGTGCTACATGATGCCGCGCGCCGGCTTCTCGCCCATCCCGCAGTCGGCCGAGGCGTCGGGGACCCTGCTCGGGACCACCAGCCAGGGGTACGACATCTACTACGGTCTCATGTGGGGCGCCCGCACGGCGTTCCGCATCGGCGTGCTCGTCGTCGGCATCGGCCTGACCGTCGGCATCCTGATCGGCGCCACCGCCGCCTACCTCGGCGGCTGGGTCGACAACGTGCTCATGCGCTTCACCGACGTCGTGATCGCCGTCCCGGCCCTGGTGCTGGCGCTCGTCATCGTCATGGTGCTCGGCAACTCGATCGTCAACCTCATGATCGCGATCGCTGCGGTCGCCTGGCCGAGCTACGCCCGACTGGTGCGCGGCGAGGTGCTGCGGATCAAGCAGCTCGAGTACGTCACCGGCGCGCAGGCGATGGGGCGAAGGTCGTTCGGGATCGTCTTCCGCCACATCCTGCCGAACGCGATCGGCCCGGTGCTCATCGTCGCCTCGCTCGACATCGGGTCGATCGTCCTCACGGCGGCGGCGCTGTCGTTCCTCGGCCTCGGACCCGAGCTCGGTTACACCGACTGGGGCCAGATGATCTCCTTCGCGCGCAACTGGATCCTGGGTCCGCCCGGCCAGCCGCTGGCGTACTGGTACACGTCGTTCTGGCCCGGCCTGACGATCGTCATGTTCGTGCTCGGTTGGAATCTGCTCGGCGACGCCTTCCGCGACGTCCTCGACGTGCGCGGGCACGTCTGACGCGCGCTCGAGATCATGTTTTCGTGGGCGCCCTCGTGAGGGGGCGCCCCGTGTTTCAGTGCGGCGACCCGATCCAGCGCATGAAGGCGACCAGGTCGGCGTAGCCCTCGTCGTCGAGCCGGCCGGGCTGGTAGCGGGGCATCGTCGCCTTCGTATAGGCGAACAGCACCTCGTCGGCGGCGAAGGCCGAGAGTGCACCCGGCCCCCGCAGTGCGGGGGGGTCGCCGACGTCGAACAGGTCGTGCTGGCGCTCCATCATCGTCTCGAAGGACATCTCGCGCGCGTTACCGGGCCGGTGGCAGCGCGTGCAGCTGCGGTGGTCCGCCGGGAAGGCGAGCCGCGCCTCCTCGTAGCCGAGGCCGGTGTCGCCGTGGCATACGGAGCAGTTCTGGTCGTACGTGTAGGCACCCCGGAGCACCGCCTCCGGCGCACCGGCCACCATCCAGTCGCGCAGCGCATCACCCTCGCGCGAGCCCATCTCGGTGACGGTGCGGAGGCCGAGGTCGTCGAGCGCGGGCGGTCGCTCGGAAGCGGGCGATCGGTCCGTGGCCTGCCCGGCGGCCTGCGTCCACCACAGCGCGATGGCCATGAGCGCGACGGCCAGGACGAGGCTGCGACCTGGAGCGGCTCGCGGGCGTCTCATCCGTGGGCGTTTCGGCGCGCGGGTGTCGATCGACGTCAATTCTCGCCGCGCCGTTCCTCTTCGGTCGCGGACGCGTCGTCATCGGGCGCCGGCTGGGTGCCGTCCGTCGGCGCCTCGGGCGCGACGGGCGGCGTTCCGGGCGGAGCCGGGGGCATGCCCTCGGCCGTCGACTCGGCGGCGCGCTCGCGGTCCAGGTCGGTGTCGCTCGCGGCCTGCGCTTCCGCGGCGGCGGGAGCGGCGTCGACCGTGGGCGCGTCCGGTCGGACGGTGACCCCGGGCAGCGACTTCCCCTGCACCAGGCGGACGATGAGGACCACGGCACCGGCGACCAACGCCACCGGGACCAGGAAGCTCACGATGCCCCACAGGAGCGCGCCCAGCCAGCCGAGCACGGTGCCGACGAGGCCGAAGACGGCGCCCAGCAGCCACAGCACCCCGGTACCGAGCAAGAGCGCGATCAGACCGAAGACGACCAGTTCGACGATCTCTTGCGGCGTTCGTCTCATGCGCGAAGTCTAGCACCCGCCTCCTGTCGCCCCTGTCCGTCGGGCCGCGCGCTGCGGCCCGTGCGCGGCCGGCGTCGATGCACCGACGGCGACGCCCGCGGTAGGCTGCCGCGTGAGCAACCCACCGCCGGAACTGCGAGAACTGCGGGTCGACCGGCCCGTCCATGGGGGGCGCTGCGTCGCGCTGCCGGCCGACGCCGCGGCGGTTGCAGGCGTGACCGGGGCGGCGCCGGGCGCCCCTTCGCCGGGCCGCGTCCCGCTGGTGCTGCTGGCCGGTGGCATCCCCGGCGAGCGGGTGGTGGCGCGGATCGAGACGCGCAAGGGCGTCGATTTCGGCGAGGTCGTCGAGGTGCTCGAGGCGAGCCCCGATCGGGTCGACGCGCCCGCCCACCCGGGCCTCGACCTGGGCCACGTCGCGCTCGGGCGCCAGCTCGAGCTCAAGCAGGCCGTGCTGCTCGACGCGGCCCGGCGCGCGGGTGTGGCGCTGCCCGCTGAGGTGCCGCCGGTGGCGCCGTCGCCGCGGTCGTGGGGGTACCGCAGCGCCATCCAGCCGGCCGTGGCGTCCGCGGGGACGCCCGCGACCCTCGGCTACCGCCGGCCCGGCGCCCACGACGTGATCCCGCTCGACGACGACCCGACCGGCAACCCCGCCTGCGCCGCCGCGTGGGCCGCGGTGACCGCGGTGGGCCTGCCGGCGGGCGTCCGCGAGGTGGCCATCCGCGGGAACGACGACGGGGAGGCGCTGATCGCGCTCGTCGCGGCGGTTCCGGCCCGTGCGCCGCGTGGGCCGCGCACGCCGAAGGGCTCGGGTCGGGAGCGGGAGCCGCGCACCGGAGGCGATCCCGGCGACCCCCTCGAGACCGCCCACGCCCTCGTCCGCGCCGGCGTGGCCGGCGTCGCCCTGGCGCCGTACGACCCCCGCGGCCGCTTCCGTGGCGGCGCCCAGCGCCTGGCGGGCGGCCGCTCGATGCGCCAACGCTATGGCGACGTCGAGATCACCCTGACCGCCACGGCCTTCGCCCAACCGAACCCGGAGGCCGCCGGCGCGCTCTTCCGCGAGCTGGCCGCTTGGGCACCGACCGCGCGCCACGCCCTCGACCTCTACGGCGGCAACGGCGTGATCGGCCTGCACCTCGCGCCGCGCAGCGAGCGCGTCACGGTCGTCGAGATCGACCGCGGCGCCGTCGAGCGCGGCCGCGCCGACGCGCAGCGGATGGGGGCGGACCACGTGATGCACGTGCGCCTCGACGCCCGCGACCTGCGGGTGCCCGACGACGTCGACCTCGTCTGCGTCGACCCGCCGCGCGCGGGCCTGGCCGCCGTCACGCGTGAGGCGATCGTCGAGAGCCGCGTCAAGACGCTGATCTACGTCAGCTGCGACGTCGCCACCTGGGCCCGCGACGTCGCCGACCTGCAGCGCTCGGGTTTCCGGCTCGAGCGCGTGCGTCCGTACGACTTCCAGCCGCACACGCACCACCTCGAGATCCTGTCGCTGCTTCGACGCTGAGGGCGGGGAGCGACCCCGTGTGGCGTGGGTGGCGCATCGGTCGCCAAGCGGCCCCCACGGCCCGGGTGGTAGCGTGCGCCCGTGTTGGCGAAGCGCATCATCTCCTGCCTGGACGTGCACGACGGCCGCACCACGCGGGGCCAGCAGTTCGGTCGCGCCGAGGCCGGCGAGCTCGCCGACGTCGGCGACCCGGTGGAGCTCGCGGTCCGCTACGACGCCGAGGGCGCCGACGAGCTCGTGTTCTACGACATCACCGCCACGGCGCACGGGCGCGCCACCATGCGCGACGTCATCGAGCGGGTGGCCGAGCGCTGCTTCATGCCCTTGACCGTCGGCGGCGGCGTGCGCACCCTCGACGACGTCAAGGCGCTGTTCGACGCTGGCGCCGACAAGGTCTCGATCAACTCGGGCGCCGTCGCCGACCCGCAGCTGCTGCGCGCGGCGTCCGACCACTACGGCGCGCAGGCGGTGGTGCTGTCAATCGACGCCAAGCGCCGGGCGGACGGCGGCTGGGGCGTCTTCGTGGCGGGCGGCCGGCGCGACACCGGTCTCGACCTGCTCGACTGGGCCGTGCGCGGCGCCGAGCTCGGGGCGGGCGAGATCGTGCTCAACAGCATCGATGCCGACGGCATGAAGACGGGTTACGACATCGCGGCCACCCGCGCCGTCGCGCGCGCCGTCGACGTGCCGGTCGTGGCGTCGGGCGGCGCCGGCTCGGCCGAGCACATGCGCGCGGTGTTGGTGGAGGGCGAGGCCGACGCCGCGCTGGCGGCCGGGATCTTCCACCGGCGCGAGATCACCATCCCCGAGGTCAAGCGCGTGCTGGCGGCCGCCGGCGTGCCCGTGAGGCTCCTGTGACCGGCCGCTGGCGCCCCGAGACGCTCGCCGTGCACCTCGGCCTGGAGCCGGACGCGGCGACTGGGGCCCTGGTGCCGCCGCTGCACCTGGCGACCACCTTCGAGCGCGGGGCGGACGGCGAATACCCGCGCGGCTACGTCTACAGCCGCAGCGACAACCCCACGCGGGCGGCGTTCGAGCACGCCATGGCCCAGCTGGAGGGCGGCCGCGAGGCGGCGGCGTTCGCCTCGGGTTCGGCGGCCGCGGCCGCCGTGCTGCGCAGCGTGCCCGCCGGCGGCCACCTGGTGGTGCCGGACGACATGTACCACGGCCTGCGCACCCTGCTCGAGCGCGTGCTCGTCCCCGCGGGCCTGCGGCTGACGGCGGTCGACATGAGCGACCTCGCGGCCGTGCGGGGGGCCGTGCGCGCCGAGACGCGGCTCGTGTGGGTCGAGACCCCGTCGAACCCGCAGCTCAAGGTGACCGACATCGCGGGCGTGGTGTCCGTCGCGCGCGAGGCCGAGGCCGCCTACGGGGCGCCGGTGTGGGTGGCGGTCGACGGCACCTGGACGCCGCCGCCATGGCAGCCGGCCTTCGATCTCGGCGCCGACCTCGTGGTGCACGCGACGACGAAGTACCTCTCGGGGCACTCGGACGTGCTCGGCGGCGTGGTCGTCGCCGCGCCCGCCGCGCGCCCGGAGCCCGACGACCCGTGGCCGCGGGTGCGCGACATCCAGCGCCTGGAGGGCGGCGTCGCCGGCCCCTTCGACGCCTGGCTGGCGCTGCGCGGGCTGCGCACCCTGGCCGTGCGGCTGGCGGTGCAGGCGGAGAACGCCGCCACGCTGGCCGCCTTCCTGGTCGCGCACCCGGCGGTGCGCGAGGTGCGCTACCCGGGGCTGCCCGCGCACCCCAACCACGAGGTCGCGGCGCGCCAGATGCGCGCGTTCGGGGCGATGCTGTCGTTCCGCCTCGCCGGCGGCGAGGCCGCCGCCCGAGCGGTCGCCGGCCGCGTGAGGTTGTTCACCCGCGCCACCAGCCTCGGCGGCGTGGAGAGCCTGATCGAACACCGGGCGTCGATCGAGCCGCCCGGCGGGCCAACCCCGACCGACCTGCTGCGGGTCTCGGTCGGGATCGAGCACGTCGACGACCTCATGGACGACCTGAGCGAGGCGTTGGCGCCGGAGGTACGAACATGAACCTTGACGAGGGCGGGGTGGGGGCCGCGCTGGCCGCCGTCACCTGGGACGCGGCCGGTCTGGTCCCGGTGGTGGCGCAAGACGCGACCTCCGGCGACGTGCTGACGCTGGCCTACGCCAACGCGCTGGCGCTGCGGCGCACGCTGGAGTCGGGCGAGGCGCACTACTGGAGCCGCTCGCGCGCCGAGCTGTGGCACAAGGGCGCCACCTCGGGGAACGTGCAGCGGGTGCGCGAGGTGCGCGTCGACTGCGACGGCGACGCCCTGCTGTACCGGGTCGACCCGGCCGGTCCGGCCTGCCACACGGGCGAGCGCTCCTGCTTCTTCCGGGCACCGGGCGACGAGGCGCGGGTGCCGGTCGAGGGGCCGGTCGACGCGGCCGGGATCGGCGCGGTCATGGGCCTGCTTCAGCGGGTGGTCGACGAGCGCCTCGCCACGCTGCCCGAGGGCTCGTACGTCGCCAAGCTGCACCGGCGCGGCGTTGGCTACGTGGCGCAGAAGGTGGTGGAGGAGGCGGGCGAGACCGTCGTCGCCGCCCTCCAGGGGCAGGACGAGGAGCTGCTCGGCGAGGCGGCCGACCTGCTGTTCCACCTCACCGTGCTGCTGCGCGAGCGCGGGCACGACCTGGACGCCGTCGCGCGCGTGCTCGCCGGGCGGCACCGCTCGGCCTGAGCCGTCCGCGGGCGTGGACCCACGGGGGCGAGCCTGAGGCCGTGGACCCGCGGGCGCGACGGCATCGGTGGGGCCGGGCGGCCGCCCCACGTGTCACCATGGATGCATGGCTGAAACCAGCGAGAAGGCTTCGGAGGCCGTTCTGGTCCGCTCCGCGCGCATGGACTTCGAGCGCGCCCTGGTCCTCGACACCGTCCGCGTGACCGAGCAGGCGGCGATCGCCGCCGCCCGCGTCGCCGGGCGCGGGGACGCCGACCTGGTCGACCAGGCCGGCACCGACGCCATGCGGCGGGTGCTCAACGAGCTCGACATCGACGGCGAGATCGTCATCGGCGAGGGCGAGCGCGACGAGGCGCCCATGCTCTACATCGGCGAGAAGGTCGGCCAGGGCGGCGAGGGCGCGTTCCAGGTCGACATCGCCGTCGATCCGGTCGAGGGCACCGACATCACGGCCAAGATGATCGCCAACTCCGTCGCCGTCATCGCGCTGTCCGAGAAGGGCGGCCTGTTTCAGGCGCCGGACACCTACATGGAGAAGCTCATCGTGCCCCCGCCCGCGGCCGGCAAGGTCGACCTCGCATGGCCCGTCGCCGCCAACCTCGCCAGCATCGCCGGGGCGCTCGACCGCCACGTGCGCGAGCTGACGATCGTCATCCTCGACCGCCCGCGCCACGAGCGGCTGATCGCCGAGGTCCGCGAGGCCGGCGCCCGGGTGAAGCTGATCGGCGACGGCGACGTCATCGCCGCGCTGTCGGCGGTGATGCGCGGCACGAACATCCACGGCGTCATGGGCACCGGCGGCGCACCCGAGGGGGTTCTGGCGGCGGCCGCGGTCAAGTGTCTGGGCGGCGAGATCCAGGGGCGCTTCACGCCGCGCAACGACGCCGAGCGCGCTCGGCTCGACGACGCCGGCGTGGACCTGGGCCGGATCTACCGCACCGAGGAGCTCGCGCCCGGCCAGCACATCGTGTTCAGCGCCACCGGCATCACCGACGGCGACTTCCTGCGCGGGGTCAAGTTCTTCAAGGACGGTGCCCGCACCCACAGCATCTCGATGGGCCACCGGTCGCGGGTGATCCGCTTCTCCGACGCGGTCCACCTGTGGGGGGACGACGCCCGCGTGACGATCGAGGTGTAGGCGAGCCGTCGTGCTCGGTGTGGAGCGGCGCGACCCGGCGTAGCGCGACGTGCTCAGCGCAGCGGCGTTCGACGGGGGTAGCACGGCGCGACTTCAGGGCAGTCCTTCGCGCAACTCCGCCGCGCGGGCACGTACGGCGCTCCGCTCCGCCTCGGGCCGCGCGCGCCACGATCGCACGATCATGGCCATCCGCGGGTGGCGCTCGAAGCGCGCCTGGTGCCGGTCGACGAAGTCCCAGTAGCCGACCGTGAAGGGGCAGGCGTCGGCCCCCGTCCTGCGGCCCGGCTCGAACGGGCAGCGGCGGCAGTGGTCCGACATGCGGTCGATGTAGGCGCCGCCGGAGACGTAGGGCTTGCTGGTGAAGCCGCCGTCGTCGGCGTACTGGCTCATGCCCATGACGTTCGGCACCATCACCCAATCGAGGGCGTCGACGTAGTGGGCGGTGAACCACGCGGTCAGCGCGCGGGGGTCGGTGCCGAGCGTCAGCGCGAGGTTGCCGAAGAGCATCAGCCGCTCGATGTGGTGGTTCCAGCCGCGCTCGTGCAGGCCCTGCCACGCGTCGGCCAGGCAGGCCATCCGGGTGCGGCCGGTCCAGAACGCGTCGGGCACCGGAGCGTCGTGGTCGAGCGCGTTGGCGGCCTCCAGCGCCGGCCCGCGCGTGCGGTCGACGTGGTAGACGAACTCGCGCCAGCCGAGCACCTGCCGCACGAACCCCTCCGCGCTGGCGAGCGGCACGCGGCCGTCGCCCTCGTGGAAGGCGCGCACCACGGCCTCGACGACCTCGCGCGGGTGCAGCAGCCCCAGGTTGAGCGGCACCGACAGCTGGCTGTGGTGCAGCACGCGCTCGCCGGCGACCATGGCGTCCTCGTACGGGCCGAAGGCGGGGAGGCGGTGGTCGACGAAGTCGTCGAGGGCCGCGAGGGCCTCGGCGCGGCTCGTCGGCCAGCCGAACGGTCGCAGTCGCCCCGGGTGGTCGGGGAAGAGCCGCTCGACGTCGTCGAGCACCTCGCGCATCAGCTCGTCGGGCGCGAAGCTCGGCGGCGGCGGAAAGCGCGTGCCCGCCGGGGGCACGCGGCGGTTCTCACGGTCGAGGTTCCACACGCCGCCGAGGGGCTTCGTCGGGTCCTCGGGATCCATCAGCCAGCCCTCGCGGGCGCGGACACGGCGGTAGAACGCCTCCATCCGCCACCGCTCGCGCCCCGCGCGTACGCGTCGAAGGCCTCGTCGGGCACGAGCCGCAGGGGGTTGGGCAGCAGGCGGACGTCGCCGCCCGCGCGGCGCGCGGCGCGCGTGAGCGCCTCGGCGACGCCGCGGTCGGCCGGACGCATGAGCTCGAGCGTGACCCCGGGCCAGCGACGCAAGTGCTCGGCGATCGCGGACGCGAACGAGTCCGCGGTGCGGTGGTGGTCGACCTGGAAGCCGCGGGCCGCCAGATGGCTCGAGAATCGCCTCAGCGCCCCGTAGAACAACGCGGCCTTCTGCACGTGGGCGCGCGTGGCGCGAACGAGCTCGACGGATTCGATCGTCAGGACGACGGTCGTCGCGGGCTCCGCGTCCGCGAGCGGTCCGTGATCGGTCGTCAGCTGGTCGCCGAGGATCAGGAGGTGGCGCACGGGCGTGCCCTCAGCGGCGGCGCCGCTTGCGCGATGGGCACCGCGGTTCGGGTCGCGCCGGCGCCGTCGCGGCGTCAGTCGTCGCCGGCCTCCGCCTCCGCCCGCGCGATCGACTGCGCGAGGAAGTAGCGGTAGGTCTCGTCGTCGGGGGCGAGGCCGGCGGCGTTGGCGTAGGCGCGACGCGCGTCGACGAAGTCGCCCGCCTCGAACGCGACGCGGCCCAGCCACGCCCAGGCGGCCGGGTAGGTGGGGTTGAGGACGGCGGCGCGGGCGAAGCGCTCGGCCGCGGCCTGCGGCGATCCCTGCTCGTAGAGCGCGATCCCCTCGCGGAAGACCTCGACGGCGCGCGTGCCCCAGGTGGCCTGCTCGCGGGCCAGGTCGGCGAAGTACGCGGCGCGGGCATCGGTCGGGTCGAGCTCGAGCACGGAGCGCCAGAACGGCACGGCCTGCGCCGGGCGCTCGGTCTCGATGAGGATGCGGCCGGCCCACACGCGCGACTCGATGTCGTCGGCGACGAGATCGCTGACCGTCAGGTAGGTCTCGAGTGCGGCCTCGAGGTCGCCGCGGGCGTAGGCGCCGTAACCGAGCTCGTGGCCCACGAGCGCGAGGAGCTCGCGCGCCTCGTCGTCGAGCACGCCACCGCGGTCGACGAACTCCATCCACGCCGGCCAGGCGCGCCCGGTCCAGTGGCTGCGGCTGTATGCCTCGGCCAGGAAGCGGACGGGCTCGAGCGACTCGGGGGCGAACTCCGCGGCGCGTCGCCCCTCGGCGAACGCCTGCTGCCAGAGCGGGCGGTCGGGGTACTGCGCCGGGTAGGTCCGCAGGGCCTCCGCCATGCGCGCCTCGCCCGTACGGAGGGCGGTTTCGGCCTCCGCCGGCAGCCCCTGCGCGAGCCCGTGGCCGAGCGAGACGAGGACGGCGAGGATGACGACGAGCATGGAACCCGAGCGGGTCATGGCGAACTCCCTTCGTCGGCGAGGCAGCGACCAGCACACGCAGGCCTTCGTGACGGTAGCTCGAGGATACCGGAGACGGGGCAGTCAGGGCGTTCGTGCGGGCACGCGGGCGGCAGGGCGCACGCGCCCCCGCGTCGAGGGTCCGGCCGGGCCTCAGCCCAGGAACGGCTCGGCGTCGGGGCCGGCGAGCCAGGCGCGCAACTCGGCCAGGGCGCGTCCGCGGTGGCTCACACCCTGCTTCTCGGCGAGCGTGGCCTCCGCGAAGGTCACGCCGAGGTCCAGCGAGCGGAACACCGGGTCGTAGCCGAAGCCGTCGTCGCCGCGCGGGCCGTGCAGGATGACGCCCTCGGTGCGGCCCTCGAAGGTCGCGACGGCGCCCGAGGGGGCGGCCACCACCACCACCGACACGAAGCGGGCCGTGCGTTGCGGCATCGGCACGTGCTTGAGCCGGTCGAGCAGGTGGGCGATGCGCTCGCCGTCGGTCAGGCCCGGGCCGCCGAAGCGTGCGGAGCGCACGCCCGGTGCGCCGCCGAGCGCGTCGACCTCGAGGCCGCTGTCGTCCGCGATGGCCACGCGCCCCAGCGTGGCGGCGGCGTACCCCGCCTTGCCGAGGGCGTTCTCCTCGTAGGTCGCGCCGGTCTCCGGCGGGAACCGCTCCAGCCCGAGGTCGCCGGCGGCCGCGAGTCGGATGCCGGTCCCCTCGAGGGCGGCGGCGAACTCGCGCACCTTGCCCGAGTTGAGGGTCGCCAGCACCCAGCGCAGGGGTGCGGCACCGGTCACCGCGACCACCCCGCGCGCGCCAGCTCCACGACGCGCGCCACCCCGGCGAGGCCGAGCGCGACGAGCTGCACGTACGCCTCCGCGTCCAGCGGCGCGCCCTCGCCGCCGCCGTGGACCTCGACGACCTGGCCGTCGCCGGTGCCCACCACCGCCAGGTCGGCCGTCGCCGCGGCGTCCTCGGCCTGATCGAGGTCGAGCAGCGGGCGTTCGCCGACCATTCCGACCGAGACGGCCGCGACCTCGTGGGTGAGTGGCCAGGCGTCGAGCTTGCCGCCGAACACGAGGCGGTCGGCGAGGTCGTGCAGGGCGCTGTAGCCGGCGAGGATCGCGGCGCAGCGGGTGCCGCCGTCGGCCTGCAGCACGTCGCAGTCGACGTGCAGCGTCTGGCCCGGGAAGGCCTCGAGGTCGGTGGCCGCGCGCAGCGCCCGGCCCAGCAGGCGCTGGATCTCCTGGCTGCGTCCGCGCACCTGGCCGCGCTCGCGCGGCGTGCGCTCGTGCGTCGCCCGCGGCAGCATCGCGTACTCGGCGGTCAGCCAGCCCCCGCGGTAGCCGCGGCCGCGCAGGTGTGGCGGCAGCCTCGGCTCGACGCTGACGGTCGCCACGACCACGTTGTGGCCCCAGGCGACGCGCGCGGCGCCCTCGGCGTGGCGGTGACCGCCGCGCTCCACCGTGATGCTCCGGAGGGCGTCGTCGGCACGGTCGCTGCGGGCCGGCGGACGCGGGCGGCCGGTCACGCCGCGGCCTCCGAAGGGGCCGGCCGGGCCGGGCGCGTGGTCAGGGGAAGGGCGTCGCCGGCGGGCACCCGGTCAGCCTAGCACCGCCCCGCGAGCGCCGACACGCGGCCACCGCCCACGCGGTGGGGTTCGCGGTCGGCCCGTCGTCTTGCGCGTTGGGTCAGGAGGGGGGTCGGGCGTTCCGGTCGCGAGCGTCGCGATCGGGCACCGGGTCGCCGAGCCGCCGTTCGAGGTCCTCGAGGCGGCCCTGGATCTGGTCGTGTTCCCGGCGATGCTCGTCGAGTGGGCGCGCGAAGCGCGACATGAGGTACTGCAGGCCCGTCCACAGGAAGACGACCAGCGCACCGAGGAACAGCAGCGTGACCAACACGCGCATGGCGGCACCTCCTCGCGGTCGGCCCGGGCCGGGTAAGGGACGCGGACCGGCGACGCCGTTGCCATCTGATTCGAAGCTACCACGGGGCCGATTGGGACGAACGCCTCGTGCGTGGCCGGCGGCGAGGACGCGGTCCGTGGCGGCGCGGGACCGTCCCACCGCGTGCGAAGCGCCGCAAGCCCCGGGGGGTGGCGCGTCCGGACCTTCGAGGTTCGGGGTTCAGGAGCCTCGCGGCGCGACCTCCCGCCAGAAGGCGCTGAACGAACGCGGGGCCGCGTCCGCCGCCCAGCGGTGGGCGAACGCGGTCGGCAGCGGGTCGCGGGGCCCCGGCCAGTGCGCGGCGGCGGGGTGGGCCCGGTGGCGCACGGGTGCGGCGTCGCCCCGCTGGGCCGCGGCGACCCGGTTCGCCAAGACCTCGCGGGCGTCGCCGATGGCGACGCGGAGGCCGGGGACCGAAGCGGCGGCCGCCAGCAGCCACGCGAACCGCGTCGCGCTCCATGGGTGACGCGCGAAGAACGCGGGCTCGAGCAGCAGCCAGCGGTCGGCGTCCTCGTCGGCCCGCCAGGTCGGGTCGAGCCCCCAGGGGTGGTAGAGCAGGGCGGGGCGCCGCGGGTCGAGCGTCGGCGGCGGCAGGTCGGGGAGCGCGACCGGCAGGTCGAGCTCGACCGAGTCAAGTAGCTCCTCGGGCACGGGGCCCGCGAGGAGGTCGTCGTGCGGGCGATCGAGGAACGTGCCCTGCTGGCGGGTGTCCGCGAAGCGGTTCAGGTTGGCCTGGTCGGCCAGGTACGCCTTGGCGCTGCCGCTGCCGGCCACCCACTGCCACGACAGCGCGTTCGACGCCAGGTCGCCGTCGAGCAGGTGGAACTGGAACCAGGCGGCGCCGGCGCGCCAGTCCGCGCCGGCGAGGTGGCACGCGGTCGCCGCGAGCCACATGCGGGCGTGGTTGTGCACGTAGCCGGTGTCGACGAGCGAGCGGACGGCGGCGTCGAGCGCCTCGATGCCCGTACGGCCCTCCACCAGCGCGCGCGGCAGTCGCCGGGGGCCCGCGTCGGGCGCCAGCCGCGGCTGGCGGCGGAAGCGGTCGCGCAGGATGCCGGCGCCCTCGCGGGCGTGGACCAGCTGGAAGAACTCCCGCCAGGCGAGCTCCTGGGCGAGCTTGCCGTCGGCACCCACCGCCGCGATCGCCTCGGGCACCGAGAGGAGGCCGTGCGTGAGGTAGGGCGACAGCCGGGTGACGCCGCCCCGGAGGTGGTTGCGGGTGCGGGCGTACATGGCCGGGTCGACGCCGGCGAGCCGCGCGAGTCCTGCCGCGCGTGACGGCGGGAACGCCGCCGCGACCGCCGCCGGCAGGCGCAGCGCCGCGGGATCGGTGCGGGTCGGGATCGCCTCCACGCCGGGAGGTTAGCCTGGTCGACGCGCCGCGACTGTGGGCACGACGGACCTCCAGCGGCGCGAGGAGCCCCGATGCCGGCCTTCGACGCGTACCCCCTGCTGCTCACGTACGGCGTCCGCCGCTACGCCTTCGGCGCCCGCCTCATCGCCGACCGGCTCGGCAAGGCGGGCCTGCCCGACGGCGTGATCGCGGAGACGTGGGAGGTGAGCGACCACGACGACGAGCCCGCGGTCGTCCTGAACGGCGGGTACCGCGGCCGTCGGCTGCGGGAGCTGGTCAACGCGTTCCCCGACGCCCTCGTGCGCCCGGGTTGGTACGGCCCGCACCTCCCGCTGCTCGTGAAGTTCCTGGACGCCAGCCACCGCCTGCCGGTGCACGTCCACCCCGACGACGCGACGGCGCGCACGCACTACGGCGCGCCGAACGGCAAGGACGAGGCGTGGCACGTCGTGTGGGCCGCGCCGGGGGCGTCGGTCCTGGTCGGCGTGCGCCCCGGCGTCGACCGCGCCGCGCTGCGGGCGGCGTTCCGGGCTGGTGCGCACGACGACGTGCTGCTGCGCCACCCGGTCGCCGCGGGGGACACGGTCCTCGTGCCCGGCGGGGTGCTCCATGGCTTCGGGCCCGACACGCTCATCGTCGAGGTGCAGCAGACGAGCGATCTTTCGGAGAGCGTCATGCCCGACGACGTGTACGGCCGGCCGCTGGCGCCGGACGCGTGGGCCGAGGGGCTCGAGCATGCGCTGGCGATCGCGACCTCGGACGCGCGGCCGCGGCCGGACGCAGGCACGGTCGTCGCGTCCGGCGCGCTGCGGCGCACGATCGGGTGCCGGGGCGAGCGCTTCGTGTTGGAGCGTTGGGCGCTCTCGGGCGCGGCGACGACGGTGCCGGGCGAGGGGGGCTTCGTCACGCTGACGAACCTGGGTGATGCGCTGGACGTGGAGCACGAGGGCGGCGTCGTCACGTTGCCGCGCGCCGGCTCGTGCCTGCTGCCGGCCGTGCTGGGCGAGGTTCGTCTGCGGCCGCGGGGGGCGGGCGACCTCGTCGTCTGCTACGAGCCGGGCATCGACGCCGGTTCGGGCCCGGGCTGAGCCGCCAACGCGTATGCTTCGCCCTCATGGGGCCGGCCCGACGCGCCGGGCCCGGCGACGCCCGAGGAGGACGCATGCCCGCACGCGACGACCAGGTCTACCCCCGCTCCCGCCAGGTCCTGCATTGGGTCTCGGCGGCCCTCATCCTCGCGATGATCCCAACGGGGCTGATCATGGCCCGCACGCTCGACGATGGCCTGCGGCTGGCGCTGTACCAGGCGCATCTGCTGGGCGGTTGGGCGATCGTGGCGCTGATGCTGACGCGCGTCGTCTTGCGCTTTCGTCGACCGGTGCCGGTGCCGGGCGGCCTCGCGCCGTGGAACCGGGCGCTGTACCGCGGCGTCCACTGGGTCGTGACGTTGTTCCCGTTGGCGCTGGCGGCGTCGGGGACGTTCGCGATCCTGCAGAACGACATCGGCCCCCTGCTGCAGGCCGGCTCGCCGCCGCCCGCGACGCTCGACGTCGCGCAGGCACGCGACGCGCACGCGACCGGCGCCTACCTGTTCATGGCGCTGCTGGTCGTGCACGTGGTGGGGGTGTTCCGCTACCAGGCCACGCGCGGCGACGTGCTGCGGCGCATGGGCGTCGGCCGCGCGGGCTAGCCGAGGGGCGACCGGAGGGGCCGTCCCGAACGGGACGGCCCCAGGCCGAACGTCGGTGGACGGGCGCCGCCCGTCGCTTCAGCGGTTGCTCGGCCGCGGCGTCTCCATCGACGAGGCCGGCAACACCGGCAGCTGCAGGGCGTGCGCCGGGATCTCGCCCTCGAGCGTGGCGTACCAGGCCATGAGGGCGTCGAGTTCGCTCTCGCTCATCTGGCGGCCGAGCTGGACGCGCGCCATGATCTCGTTGGCGGCCCGCAGGTCCCACACCGAGCCGTCGTGGAAGTACGGGTAGGTGCGGGTGATGTTGCGCAGCGATGGCGCCTTGAAGACGTAGAGGTCCTCCTGCCGCTGCGTGACCGCGAACTTGCCGACGTCCATCGGCATGGTCGGCGAGTCGATGGTGACGAACTCGCGGGTGGCCTCCCAGTACGCCTCGACCATGCCGAAGCGGGCGAAGACCGTGCCGCCGATGGCGGCGCCGCCGTGGCAGCCGGCGCAGCCGTAGTCGATGAAGACCTGCAGGCCCTCGCGCTCGAGCTCGCTCAGCGCCGCGCCGTCACCGTTCAGGAAGTCGTCGAAGCGGTCCGGGGTCGTGAGCGTGCGCTCGAAGGCGCCGATCGCGTCGGCCATGTTCACGTACGTCAGTGCTTCTGCGTGGTCGGGGTAGGCGGCGGCGAAGGCGTCGACGTAACCGGGCATCGAGGCGAGGCGCTCGATGGTGTAGTCCTCGTGTGGCATCGCCATCTCGATGGGGTTGAGCACCGGACCCTGGGCCTGCTCCTCGACGTCGGCGGCGCGGCCGTCCCAGAACTGTGCGGCGTGCAGCGCGGCGTTGAGGACGGTGGGCGAGTTGCGCGGGCCGACGGCCCAGCGGTGCCCGAGCGAGGTCGGCAGGTTGTCGACCCCGTAGGTCGCCAGGTTGTGGCACGAGTTGCACGACACGAAGCCCGACAGCGACAGCCGCGGGTCGTAGTAGAGCATCTTGCCCAGTTCGACGAGCTCGTCGGAGAAGGCGCGGTCCGGGTCGAGCATGACCTCGGGGAGTGGCTGGAACAGCGCCTGCGCCGTCTGCTGCAGCGGGTCGGCGGGCGCGTCCTGCGCCAACGCGACGAGCATGGCCATCGCGACGGCGAAACCCACGCCGATGACCCACACGATCGGCCTCGTTCTCATGTCGTGACCCTCCTGGACGTGGCAGCCCGGGCAATGCGACGCTACCGAGGGCCACCGAGGCGCCGAAGGGACCTTCGTACCTGTCATCGACGGGGGTCGATGTGCTTGGGGTCGCTCAGAACCCCCGGTGCCTGTCCGGCCGCCTCGCCCGCCACGCCAGCAGGCCCGCGGCGACGGCCCCGAGTGGCAGCGCGACGACGCCGACGTCGAGCGTCAGGGCGTAGATCAGGTTGGTCGGTGCGTGCAGGAAGGTGCTGCCGACCAGGTTCGGCACGCCCCACAGCCCGTCGACCGTCAGCTCCGCCGCCGCGCCGAGCACCCCTGCGAGCGGGGCGAAGAGCAGCACGTAGCCGAGCACCAGGAAGAACGTCGCCATGGGGCGCGAGCGCCGGAAGGGACGGAAGAACACGGCTGCGAGCAGCACGGCGGTGAGCCCGAAGACCGCGGCGTCGAGCCACAGGTAGGGCGTGACGGCGGTCAGGGTCCCGCGCATGCGCCCCGTGATCTCGACGGCGGCGAAGCCGATCAGGCCGAGCGCGAGCGCGAGACCGAGGTACGCCGATCTCATGCGACGCCCTCCGCGAGGCGCCGGAAGTGGGCGGCGCTGGCGCGCACCCCCTCCGCGCCGGTGGTGCCGATCTCCAGGCAGATCGTGCCCGGGAACTTCGCCAGGTAGGCGGCGTAGGGCGCGTAGTCCAGCGTGCCCTGGTCGGTCGGCAGGTGCTCGTCGTGGACGCCGTGGTTGCCGTGCACGTGGAGGTGGACGATGCGCTCGCCCAGCGTCTCGAGGTAGGCGTCCACGGCGGCGAAGCCCTCGCGCGTGCCCTGGACGTGCGCGTGGCCGGTGTCGAGGCAGTTGCGCAGGCCGTGGCGGTCCGTGAGGTCGCGCAACTGCTCGGGGGTGCGCAGGAAGTCGTCCTCGCCGAGGACCAGGTTCTCCATGGCGATCGGCACGCTCGAGCCGGCCACCTGCGACAGCGAATCGTCGAGGGCCGCGGCCGCCAGCGCGTCGGCCTGGGGGTGGCGCAGGTAGTGCATGCCGCTGTGCAGCACGCCGCAGACGGCGCCGACCTGGTCGGCGTACGCCAGCCCGGCGAGCGTGCGCTCCACCGACGCGCGGCGGGCGACCGGCATGAGCGACGCGAGGTTGAGGTCGACGTAGCTCAGGTGCACCGTGGTGCCGACGCCGGTGGCGCGGGTCAGGTCGCGGATCAGCTTCGGGTCCTGCAGCGTGGGCAGCACCTCGTGCAGGTCGAAGGAGAGCTCGACGAAGTCGAGCTCGAGCTCGGCCGCCAGGCGGAAGGCGGCCTCGGTGTCGAGCATGTGGGCGGTCATGGGTGAGAAGCCGAGTCGCATCAGCGTTCCTCCAGGGCGCGGCGCTGGGCCTCGGCCAGCGACGCCTGCGGCGACTGGTTGCCGCGCAGCGTGCGTTCGAGGGCGTCGTCGATCAGCCGGCGCCAGGCGTCGAACTCCGGGATCCGCGGGCGCGGCACGGCCAGCTCGAGCTGCGCCAGCGCCGCCGCGCGGTTCGGGTCCGCGGCGTAGAAGTCGTCCAGCAGCGGGATGGCCGAGCGGCGCACGGGGATGTAGTACGACGCCTCGACCCAGCGGGCGAGGTTCTCGGGCTCCACCAGGAAGCGCCAGAAGTCGAAGGCGGCCAGTCGCTGCGCCTCGCTGGCGCCGCGCATGACGACGAGTTGGGCGCCGCCCAGTGGCACGCGCCCCCCGTCTTCCATCGGCACCGGGGCAGCGGCGAGCTCGAAGCCGACCGAGAAGCGGCGCACGTCCGGCCAGTTGGCGATGCTGGCGAAGGTCATGAGGTTGCGCGTGCGGACGAACGAGAGGATGGCCGGCGTGCTCTCGGCCGCGCCGTAGAAGGCGAGCTGGCGTGCGCGGGCGAGCCCGTGCAGCATCGTGAGCGCCTCGATCGCCTCGGGACCGTCGAGGTTGGGGGTGCCGTCCTCGAGCGCCAGGACGCCGCCGCGGCTGAGCACCATCATCTCGAACAGCCACGAGTCGCCGACGAACATCGCGCCCTGCGCGGCGCGCGTCGTCAGCTCGGCGGCGGCCGCGGCGAAGGCGTCCCAGGTGGTCGGTGGTGCCACCCCCGCCTGGCGCAGCGCGTCGGCGTTGTAGTACATCACCGGTGTCGAGGCGTTCCACGGCAGGCCATAGCGCGCACCGTCGAACTCCCCGTACCCCCACAGGCCGGGGTAGAAGTCGGCCACCACGTCCTCGGGGAGCGTGGCCGCGAGGTCGGCGAGGTCCTGCACGGCGCCGTCGCCCACCAGCCGCGGGAAGAAGCCGATCTCCGCCTGGAACACGACGGGCTCGTTGCCGGTGCCGAAGGCGGCCACCAGGCGCGTCTGCGCCTCGGGGTAGGAGCCGACGTAGCGGACGTCGACGCGCACCTCATCCTGGGCGGCGTGGTAGGCGTCGACGAGCTCGAGGACCGCCTCTTCGACGCCCTCCATCGAGTGCCAGAAGGTGATCGTGGTCTGGGCGGAGGCCGCGCTCAGTAGCAGCGCGGCGGCGATCACGGCGAGGGATCTGTTCATGGGGCGGGGACCGTCCTTCCCGCGGACGCGCGGCGGCGACCGGCGAGGGTGTGGGGGCTCACGAGCGGAACCCGGACTCGAAGACCTCGATGATGCGCTTCTCGAAGAACACGTACAGGACGATGAGTGGCACGCTGGCCACCAGAGCGGCTGCGCCCAGCAGGCCCCACTCGAAGGCGCGGGTGCGCAGCAGTTCGGTCAGGAAGGCCTGCACGGTCCACAGGGACTCGCTCGTCATGATGCGAGGGTAGAGCACCAGGTTCCAGTGGGCGGCGAATGCGAGCACGGCACTGGCGGTGAGTTCGGGCCGGAGGATCGGCGCGACCACCCGCCGCACGATCGTGACCTCGCCGGCGCCGTCGAGCCGGGCGGCCTCGATGACCTCCCAGGGGACGCGCCGCAGGCCCTGCAGGAGCAGGAAGACGACCAGCGGGCTGGCGAGGAAGGGCACCACCAGCGCGCCCAGCGTGTCGATCAGGGCCATCGTCTGGAGCTGCCGGTAGAGGGGCACGAGCAGCAGCTCGCTCGGCAGCGCCAGCAGCAGCATGACCAGGGCGAGCAGGCGCAGCCCGTTGCGGATCGCGTAGGCCGCGCCGAGCCCGAAGGCCAGTTGGCCCGCCACCGCCAGGCCGGTGGCGGTGAACGACACCGCCATCGCGCGCCACAGGCCGGTGCCCCGCAGCGCGGCGAAGTTCTCCAGGCTGAAGCCGAAGGTCGCCAGGTTGGCCCGCACCAGCGCTTCGGCCGGGATGAAGGCCGCGTAGACCAGCCACAGGAGCGGCAGCGCGACGAACGCCGCGAACGCCGCGGTGACCAGGCGCATGGCGATCACGTGGTCGCCTCCGACGCGCCGCGGCGCGCCAGCACGCGCGCCTGCAGGTACGCCACCAGCAGGGTGATGACCAGCACGAAGAGCGTGATGGCGGCGCCGTAGCCGAGCTGGTAGCGCTCGAAGGCGGTCTCGTAGAGGTAGTAGCCGAGCACCCGGGTGCTGCCGAAGGGACCGCCGCGGGTGAGCAGGTAGACCGCCGTGTACGACTGCAGGCTGAAGACGGTGCCGATGATCGTCAGGAACAGCATCGTGGGGCCAAGCATGGGCAGCACGATCCGGCGCCGCACCTCGCCCTCCGTCGCGCCGTCGACGCGGGCCGCCTCCTTGACCTCGCGCGGGATGCCGCGCAGCGCCGCCGAGGTGACCAGC